>NZ_JBHWES010000055.1:23186-84983 GCF_042734105.1 Streptomyces sp. NPDC059679 | reverse complement strand
TTCGCGATCTCCCACAGCCCGTCCGGAACAATCCAACTCCACGTACCCCGCCCCATGCCCGGGGCAACGACGCCTCACCACATAGGACACGGTCTTAGTGAGCGTTTGATTCGCCTATCGTATGTTTCATGATGATTTTTAGCGGCCAGATACGAGCACCGAACCAAGCGATCCGCCGGAAAAACGGCTTATGCGGCAACCAGCAGACCAGTTATGCGCCGGGTTCCTTGCAAAAGCTCCTGTCTCATTTAGAAACCCACCGGTTCACGCGCAATTGAGAACGCACACCCCGGTGCACCCAACACCCCCGCACACGCCCTGCTCAGACTGGCCGCCACCGCATACCCAGGCATCATGCAGCCCTCACGGCCCTACCCCAGCGACCTGTCCGATGCTCGCTGGGAACTCATCCGCCCCACCCTCGAAGCCTGGCGCCAGGCCCGCAACGGCATCCGTAAACCCACCCACGACCTGCGCGCCCTGATGAACGCCATCCTCTACGTCGACCGCACAGGCATCCCCTGGCGCTACCTGCCCCACGACTTCCCGCCCCACCAGACCGTCTACGGGTACTTCGCCCACTGGGAAGCCGACGGCATCTTCGACCAGCTCACCGGCCTCTTACGCGGCAAAGTCCGCCAGGCCGAAGACCGCTCCAGCGAGCCCAGCGCCTGCCTGATTGACAGCCAGAGCATCAAAACCTCCGCCACTGTCCACCTGACCAGCCAAGGCATCGACCCGGCCAAGAAAATCATTGGACGCAAACGGCACATCGTCACCGACACGCTCGGTCTCCTGCTGGCCGTGGCCGTCACCGCCGCCAGCGTCCACGACTCCACCGCCGGCACCCAACTCCTGACCAAAGTCCGCGAGCGCCACCCCACCGTCACCAAAGCCTGGGCCGACAACGGCTACAAGACCAAAGCCGTGGAACACGCCGCCCACCTCGGCATCGACCTCGAAATCGTCCAACGCGACCCCAGCATCCGCGGATTCCACGTCCAGCCCCGCCGCTGGGTCATCGAACGCACCCTCGGCTGGCTCATGCACCACCGCCGCCTGGCCCGCGACTACGAAACCCACCCCCACCGATCAGCAGCCATGATCCAACTCGCCGCCATCACCCTCATGACCCACCTGCGGGGCTCGAATAATCATCGCTCCTGGTCAAGCGGCGTATCTGTACTCGTTGATCACGCCGCCGAGGACGCGAGTGCGCAGGACTCTGCGGCTGGCCGGGTCAAGGACCGGAGGTGGTTGTCCGTCTGCTTGGGGAGGTAGCTGGCATCGGGCTCGGTGCGGGCGGTGCGCGTTGTAGTGCCTCTGGTACGTGGCCAGGACCTGGCGCGCGTGAGCTTCGCCGAGGATCAGTATGTGGTCGAGGACTTCTCGGCGGAGGGTGCCGATCACTCGTTCGCAGTGGGCGTTGGCCTTCGGTGCGCGGACCGGTGTCTTGATGATCTCGATGTCCTCGGCTTGGAACACGGCGTCGAAGGTGTTGGTGTACTTGCTGTCGCGGTCCCGGATGAGGAAGCGCAGCGAGTCCATGCGTATGCCGAGGTCGGTGGCGAGGTTGCGGGCTTGCTGGGTGGCCCATGCAGTGGTCGGGTGTGCGGTGACGCCGGCGATGTGCAGGCGCCGGGTGTGGTGCTCGAGGAAGATCAGGGCGTACAGGCGTTGCAGGTTGATGGTGTCGATGTGGAGGAAGTCGCAGGCGATCAGACTGGTGGCCTGTGCGGAGAGGAACTCGCGCCAGGTTGGGCCGGTGCGGCGTGGTGCGGGGTCGATTCCTGCGTTGTGGAGGATCTGCCAGACGGTGGAGGCGGCGATCGGGTGTCCGAGCCGGGCCAGTTCACCTTGAATCCGGCGGTGGCCCCATCGGCTGTTCTCGCGGGCAAGGCGCAGTACGAGTTTCTTGATGGCGGCCTGCGTGGGCGGCCGTCCGGGACCTCGATGTCGTCGGGAGTAGTCCCATCTGCGGGCGACGAGCCTGCGGTGCCAGGCGAGCAGCGTGCTCGGTGTGACCGGGAAGATCTTGGTCCAGCGGCGGCGGGGGATCAGCGAGGACAGGGCTGCGAACCAGAGACGGTCCGCAGGCTCGTACCGTACCCGCCCTTGCAGTTGGCGTCGTAGCACAGCGTTTTCGTGCCGGAGGACGAGAAGCTCAGCTTCTTTCGAGGTGTCCCGCTGTAGGAGCACTGCTGGGACGGAGAGAAGACGTCGAGTCATCCGGTAGAGAAGCGACACGACCATCCCACCAGGATCGCAGTGCTACGCGGAGACCGTGGCGTTTTGAACAGCAGCGATGAATATCCGAGCCCCACAGGCCCGGGAGTGTTCCGGGAATGTCCCCATAGTTATGGGATGCCGTAGAGGATGAGTACGGCTGTTGGTGTGGTGTGAGCGCGGCATGCGCTAGCGGTGTTGACCCAGCCGGCGAGGCGGAAGGCGCTACGGATGATGTCGCGGAGGGCGGCCATGACGGCGGGGGCGTTGCGGGTGCGGGTCTGGCTGGCGTCGTCGTCGAAGGTGACGTCTCGGATCCAATGCACGCTGTTCTCGATGCGTCAAGCAGGCTGCATCGGTGTGTGGTCGTCGAGTTCGTCGGCGAAGCGGGGGTGGACGCGAGTGGTGCGTCCTCGCGCCTTGGCGAGGCGTGCTTCGAGCCGGGTGATCGTTTCGCGTGTGGCGTAGAGGATCCAGTGGTGCGGGTGGCGCGTCTCCTGGCGCCCAGTCAGGAGTCCGTCGCCCAGCCACTTACGGACGGTTCCGATGGTGCAACCGAGGTGGGCGGCGAGGTCAGTCACGGCAGCTGTAGTTCTTGATCATGCTCGCCTTGTCGCGTCGTCGCGGCCGCGGTGATGTTGTTTCAGCGGCGGTGTGTCTCGGCTGCCCGGTGCTGGTGTGCGCGGCGCCAGGCGGACCAGTGCAGCAGGTGATCGCGGTCGCGGCGGGGCGGGGGCAGGACGGTGGCCCGCAGCACGCGGACAGCCGCCCGGGTTTGCACTGCTTCCGCAGCCTAGGAAGATCGGCACAGCGCAGACTTGAACCACAACCGCGGCAGCTTCCTCGGATGTGGAGCATCCGGTGGGCGAGGAAACAGCAGGCTGAGGCGTACCCGGGCGATTCCGGGCTGCCCAGGCCGTCACGAACCCGAGCCACATTGACCGTCAGTCGCGGCGGTGGCGCCTGGCCCGTGCGATGCGCGAGCTCGGCCGATGCACATTCCATGCCCCGGACCCAGTGGCCAGGCCAACCCGATCGAGATGCTGAACGACAAACGTTCCTGAAACTCGTCTGCATACTCACCCAGGGCGAGCATGACAACGGCCTGCGGCTTCGAGCCCTCGATGGCCGGAGGCACCGACTGAGCCTCGCCGAAGCGGGCGGCCGAGCAGCCCGAGAGGCGGCAGGTTGCGCTGCCGGTTTTGGCGATCGTGAGCAGCATGTGGTTCACGGGGTCGGGACGGCCTTGGTGGTGGAGCCCCCGCAGGTGACGGTCTCGTCGCCGGGCGCCGCGGGCCAGCGGCGCTCGGTCGGGCTCATCGGCGTGGTTCCCAACGAAAGAGGCGGGAAGCTAGCCCGACGGCGACGACGACCCAGCTCAGTGTGGGGACCAGCAGGATCAGGGAGTCCGCGACGGGTACGTTGCCCTCCCAGGCATTGACGACCAGTTCGGTGGCGGCGCCACCGGGAAGCAGCCGCTTGAGCAGGGCGAGATTTTCAGTGCCGGTCATGCCTACCCAGCTGGCGACCGCGATCACCGACAGGCTGACGGGTAGCGTGGTCACCTGAGCGTGCTCCGGCGAGTTCGTGAGCCCCGCCGTGGCGAGTGCCAGGCCGACCAACATGGCCAGCGTGGCCAGGACTGCAGCCGCGAGGAGCGGGATCTGGGACGGTTCGGTGGCGACTACGCCCAGCACGATCAGGATCCCGACCACCTGGACCAGCGCGATGACCGTGACCGGCAAGAGCAGCCCTGTGAGGATGTCGACATCGCCGGCGGCGGTGGAGCGCAGCCGTTTGAGGAAGAGGTTCTGCCGACGCGAGGCCAGCGTAGTCACGGCCGTGGTGTAGAGCCCGAAGGCCATCACGGTGAACATCACGATCGCCGCGATGTAGCCGAGGCCGGCCACATCCTCGAAGATCTCGTGCCGGTAGACGAAGAACGCACTGATGGCGACCGGCACGATAAGACCGGTGACCAGAACCAGCCGGTTCCGGAAGATCTGGATCAGCTCACTGCGAGCGATCGCGAACATGGAGTTGGGTCCCTTCGTGGCAAAGCGTTGGTGGGTTCAGCCGCCGGTGATGGCGCGGAAGACATCGTCGAGGCGGGTCGGACCGGCCTGCAGTTCCCGGAAGTCCACCCCGGCATCGTGAGCCCAGCCCAGCAGGCGGTAGAGGTCCTCCTGCAGGCTGAAGGTCTCCACACGAAAGGCCCCGTCCGCGTGCACAGCTCCCATTGGCGGCTCGGGAGCACCGGCCGGAAGAGCGAAGGTGATCACCGACGGCAGGGTCTGCGTCAACTCCACGACGGTCCCCTCACGGTGGAAGGTCCCCTGGTGCATGAGCCCGATACGATCGGCCCGTTGCTGCGCCTCCTCCAGGTAGTGAGTGGTGAGCACGACCGTGGATCCCTCGTCGCGCAGCCTGTCCACGGCGGCCCAGAGCGCGTCGCGGGACTGGATATCCAGGCCGGTCGTCGGCTCGTCCAAGATGACCAGCTCGGGCCCGCCGTACACGGCGGTGGCGAAGTCCAGACGACGTTTCTCGCCGCCGGAGAGTTGCGACACCTTGGTGCCCGCCTTGCGGGTCAGACCCACGACGCCCAGTACGCGGTCGACGTCGTCGTGCCGCCGGGTCAGCATGCCGATCAGCCGGACCGACTCCTTCACCGTGAGATCCGGAGAGAAGCCGCTCTCCTGCAGCATGATGCCCATCCGCGAGCGCACGGCAGCGCGGTCGCGCGGGCCTTGCCCCAAGACGCGGACGGTGCCCGACTCGGCCGGCCGATGTCCCTCGATGACCTCGAGGGCCGACGTCTTGCCTGCGCCGTTCGTGCCGAGCAGTGCGTAGAACTCGCCACGCCGCACTTGGAACGACAGGTCCTTCACAGCATGGAAATCGCCGTAGCGGACGTTGAGCTTCGTGACCTCGATGACTGCTGTAGTGGACATGCCTCGATTCCACCGGCCGCGACGCGCTCTCGGCAGTGCCATCGCATCACGTCCCCGCCATGACATTCCTGGCAGGCATGCATGACGCAGTGTCACTGGTGTACCGGAAGCTCCGCACGGATACTGGCTGAACGATGTCTGAAATTACCGAGGCGACGGCACAGGGACGACTGCGCCGGCTCAACCTGATCACGCTGCTCCCGGTGGTCGCTGTCGGTGGGGTGCTCTTGGTGGCGCTGGACGCCGAGTCCTGGTCGGACGCTGTGGTCCTGGGCCTGGGTGTGGTCGCGGCACTGGTGGCCTTCGTATCCTGGGCGGCAGGCAGTCTGGCCCGGGTCGCCGTGCCGTGCCTGGTCCTCACCGCGGGTGTCTGGCTCTTCGGTGTGCTGGTGGCCGGGAGTGGGAAGGCGATCTTCGGTCTGTCCGTCGTGGGCCCGTTGGTCGTGCCGCGGCTGCGCCGCCATCGTGGCGCAGCCGCCGTCACCCTGGTCGCCTACGTCGCCGTCGTGGGCGCGGCACGGTTCCTGATGACGGATGACGACCCGCGTCAGGTACTGATCAGGTATGTCATCGTCCCCGCGGGCGTCACCGCCATCGTGACGGGGCTGATGTTCCCCAACAAGCGGTTCTACGATGTCGTCCACGACTTGGAGGAGTCGCGTCGGCATGAGGCGGAGCTGGCCGTGGTGCGTGAGCGTATGCGGTTTGCCAGCGACCTGCACGACATCCAGGGTCACACCCTGCACGTGGTGAAGCTCAAAGTCGCCCTTGCACAGAAGCTGGTGCACCGCGACCCCGGCCGGGCAGAGCAGGAGCTGCACGAGATCTACTCACTCGTCAGCGACACCATCACCCAGACCAAGGAGCTCGTCTACGCACAGCGTCGACTCAACCTCCCCGCTGAGCTGGAGAATGCGAAGAACCTGTTCGAGGCCGCTGGCATCACGGTACACATCCGCCGCGATGCGTGCTCGGACAGTCGCACGGGCGAGCTGCTCGGCCAGGTCCTGCGCGAGACAACAACCAACATCCTGCGGCACGCCCAGGCGCGGGAAGTCCGGATCACGTTGTCCGAGTCAGGCATCACCATCGTCAACGACGGCGCAGCAGACAAGCCGCTCTCAGAACTCAGCGGTCTCGCCGTTCTCGAACAACGCGTGGCCGACAACGGGGGAAAGCTCACAGTGGACCAGAAGAACGGGCATTTCCTGACCGCCGCCGACTTCCCGTCGCCTGGTCCCGAGGCACAGGAGGCCCGATGACCACCATCGTACTCGCCGACGACGAGGCACTCCTGCGCAAGGCGCTCGCGGCGCTGCTGCCGCTCGAGGGAGACATCGCTGTGCGCGCCGAAGCCGAGGACGGCGAGGACGCCGTCCGCGCCACCCTGCGGTACCGGCCCGACGTGCTCGTCATCGACCTGGAGATGCCCGGCGTCGACGGGCTCAGCGCCGTCTCGGCCATCCGCAGCGTCCGGCCGGACCAGGTGATCCTCATGCTGACCAGGCACGCCCGGCCCGGGGTACTGCGCCGGGCGCTGAAGCTCGGTGTCCAGGGATTCGTCAGCAAGTCCGCTGAACCGGCGCACATCGCGTCCGTCATCGCGACCCTGCACGAGGGACGGCGCTGGATCGACCCGGACGTCTCCGCGCTCGCCCTCATCGACGACTGCCCCCTCACCGACCGCGAGATCGACGTCCTGCGCGCCACGGCCGACGGCTACTCCGCCGCCGACATCGCCGGTCGGCTCCACCTCGCCGAGGGCACCGTCCGCAACTACCTGTCCAATGCGATGCGGAAGACCCAGGCCCAGACCCGGCACGAAGCGGCGCGGTACGCCCGCGAACACGACTGGCTGTGACCACACCCGACGAGTGAAAGACACGAAGCGGCTGAGGCCCCCTCTGACCTGGACAGCCTGATCCTGGAATGGAAGGTCCCCAGAGGAAACAGCGCCAAGCATCGAGAAGGCATACGGTGCGGCGATTCCCCTGCAGTTGGCGAGAGGATCGCATTGAAGATGTCGCGGAGATCGGCTCGGCGCCGAGATCGTCATCGGACCGCACGTGACGTTCATTCTCGCCGTGGACGCGGCTTGCGAGCACGGCCTCCTCATGGACAGCGAGGGCATCTGCTTGATCGACACCGTGCTGCGGCCTGCCGCGCTCGGCTACGTCCCTCGCGGCGCGGACACCCTGAAGACGTCGAACGAGACCGACGCCTCGGTGCGGACCATCCGCACCGGAGGGCTGCCCTTCGGGGATGAGATCGTCACGTGGTGGAACTTCATCGGTCGCAGCCGCAAGGACATTGTGAAAGCCCGCGAGGACTGGGAGGCCCCGGCCGACCGGCTTCGGCGCCATCGAGGACTTTCCTGGCGGCTACTTTCCCGCACCGGCCCCCTGCCGAACGCCGCCATCACACCGCGCCAGAACCCGTCGACCCGCTGACCTACACCCTACGAAGGGCACACCATGAGCAAGTCGTCCACCACCACGGTCATCGAGCGTGCCGACGCAGCTCGCAACCGGCAGCTCCTACTGAACACGGTCCGCGAGATGATCACCGAGACTGGCGTGGAGCAGGTGACAATGGACGGCCTGGCCGAACGGGCGGGCGTAGGCAAAGGCACCGTCTTCCGCCGCTTCCGAAGCAGGGCCGGCATCTTCCACGCCCTCCTGGACGACGACGATCGCGCCTTCCGGGAACGAGTCCTCTACGGCCCCCACCCCTGGGCCCCGGCGCAATGCCGGCCGCCCGACTGGCGGCCTACGGCCGTGCCCGCATCAGGTTCCTACTGGAACGTCATGCCATCGCCCGCGCCGCCTTGGATCACAACCAGTCGATTCCCGCCGGGGAGTCGACCTTGTCCCAGATCCATCTCCGCATGCTTCTTGGGCAGGCCGGGGTCGACGCTCCGGACGTCGACAGCCTCGCCCTGCAGCTGACCGGCGCGCTCGAAGGCCCCATCCTGCTCTACCTGCCCATGTCCCCGCGGGCCAACAAGGCCCTCCACATCGCACGCCTGGCCGACAGCTGGCAGATCCTCATCGAACGCCTCTGTCAGCCGACCCCTGAGCGGGAAGCCGAAGCCGACCGGGAGGGGTGACGATGGGCGCCGCCGTGCGGGCCTCAGCACCGCCGAATGGTTGATGCATCACCTTCTTGCCAACATAGGAGCCAGCCGCGCGTCGGCCGACCAGCAGAATCCCGCACCGCGAAGTCCTGGGTCACGGCACCCACCTTTCGAAGACGAGATTTCATCAGTGCGGTCGATGGTGGCGTCCGCCGGGGAAGGCATGGCGCACGTCACCCGCGATACCTCTCGGCTGCGACAGAGCGGCCAGCGAACGACTCCCAAACCTCTCGGGCCGAACGATGCACTCATGCCGCACCCCACGAAGTACCACCACTTCTCAACTGGTTGACAAATCAATCAAATGCCCGGATAATTGACACCTCAACAATCGGTCTGCACAGGAGCCCACCATGTCTGGTCTCGTCTTCGGTCTGGACACATTCGGAGACGTACTGGAGGACGACTTCGGCACCCCGGTGTCCTACGCGAAGGCCATCCGCCAAGTAGTCCAGGAGGCCGTACTCGCGGAGGAGACCGGCGTGGACGTCATCGCACTCGGCGAACACCACCGCCCGGAGTTCGCGATCACCACCCCGGAGACTGTGCTGGCCGGGATCGCCACGCGCACCAACCGGATCCGTCTGAGCTCCGGCGTGACCGTGCTCAGCTCCGACGATCCGGTCCGCGTGTTCCAGCGGTTCGCGACCGTGGACGCACTGTCCAACGGCCGGGCCGAGGTCATCCTCGGACGCGGATCGTTCACCGAGTCGTTCCCCCTCTTCGGATACGACCTCGCCGACTACGACGTGCTGTTCGAGTAGAAGATCGAGCTCTTAGCCAGGCTGCTGGAGGAGAAGCCCGTCACCTGGAGCGGCAGCAAACGGACTCCGCTGGAGAACGCCGACGTCTTTCCCAAGACCGAGTCCGGTCACCTGAGCACCTGGGTGGGCGTCGGCGGTTCTCCCCAGTCGGTCATCCGCACCGCGCACTACGGCTTCCCGCTGATGATCGCCATCATCGGCGGCAGCCCGGAACGCTTCGTGCCCCTCATCGACCTCTACCGGCGCGCCGCAGAACAGTTCGGCACGACCGCCCATCCTGTCGGCATGCACTCGCCCGGCTTCATCGCCGACACGGACGAGCAGGCCCGGGAACTGCACTGGCCGGGCTACAAGGTCGTCCGGGACCGCATCGGCGCACTGCGGGGCTGGCCGCCGCTGCGCAAGGACGAGTACGACTCGGAGATCGAGCACGGCTCCCTCTACATCGGGTCGCCGGAGACGGTCGCCCGCAAGATGGCCCGCGCGATCAAGGCACTCGGCGTCGGCCGCTTCGACCTCATCTACGGCAACCAGCCGATCAGCGCCCGCCTGCGCGCCGTCGAGCTGTACGGCACCAAGGTGCTCCCGATGGTCCGCGAGATCCTCGCGAGCTGACACCGTGAACGGAGAAGAAGACATGCTCAGCACGCCCGTGAACACCGTAGGCATCCTGGGTGCGGGCAAGGTCGGCACGGCGCTGGGGCGGCCGGCCCAGGCCGGCGGCTACCGGGTGCTCATCGCGGACTCGGGCGACCCCGCCAAGATCGCGCTCACCATCCAGGTCCTCACCCCTGGCGCGATCCCGGTCACCGCGGCTCAAGCCGCCGCGGCGGCGGACGTCGCCATCCTGGCGCTGCCGCTCGGCAAGTACCGCGCTCTCCCCCTCGATGCATTGCGCGGCAAACTCGTGATCGACGCCATGAACTACTGGTGAGAAGTCGACGGCATCCGCGAGGACCTGACCGACCCGCTGACCTCCTCCAGCGAGATCGTGCAGGACTACCTGACGGATTCACAGGTGGTCAAGGCGTTCAACCACATGGGCTACCACGATCTGGACGACGGGGCCCAGCGTCCGGGAACGCACGGACGTAAGGCAATCGCGATCGCCGGTGACGATCCGAACGACCTCACCACCGTCGCCCGCATAGTCGATGCAGTCGGCTTCGACCCCGTCATGGCCGGCCCCTGGCCGAAGGGGTACGACTGGAACCGGGCACCGAGCCGTTCGGCGCCAACGTGGGCGCCGAAGAACTGCGTGCGATGCTTCTCCGCTTTCCGGAGTCGGAGCGCGGAAAGAGCGTACTGAGCGCGCGGGCCGCCGCCGCGGAGTCGGCGGAGCACGCGGCCTGATCGCCCAATCCGACGCGGTCGGCAGACTGATAGCTCAAACGTGGTGAACAACTCGTCGAGCAGCACCATGGCCTGCTCCGGGCGGCCCTCCGCATCGGCCATGAGCGCCAGCAGCAAGGCCCTGCGTTGCGGACAAGTATCGCCGGATCGCCGAACATCGTCTGCCCTCGGCCGCGTAGGGCTTCGCCGGGTCACGGTCGCCGGTGTACAGGAGCGTCGCGTCGGCGAAGTGGCCCAGCCCAGTTCGTCGGCCATGGCTGTGCCCGCTTCCGTCTCCGCTCTGGCGTCGGACAGCCGGCCCGCGCCCAGCAGGACGCTGGAGCGGTTCATGAGCCACGGAGGCGTGGCGGCTGCCTGGCCTTGCCGCTGGGTGCGCCGGACGCCGCTCTCGGACTCGGCGGGTGACTCCGCCGGACGCCCTGCCACATCGAGCATGAACGCTTTCCACAGTTCCTCGGGCACCCAGAGGGAGCGCGAGAAAACGGCTTCGGAAGCGATGTCCTCGGCCTCGTCCACGCGCTTGAGCCCCGCGCCCAGTCGCACTGGTAGTAGAGCACGCTCGAGTGAGCCGCCATGACGGTGGCCAACGCGGCCCTGTCCCCCGCTTGCTGCGCGGACCGCAGCGCCCCGTCAACCGCCGCCCTGGCCGTGGCTCCCCAGTCCCCCACCAGCCCCAGATCGAAGCAGCGCAGGGCCAGAAGGTAAGCGCGCAGGCACTCCGGGACCCCCGGCAAGGCCGCTCCGATGCCGGCTTGGCACGCTCCCTCCGTGAAGTCGTACTGGCTCGACACGCGCGCGAGGCTGAGACGCACCCGCGCCCCCGCCTCGCAGGGCGGCGGAGAGCTGGGCACAGTGGTTGCACCAGCGCTCGTCAGGTCGCTGAGGTCGTGAAACTGGACCTCGATGAGGACGGCGACTGTCTCAGGGGTGGGGAATGTTTCGGAGGTTGGCGCGGGCCAGGTCGAGCATCTTGCCGACGCCCCCGTCGAGCACTGTCCGGCCCGCGGCGAAGGCGAATCCCTTGACCTGGGCGGCCGAGATGTGCGGCGGGATCGACAGCGCGTTGGGGTCGGTCACCAGGTCGACCAGGAACGGTCCGTCGTGGGCGAGCGCCCGCTTGAGTCCCTCGACGACATCCCCGGGGCGCTCGATGCGGATCGCCTCGATGCCCGCGCTGCGGGCGATCGCCGCATAGTCCACCGGCTCGTGGTCGGTCTCGTGCTCGGGCAGCCCCTCGACCAGCATCTCCAACTTCACCATGCCCAGGGAGGAGTTGTTGAAGACGATCGTCTTCACCGGCAGATCGTGCAGTTTCACTGTGAGCAACTCGCCCATCAGCATGCCCAGTCCGCCGTCACCCGACATCGATATCACCTGGCGGCCGGCGTAAGCGAACTGCGCGCCGATGGCGTGCGGCAGCGCGTTGGCCATCGTGCCGTGCAGGAACGAACCGATCACCCGGCGCCGCCCATTGGGGGTCAGATAACGCGCCGCCCACACGTTGGACATGCCGGTGTCCACGGCGAACACAGCGTCGTCAGCCGCGAGTTCGTCCAGAACCGAGGCCGCGTACTCAGGGTGGATCGGGGTGTGCCGCTCGACGTCGTGGGTGTAGGCGGAGACCACCGTCTCCAGCGACTTGGCATGTTTGTGCAGCATCCGGTCCAGATAGGTACGGCCCCGCTTCGCCTCGACCAACGGCAGCACAGCCCGCAGCGTCTCCCGGACGTCGCCGTGGACCCCGAGTTCCAGCACAGTACGACGGCCGAGGCGGCCCGCATCGTGGTCGATCTGCACGGTCCGTGCCTGCGGCAGGAAGTCGTTGTACGGGAAGTCTGTGCCGAGCAAGACGACCAGGTCGGCCTCGTGCATTGCGTCGAAGCAGGCACCGTAGCCCAGCAGACCGCTCATGCCCACGTCGTACGGGTTGTCGAACTGGATCCACTCCTTGCCCCGCAGGGTGTGCCCGATGGGGGCGGCAGCCTTCTCGGCGAGCGCCATGACCTCGGCGTGCGCGTCCCGCACTCCCGCACCGCAGAACAGCATCACCTTCCGAGCCGCGTTCACCTTCTCGGCCAGCGCCCGAACCTGGGTGTCCGGCGCGACGACCCGGCCGCGCTCAGTGACCAGGTCGCTGCTTCCCGTCGGGTGAGTCGCCGCGTCGTGCGCGACATCGCCCGGTATCACCAGGACCGACACCGCGCTGTTGCCAAGAGCCCGCTGCATGGCGATCCGCAGAACCCGGGGCATCTGCCCGGGGGTGCTGATCATCTCGCAGTAGTCGCTGCACTCTGTGAACAGCCTTTCCGGGTGGGTCTCTTGGAAGAAGCCGGTGCCGATCTGGTGGGACGGGATGTGCGAGGCGAGTGCCAGCACGGGCGCACCGGAGCGGTGCGCGTCGTACAGTCCCTGGATCAGATGCGTGTTTCCGGGGCCACAGCTTCCGGCGCACACTGCGAGCTTGCCGGTCAGCTGTGCCTCAGCTGCCGCAGCGAAGGCGGCGGCCTCCTCATTCCGTACATGCACCCACTCGATGCCGTCGGTACGGCGCACCGCGTCGACCACCGAGTTCAAGCTGTCACCCACCACGCCGTAAATCCGCTCCACGCCCGCCTGGCGCAGGATGTCCACCATTTGCTGGGCCACGGTCAGCTTCCGCATCGCCGGACTTCTCCCCTCGGGCTGCACACCCGTCTCATGTGGCTGTCGGCAGCCTCAATATAGTTGATGCGTCCACTATAGAAGCACGGGCGCCCGGGGGGCCTTGGCCCCGGAGGGAAGGCATGCATACGAAGTTCCTGCACCCGAGCCGATCCGCACCGTGCGCGCCGGAACCCGTACGCGGGACCCGAGTTGGCCGCCGAAGAGTCGAACGGACTACTCAGTCGAGCTGCGCCTTCAGCCACCGCAGGATGTCGGGTGTGACAGGGTCGGTGATGTCCGCGAACTCGTCGTGCCGCTTGAGGAACTTGGCGACGTAGGGGCAGACGGGGACGATCCGCATTCCGGATGCGCGCACGTCGGCGAGTGCCTGCTGGACCAGCTGCGGGCCCAGCCCCTGGCCGGCGAACGCCTCGTCGACCTCCGTGTGGAAGAAGACACGCTGCACGCCCAGGTCACGGTAGGCGGTCAGTCCCGCGCGTCGGCCGTCGACCAGGATCTCGTACCGGCGATCGGCGTCCGCCCGCTCGACGACCGTAGTGGTGGAGGACTCACTCATGGTATGCCTTTCGTGAGGGAGGTCAGCGGGTCGGTGGGTTCCGGCGCGGCGTGATGGCGGCGTTCGGCAGGGCCGGTGCGGGAAGGCGGCCGCCGGGAAATTCCTTGATGACACCGAAGCGGTCGGAGGAGGCTTCCCAGTCCTCGCGGGCCTTCACGATGTCCTCGTGGCTGCGACCGATGAAGTTCCACCACATGACGATCTCTTCCCCGAAGGGAGGTCCCCCGAGGAGGACGACCCGCGCCGGGGCGTCGGTCTCGTTGACCATCGTCAGGACATCCGCGCCGCGAGGGACGTAGCCGAGTTCGGCAGGCCGCAGCACAGTGTCGATCAGGCGGATGTCCCCGCTGTCCACGAGGAGGCCGTGCTCGAAGCTCGCGTCCACGGCGAGGGTGAGCGTCCTGTGCGGTTCGATGACGATCTCGGCGCCGAGCGGCGTGAAGGCCCGGACCGGGGAGGTCCGGCCGACGAGCGAGCCCAGGAATACCCTGATCTCGGCCCCGTCGACCTGCGCGGGTTCAGGCACGTAGTGCTGGAAGTCCCGGGCGGTGTTGCGGTGTTCCTCGGGCAGCGCGACCCACAGCTGGACGCCGTGGATGACGGTGGTGTTCGGGGTGGAGACCTCCGAGTGGGCGATGCCGTATCCGCCGGTCATGAGGTTCATCTCGCCGGGCCGGACCAGGGCGTGGGTGCCGAGGGTGTCGCGATGCTCGACCTCTCCACTGAACAGCCAGCTCACCGTCTGCAGTCCGGTGTGCGGATGCGGGGGCAGGTCCATGCCACCCGATGCGGCGACCTCGTGCGGACCGTAGTGATCGGCGAAGCACCAGGCGCCGATGAGTGAGCGCTCCCGCTGGGGCAGTGTCCGCCGCACACGCATCGCGCGCGGACCGCCGAGGGGGACCTCGCGCGCCGACAGGACGTCGACGCGGGGGGCTCCGGTCGGCCGGTCGCCTTCGACGAGCGCACCGCAGCGCAGGGCCACGGCATCGGTTTCCGTGTTGCTCACCGAGAGCACCTCCCGCTCGATCTGGTTGTCGCATCAACTATAATGCCACGAGGGCAGGCCGATGGCCACAGCACCCGCACGAACACGGGCCACTTTGAGCGTGGCCCGAAGGAGGCCTCGCCGTGAGCAACTACCCCAGCAGTTCCCCACCCCGCAGGATCTTCGTCGACAAGCAGAGCCCCAAGGCCTTCCTTGCCCTGGTGCAGGTTTCGGAAGCGGTCCGGGCAACAGCCTCCGAGGCCGGACTTGACCGCACCACGGTGGAACTGATCAACCTCCGTGTGTCGCAGCTCAACGGCTGCGCCTACTGCCTCGACGTGCACACCAGGGCGGCCCTGCGCGCCGGTGAATCACCGCAGAGACTCGGTGTCCTGAGCGCATGGCGGGACACCGGCCTGTTCACGCCCTCGGAGCGTGCGGCCCTGGCGCTGGCCGAGGCCACAACCGATCCGGTGAACACCGCGGCTCAGACATCCGCCTACGAGGCCGCCCGGCAGGTTCTCCCCGAGGCTCAGATCTCAGCTGCGATCTGGGTGGCGGTCACCATCAACGCGTTCAATCGCGTGTCGGTCATGAGCAAGCACCCGGTGCCCTCGACTCCCGCCAAGTAGGGGCGGTCGGCCCGCCACACCGGGCTGTCGAGGTCGCAGCGGCGGCGGGGCAACTCATGGCCCCCTTCGTTCCCTTCCCGCTCTCTCAGCGGCCACCGCGGCGACGCTCACGCCGGCCACATGACGCAGGCCGGGCCGCCCGTTCGCGAGAGGCTGGTTCCTCGCCGAGCTTCTCCAACACGCGCTCGGAGATCCGAGCCAGCAACCGCAGCTCGGACGGCGTGACATGGTCGAGGAAGAGCTCTCGCACCGCCTTCACATGACGCGGGGCGGCGGCTTCGACCAACGCTCGCCCCTCGTCCGTGATCGCCACGAACGTGCCACGGCCGTCTTCGGCACACTCGTCCCGCACCACCAGACCACGCTGCACCATCCGGGTGATGTGGTGGGACATCCGGCTCTTCTCCCACTCCAACGCCCTGGCGATGTCCAGAAGCCGCCGCCGGTCCGGTACGTCCGTCAGCTCGGCCAGTACGGCGAAGTCCGCAGGCGAGACGTTGAACTCCGTCTGCAACAAGCGAGACAACCGGCCCATGAGTCTCTCATTCATCCGGACGAAGCTCCGCCACGCACGCTGCTCCTCCGCCGTCAACCTACTCACCGCCTGTTCCATGAAGAGGCTGCGGCCGCTCGTCGGTGGTCCGGCCCCCGGGGCATGGCCCGCCGGCGGTAGCGGGTCAGTCCACCTGGATGTTCGCGGCGTTCTGGGCCAGCCAGTCGTCGAAGCTCTCGAGTGCCGGGTTGATCTCCCGCAGGAGGTCCAGGTCGCGGGCGCCGGTGAACTCCTGGTCGAAGTCGCCGTAGTACTGGAACATGTTGGCGATCTCGTCACCCGCCGGTACGCCCAGGGAGCGGAAGACGTCGTAGGGCACCGACTGGAAGCGCACCGGCTCGCCGATCGCGGCGCCCAGCTTCTGCGCGTACTGGGCGCCGGTCAGGTGGTCGCCGGCGAGGCCGACGGTCTGGCCGATGAACCGCTCACTGTCCTTGAGGATGGCGAGCGCCGTGCGGCCGATGTCGTTCACGTCCACGCCGGCCAGCAGCTTGCCGTCCTCAAGCGGCAGGGTCAGCGTCAGTACGCCGTCCTCGGCCCGCTTGGGACCCATCATCGACAGGAAGCCCTGGAAGAAGAAGGTGGTGTTCAGGAAGGTGGTCGGCACCCCTGCCTGCCGGAACAGCTCGTTACCCTCGCCTTTAACGTCGAAGTGCGGGACGTTGTACTTCCCCTGCAGGACGGGCATCCGCTCGTCCTGCAGCGGCAGCAGTTCACGGGTGTCCTCCAGCGTCGACCACACCACGTGCCGCAGCCCGGCGTTCTTCGCGGACCGCACCAGGACCTCGATCTCCTCAGTCTCCTTGGCCGCCGAACCGTGGGCCCAGAAGTTGGTGACGAGGAAGGCACCATAGGCACCCTCGAACGCCTCGTGCACGGACGGCTCGTCATGGAAATCCGCCCGCACGACCTCCGCACCGAGCTGCGCGAGTTCCCTGGCCGCGGGCGAGCCGGGGTTTCGGGTCAGCGCACGCACCGTGAACCCCGAGTCCGGATCGGCGAGGATCGCCCGGGCGGTGCCGCCTCCCTGGGCACCGGTCGCTCCGGCAGCCGCGATGACCTTCTTCTCACTCATGCCAGTACCCCTACACACAGAGATATTGATGACGCATCAACTGAAGCGCATCCTGGTTGATTAATCAACCAGTGGCACGAATTTCAGCCGCGATCGACGCCCGCCGCCACCATGTAGATGACGCATCATCTACACGACCACCGGCACTCGACCTGTCAACCGGACATCTGTCCGCGCTCGCCGAGCCCTTCAACGCCACGTTCAAGCGCGAGGTGGGCCGGGGCCCGTTCCGTCACAGGGCGGCCGGGTCACTCCTCCCGATCATCCAGGTTCGCGATGATCCTCTCGGCGATGGTGCGCAGTTGCGTGACCTCGGTCGCCGTGAGGCCGGAGAGCACCGTGTCATGGGCGAAGACGTCCTGCAGCGGCAACACTCGCTCCACGAGGTCGAGGCCACGACGTGTGAGGACGGCCTGGTAGGCACGGCCCTTTTCAGGAGTGTCCTCGCGGCGGAGCAATCCGGCAGCCTCGAGTGTTCGGAGTGCATGTGACAGCCGGCTCTTGTGGAACCGCAGCGCCCGACTCAGTCGGGTGAGGCCCATCGTGTACCGATCTGCGCCGGCGAGCAACGCGAGAATCTTGAAGTGGCTGTGCGGGATGCCGGCATCGTCCTGCGTCTTTCGCTCAAGTTCGGCTTCGACCAGGTGGGCGAGAATCACCAGTGACTGCCAGTTCTCCCGCTGCTCCTGCGACACCCGGGGCGTGGCGACCTCGACCGATTCGGCCTGAGAGCGGGCCCGCCCCCGCCCGCTCGGCCGCGGCGACGTGAGATCGGACAATCGGTCAGCCACCTCTCCCGGCCTGCCGGACGACCGAGCCTTCGTACTGTGAGCCCCGTAGTGAGTTGTGAATTCAACTCACTAGGGCAACCACCCTGCCGAGAGAAGTCTAGTCCTGCCAACCCGTCTGTCCCGTGACCGGAGCAGCGCGCAGATAGGGCCGGGCCCACCCGGGGCCTCGTCAGCGCGGGGCGATGCCCGTGTCCGAGGAACGGAGCGCCTGATCAAGGAGACCCGCACCAGGGCCTGCCAGCCAGCGGTCGAAGTCCAGCAGGAAGGGAAACTCCGCGCGCAACGCGTCGAGGTTCGCGTTCCCCGCCAGCCTGCCGTCGTCCACAAGCGCTTCCAACTTGCCGAGGATCTCGTCCTGTCCCGGCAGCGTCGTCGGCAGACGGCTGTAGCTGATCATCCGGCCGGCGGCCCGGGTCAGATTCTCGGCCAGGGCATTGCCGGTGAGAGCGTCACCGGCAATCTCCAAGGTGCGACTGGCGTAGCGGTCGGGTGAGCCGAAGACCGCGGCGACGATGCGGCCGATGTCGCGTACTGCGATGAACTGCATGGCCTGGTCCGGGCGCATCAGGAAGGACAGGTGTCCCCGTTCAAGGCCCATTTCGGGGGTCACGAGGAGCTCCATGAACGTGGCCGGCCGAATGATGGTGCCGACGATGTCCAGATTCCGGACATGGGCCTCGATACGGCTCTTGGTGTCGAGATGGTCCACGCCCGTTGTCGAACCCGCGGTGACCGCCAAACTGTAGACGAGGTGGGCGACGCCGCAGCGCTCGGCGATCTCGGCCACCGCCGCGCCGAAGCGGACCTCGTCCTCGTTGGTCACGTCGGCGCCGGCCTGGCCGGAGTTCGGCTGGACACTGAAGACGCCGTGAGCGTCGGAGAAGGCCGCGCGGAGCGACTCCGGATCGCCGAGGTCACCGCGGACGGTTTCGACGCCCGCGGCGGAGAGGGAACTGGCCCGGTGGCCGGACGGGTCCCGCACGACCGCGCGCACCCCCCAGCCGTCGGCCCGCAGCGCAGCGGCGACCGATCCTCCCTGTGCCCCGTGGCGCCGAGGACGACGACGGTTTTGTCGATGTTGGTCATGCCGACCACACTGCGCCCTCGGTGATCACGACCGTGTTCCTGATGAACATTGCTGATTTTTCCCGAGGCCTTGCGAAGTGAGTCGGAGACGTGCTGGTCATAGGCGTGCTCCAGAGTTCGGACGGACGTCAGGTGCAAGCGGGACGTGGAGTCGAGTCAGGAAGTCGGGATGCGGATCGGAGAGGTCGCCGCGAAGGCGGGCGTCAGCGTCAGGGCGCTGCGCTACTACGAGCAGCAGGACTTGCTCCGCTCCTCCCGGAATCCGGGTGGCCAGCGCCGGTATCCGGACGGTGCCGTCGAACGGGTCAGGCTGATCCAACAGCTGTACTCCGTGGGCTTGACCAGCAGAACCATTCGCGAGGTGCTGCCGTTCGCTGACTCCGGCGGGGCGTCACCGGAACTGCTGGAGCTGCTCGGCGCCGAACGCGACCGCCTCGACCGGCAGATGACGGACCTGCAAATCGTGCGCAGGCGGCTGCACGACTGCATCACCGAGGCGCGCAATCATGGCGGACCAGGAAGTTCATCCTGAACCAGGGGGCAACCGGGCCGAGTGGGCAGTTGATACGTCGACGGCACCAGGGGCGTGTCCGGGAGGCGACCACTTCCCTTACCGGCTCAGGAGAAGCGGTCAACGCCCGCCAGCGCCGTGACCACATGGGTTCGCCGGTTCGGATGCCTACAGGTTGTCGACGTAGAAGTTCGTGAGCCGTTCGACGGCGGCGTCGACGTATTCGGGCTCGTCGTACATCTCGTAGTGGCCGGCGCCCTCGATCACCATCAGGTCGACCGGGTTGGGGGCCATCTTCCACAGCTGTATGCCCGCCTCGTAGGAGCGTGTGTTGCCGATGCGTCCGGCGAGGATGACCTGCAGTGGCTGGGTCATGAGTGGGTCGACCAGGTGGAACGCGTCGTAGCCCAGCAGGAGGGAGTCGCTGCGCGAGAGGCGGCGGTTGGTGGAGTGCTCGTTGCCGCCCCGCTCGGTGCGGTAGAAGGTAATAGCCTGCGTGGTGTCGATATCGGTCAGACCGGCTGCCGCGGCGTCCTCCAGGGTGTCGGGCAGCCAGTTCACTCGGGTCATCTCGCCCGAGCGGGACTCCTCGATGCGCGCGTCGGCGAGGGCGTCGAGTGCAGCGGCCGGGCCGTCGGGCTGGAAGCCGCGGAAGGAGGTGCCCATGTTGCCGGGGACCACGGTTCCGACCGCCTTGATGCGGTGGTCCGTGCGGGCGGTGTGCACGGCGTAGCCGCCGCCGGCGCAGATACCGAGGACGCCGATGCGCTGCGGGTCGATACCGGGGGTCGTGATGAGCGCGTCGATGGCGTAGGAGATGTCCTCACCGCGGCGGTAGGGGTCTTCGAGGTCGCGTGGCTCGCCGCCGCTCTGCCCCTGGTGAGCGGGATCGAAGACGAGCACCGCGATGCCGCGGGCGGCGAGGCGGGACGCGTAGTTGGCGCCGATCTGCTCCTTCACGCTGCTGCCGGGCGTGGAGAGCACCACGGCGCGCAGCGGCGCGGCGCTGTCGGCATTGTCGGGCAGGTGAAGGTCGGCCGCGAGCTCGATCGGTCCGCGCGGGATCGTGATGTGCTGAGGCATGGACAGCGCCCTTCGTGAGACCATTCTTCCATAGCTGCGCCAGTACAAAAACGATACTTGTACAGTTTGGAACTAATACAGAACGGTACCACTTGGTTGGGGGACTCACATGTCGGCCGACGGTGCGCAACTGTGGACGCTGAACCAGCGGCTGCTGAGTGTCGTGATGGACGCCTGCACGGAGGAGCTGACTGATCTCGGGCTGGAGACGAAGGAGTTCTTCGTCCTGGCGGAGGTGGCCGCGTCGCCGTACCCAGCAGAGATCGCGGCGGCACTGCTGCTGCCCAAAGCAAGCGTGACGGTCTACGTCCGCAACCTCGTCGCCAAGGGATTCATCCGGCGCGAGATCGACGACGCGGACCTGCGGCGTCACCGCCTCGTACTCACCTCCGCGGGCACAAAGGCGCGAGATCGTGCACTCGCAGCCCTGGCGGCGGAGTACGACCGCAGGCTGGCGAGAATCACCCCGCAGGACCGCACCGAGCTGCAGCGCATCCTTCAGGAGATGCTCTCGCCCGCCGACCGGGCGGAGGTCTGACCACGCAGGCCCGGGCTACGCCGGCAGTACTACGAGCTTGCCGCTCAGGTGCCCGGACCGACTCACCGCCAGTGCCGCCGCAGACTCGTCGAGGGGGTAAGTGCCCGCGATGGGCATCTGCAGCCGTCCCGCCTCGATGAGGGCGAGGATGTCACCGAGCGCTTGAGGACCCCCCGCTCCCGGCTCGGCCATGTGCACCTGGATTCCCGTGTCCGCGGCATCGAAGGCCACGAGTGAGAGGACGCGTGTCGGACCGCCGGCGAGTTCGATCGAGTCCGGGATTTCACCGCGGCCGGAGGCGTCGAGGACCGCGTCGACTCCGTGGGGGGGAAATCGCTCGTACGCGGTCGACCAGGCCCTCGCCATAGATGACCGGTTCCACACCGAAGGAGCGGAGCTGTTCATGGTTGCGTTCGCTCGCGGTGCCGATGACACGCGCACCGCGAGCGACGGCCAGCTGTACGGCGAAGGTGCCCACGCCACCGGCTGCGGCATGGACCAGCAGCGTCTCCCCCGTGGAGATCTTCAGCTTGTTGAGGACCTCCCAGGCGGTGATACCAGTACCGGCCAGGGTTGCGGCAACCTCCCACGGGACGGAAGCCGGCTTGGCGACCAGTGCAGCGGGGTCGGCGAGCGCCGACTGCGCGTAGGAGGGCGCAAGGGAGGCCCCCAGCACCTCGTCACCGACGCTGAAGGCGGTCACGCCCTCGCCGACCTGGTCGACTACGCCGGCCACGTCGGAGCCGAGGCCGCCCGGGAGATCGACGGGCATCACCTGGCGCATGTATCCGTGCAGGATCTTCCAGTCGATCGGATTGACGCCTGCGGCCCGTACCGCGAGCCGTACCTGCCCGGGGCCCGCGGTGAGCGGCGGAACATCGACGATACGCAGCACGTCAGGGGTACCGTACTCGGAGAACTGCACTGCAAGGGACATCTGCTCGACTCCAAGTTCTTGGGTGCTACATGCGGGAGAGCGGGCACGGCCGTGTCACTGACCGCAGGGCCCCGCATGGTCGCAGTACGGCTGGAGGCGGCTCTGCCCGCAGCCGCACAGAATGACCCTGGTCTCGGCGCGCGCGCCTTGCGGCGTGTCCACGCTCAGCTCCCCGCGCACGGTCAGCTGCCCGATGGCACTGCGGGTGATCGTGGTGGGCCGGTCGGGGGTTTCCGTCCCGCCCTCCACGAGTTCGTACTGGAGCGCGCCCGAGGGACAGCGCCGCACGACCTCCGCCAGGCGCTCGGCCGTAGTCCTGTCCGGCTGGATCCACGGTCGCTTCGTCGGGTCGAACACCTCGGGCAGGCGATGGACGCATTCGGCGGCGTGGAGGCAGCGCCTGGCCTCGAAGATCACCGTGATCGATTCCGTCCGGTATGCCTTCTGCTCGGATTCGCCGCTCATGCCCGCCTCCGTTCCTGCCGTGCTCGGCTTTCAATCACTGACCTTGCTGCGGGACTGGTACAGCAGGTCCTGGTACTCGGGGTGCCGGCTGATCCAGCCCGCGAAGAAGGGACAGGTGGCCAGGACCCGCAGGTTCGCGGCACGTGCCTCGTCAAGGGCTGTACGGACCAGTGCGGACCCGACTCCCGCGCCCTCGTACTCCGCCTCGACCTCGGTGTGCACGAACGCAACGAGTTCCGTCGTGCGGATGTATTCCGCAACGCCCGCCACCTTGAACTCTCCATCAACACGGGCCTCGTAGCGCTTCGCCTCGGGCACGTCGCTCACTTCGACCGTCATGTGTCCTCCTTGTGGGGTCTGATCCCGCTCAACTCAGCAGAATCCCGTCAGCCAGGACATCAGCCTAGCCCTACAAGGTTGATGCATCAACTTAACCCATGGCGAAGGCATCCGAGCGCCGAGCGAGCACGGGGCGCCGACCTCCAGGCCTGCACGAGACATGGCTCGAGCACTCGTCGGCCAGGCGCGAGCCGAAGCATCCCGGTCACGACGCACGCGCCCTCGCTGAGGGTTGCGTCGTCGCCACCACCAGTAGATGAGCTGTCAACGATTTCGTTAGACTGCCCCCATGGACGCACAACCGCGCTGGCTCGACCCAGAGCAGAAGGCCGCCTGGGACAGCTTCATCCGAATGCAGGAGACACTCATCGGACGGCTGTCGCGGCGCATCCAGGCCGACTCCGGATTGTCACCAGCCGACTACATCGTGCTCGTCAGCCTCACCGAAAGAGGCAACGGGCGGATGCGCTTCCTGGATCTGGCCAAACTCGTGGAGTGGGAGAAGAGCCGAATGTCCCACCAGGTCACGCGGATGGCGAAACGCGGGCTCGTGGCCAGGGAGGAATGCCCCGACGACGGACGCGGAGCATTCATCGTCGCCACCCCGGCCGGCTACAAGGCGATCGAAGAGGCCGCACCCCCGCACGTCGAGCACGTCCGCCGCCTGTTCATCGATGCCCTGACCCCGAACCAGCTCAGCACACTCGGCCGGATCTCCAAGCGCGTCCTGGACCACATGGAGAAGCAGCCGGACTGACCGGGCGGGGGACGCGACTGCCTGGATCACGAAAGGCCTGCCCTGCGCCGACCCGAAGGGACGTCCTGGCGCACGGGGCCGCCGGTGGATGAGGGTTTCCCTCCTCTCCCCTCACGCCAGGGCTGGAAGGGCGCAGGGTTTGCTGAGCTTGCACCCGGAACACTAGGACAACATGGTTGACCTGTCAACCTCTGGGGATCGGGGCAGAAGTAGCCGCACATCGGCCGCCCTTGGCGGCGGCAAGGCCGGCGCCGGGTGGCGCTGCCGGGGCTACACCATAGTGTTGCCGTTGGCGGATTTTTCGGCAGGGACGACGTCCCAGTGTTCCACGATGCGTCCGTTGTCCAGCCGGAAGATGTCGACGATAGCCACGGGGTTCGGGGCCCAGCCGTGGACGATGCTGTGGGTGAAGACCAGGTCGCCTTGGGCGGCGATCCGCTGCGGCTCCCAGGAGAAGCCCTCCAGGTTTGGAACGACGTTGCGCAGGGTGTCGAGCCCATTGGGCATCTGCGGGCTGTGCTGGATGCAGGGTTCGGCCCAGTATCGGTCTATCGCGGTGAGGTCCTTGTCGGCGGACAACTCGCGCATCGCGGTGAGTACGATGTCGACGTTGCGTTTTGCCTGATCGTCCTGCGCGGCGGCATGCTGGGTCATGGTCAGGCCTCCTTGATCGTTCCGATGAAGTGGTAGAGCTTGCCGTCGACGGTCACGTTGGAGTACAACTGCCCGTTTTCGAAGTCCTCCAGGTGCGTCACCGTAGCCCCGCTCACCTCGGTCCAGGAGTTCAGACAGACGCCTTCACGGATCTCTTGCAGCTTCAGAGCCACCGTTTCAGCGTGACCGTCGGGGGCGAGCCCCGCACCGTGCTCCACGACGAAGCTGCCCTGGGTCGGCGAATCGAAGGTGAACCGCACCTTTAGGTCGCCGAGGTCGAAGCGGTAGCTGTGGTCGGCTAGTCGCTTGGTCATGGCACGTCCTTCGGATGGTCGATCACAACCTCGACGACCATAAGTTGAAGTCTCAACTCACAGTCGGCGTTTGCGCAAGCCTTCTGAGACGTGGAACACACTCTGAGGCTTGTGGAGCCGCTCACGTCAGACGGTGGACCCCGCTGCGAGCGGCGTTCGACCTGGTTGACAACCCTCCGGTACAGGCCCGATGAGGTTGCCGCCATCCGCGCCGAGCAATGCACGTCGCTCGCTTGGGCGCCGTGCCGGCCCTGCGGTGACATCCCGCCTATTCGCCGACACCGTCGTAGGTCTACTCAAACCCATTGACTTGCCGTGCCGTCGAGGCGGCCCTCGCACGAGCATTGCCCGCTGGGGAGGGCGCATCGGCAGCACGAGGCGAGTCTCCGGTGTTACACCGGCTCCGACGGCCCCTTCGACAGACGCTGTTCGCCGCCGTGGCCGTCGACCCGCCGTGAGGGCGTACCTTGCGAGTCAGAGGCCAGAACGCCCGGAGGCCGGGTCGGGCCGCTGGGGCCGCTCGCCGAGGACCCGCGCGAAGAGCGCCTCCCGCAGGGCCACTTCACGAGGATCGTCCCAAAGCCGGAAGCCAGTGCGGTTCATCGCGTACGCGAATCCCGTACCGGTGTCCGGGTCTGCGAAGGCGAATGACCCGCCCAGGCCCATCGTGCCGAAGGCCCGGTCCGACTCGGAGCCGAACCTGAACGCCGGGAACGGCTTGACGTACCCCAGGGAGAACCTCGTCTCGACGCGCAGCACCTCGTCGAAGTGTCCGTTCGTCGGAGGTGGGGCAGCGACGCGCAACGCGTCCATCGTGGCATCGGTGAGACCCAGGGCGGCGCCGCCGGTCGCCACCTCGCCGTAGAGCTTGGCGATCGACCGCACCTGGCCGACGCCGTTGGCCGCCGGAATCTCCGCGGCCTGTACATCCGGCCGGTTGAAGTTCTCCACGGTGCCCAGCACCCGCGGATTGCCGAACGCCCTGGCGGTCAAGCCCCGTGGGTTCGCGTATGCCCGGACGAATGCTGCCGGCATCGCTCTCAGGTGCAGCATCATCTCCCAGGGACGGAATCCGTGGATACGGGCGACCTGATCGCGATCGGTGTCCTGCGGCAGGCCGAAGTGGAAGTCGAGGTCGAGCGGCGTCGCGACCTCGTCGGCGAAGAACCGGCCGATACGGCGTTTTCCGGGGTCGATCCGGCTGATGAGCTCGCTCTCGTACCAGCCCAATGACTGGCCGTGGTAGCCGTGCCGGGTGCCCGGCTCCCATGCCGGACGCTGTTCGGCAAGAGCCGTGGCGAGGGTGCGGGAGCCAGTCAGGTCGCCGAGCTCGAGTGGCCGGTCGATCACCGGCAGCCCGGCCTGATGGGCAAGCAGCTGGCGGACGGTGACATCGCCCTTGCCAGCGGCGGCGAATTCGGGCCAATAGGCCGCCACACGCTCATCGTGGTCGAGCAGGCCACGTGCGTGCAACACCAGGAGCGCCACTGCTGCCACGCCCTTGGACGTCGAGAAGACCGGCACCATCGTTTCCGCCTCCCAGGGAAGATGGTTGCGGCCGTCCCGGTAGCCGCCCCAGAGGTCCACGACCTTCCGCCCGCCGTGGTAGACGACGCAGGCAGCGCCGATCTCGTTGCGTACGGCGAAGTTCTCGCGAAAGGCGTCGGCCACTGCGCCATAGCCTTCATCCACGTCACCGCGAACCATGCGGCCTGGTACATCGAGCTTGAAGACCACTGCTTCCCCTTCATGTCGCGGCTCCCACCCTGGTGCGTGGGGTGACCCGCTGGTGTCGATTCGAGACGTCGCAACTGCACGCCGAGGGCGCGGGTCGCCGATCCGGTCGCAGCGACGCCGCCCCCTACAAGAGTGAAGCCGTAGTCGCGTCGCATCAGCGGAAGAGATCGGTCTGGCCGTTCGACGCGGTCAGGCCACCATCGACGGCGATGTGCGCGCCGTTGACGTACGAGGCGCCGGAGCCGGCAAGGAACGCCACGACAGCGGCCACCTCGGCGGGATCGCCGGGCCGGCCCATGGGCACCCGGTCGTCGAACCGGTCGCGCAACGGCGTACCTTCGGCGAGCGCTGTCCGGATCTCCTCGCTGCTGGTCGTCACACCGGGATGGACCACGTTGACCCGGATCTCCCGGCCATGGTCGAGGGCCATCGCATTGGTCAGATTGGCCACCGCTCCCTTGGTCGCGTTGTAAGCGGCCTGCGTCCAGTCACCACGCACGCCACCAACGGATCCGATGTTGACGATGCACCCGCGGACCGCGCGCAGGTGGGGCAAGGCGGCGCGGGAGGCAAAGAACAGGCCGTCGACGTTCACGCTCATCATGGCACGATAGGCATCCTCGCTCGTGCTCTCCACGGTGCCCGGCTGCGCCAGCCCCGCGTTGTTGACCAGGACGTCCAGACGCCCGAACCGCTCGGCCACCTCGTCCATGAGTGCGGTGGCGGCGGCCAGGTCGGAGACGTCGCCGACCCACGGGTGCATGTCACCCCCGTCCGGGCCGCTCTCGATGGCCTGGCGCAAGGTCGATTCGGTACGCCCCACCAGTACTGTGGTGTATCCGTCGGCGGCGAAGCGGTGCGCGATATGGACGCCCAGGCCGCCCCCGGCGCCGGTGATCACGGCCACGCGGCTGTTCTGGTCGTTCACCAAGTCCTCCTGTTGTGTGCGTGCTTCGAACACTAGGAAGATCACGGAAGTCTCGGCATGCATCAGGGCGACAACCGACCGGAACATCGGCGACAAACACATCCTGAGAGCAGACTCGTAGGACGATGGACGACAACAAGACGGCATCCTTCTCGCTCGACTCACACCGTGCGGCCATGACCGGTCGGGACGACTTCGAGCGGAGCTGGCGTACCCACGTCGGAGATGAGTTCCCCCTCCCCCGGTTCAGCGCGGCGACAGCGACCGACTTCCGGGTACGCTTCCGTGCCGCCAGGGTGCGCGACGTGGCGATCACCAGCGTGGACGGGGCGTCGGCAGCCCAGACGGCGGACGGACCGAGTCATGACGCCGATCAGGTCCGCCTATGGCTGGTGCACAGCGGAGCCTGGGCGCTGGGCAGCAAGCGAAACACCGTGGAACACACCGTGGTGGCGGGAGGTTTCCTGCTGCGGCATGCCGCACGGATGCATCACTTCGCTCTCCCGCCCCACACGAGAGCGCAGTGCATCGTACTGCCCGCTGCTCCCTTCTCTCTTCTACTCGGTGGCCGCGAAGTCGCCGGTCACGCCGACGCCGCCGAGGTACGCCTCCTGGTGGCGCACGCCAACATGGTTGAGGAGGCGCTGCCCGATCTGAGCCCGGCCGGTGTCCAGGCCGCGCGTGACACGCTGGTCGAGTTGGCCACCGCGGTGACGCACCACGGCTTCGACGATGTGAACACCCGCCTTGCCCCGGCCCTCGGCCAGGCGGCGAAGAACCTCGCAGAGCAGCGGCTCGCCGACGCCGATCTCTCGCCGACGATGCTGGCCCGGGAACTGAACGTTTCTGTGCGTACTTTGCAGCGCGCGTTCGCGGCGGGTGGGGAATCGGTGACCGCCTACATCCGGGAACGGCGCTTGGAGTTGGCAAGGCAGGCGCTGTCGGCTTCTCGGCTGGCCGTCTCGGAAATCGCCGCGCACTGGCAGTTCGCCGACAGCAGCCACTTCAGCCGCGCCTTCAAGCGGCGCTATGGACTCACACCCACCGAGTACGCCCGACAGAACACCTGATCAGAGGCGGACCGGCGTCAAACACTGCTCAAGGCCAACGCGCCCGCAAGCGCGAGGATGCAGATTCCCGAAATCTGGTCGACCCGACGAGCGATCGATCCCTTGTACGACCGAAGCCGCCATCGAAGAATCCTCCCGGCCCCGACGTAGAGGCCGCCAATGACGGCTTCAACGCCCATGTAGGCCAGGCCCAGAACGGCAATGTGCAGTTCCGCATCCCGTCCGCCGCTCGTGAATTGAGGGAGGAGTGCCGCGAAAAGCAGAAGCGCTTTGGGGTTGGTTATGGCGACCATAAATTCCTGGCGGGGGATCCGCCACCGACCGGTGCGGCCCTCTTCGTCCTCGACCACCGAAGCGGCCTCCGGCCTGCTTCTCAGCGCTGCCACACCAATCCAGACCAAATACGCTATTCCACTCCATTTAATTACGGCCAGCAGGCCAGGAGACTGCGCGAGGACCGCGCCGAGACCCAGTACGACGATGCCGATCAGCAGAGTGAAGGCAGCGAGGCGCGCGAGGATGCCGACAAGAGCCCAGGAAGCGCCGCATCGGATGGCGTTACTCAGGCCCAACAGCTGGTTCGCTCCAGGGATTATGGATATCAATACGGCAGAGGGAAGGAAGTCCATCCAATAGATCACGCTCCCAGCATCGGCCGTATGGCCAATGCTGGGTACGGAGGCACCGCGAGATATTGATCACGCAGTACGACAAACCTTCGATGCCGAGAAGCTCGATAATGCGCGCACCGATGTCGCCGAGTGCGAAAGCGCCAACCCCGCCTGCCAAGAGGGGCGCCCCCGACTGGCGACGCGCGGCTACACCCACCGCGACACGATCTAGTTGACACGCCAACCATAGAAGTGTCATGGTTTACGTGTCAACTAGATCGGCGGAGGTGGTGTGGGCGCGGGACCTGACCGGCGGGGAACTCGCGCAGGTCGCCCGGGACGGACGTCCCGCCCGGTCGTCACGAAGCACGCACCGCCACACCCCGACACAACGAAAGCGTTGAGCGAAGTGAACACGATGGATGTTTCGCAAATCGAGTTCGGTATCGACAGCTTCGGAGACCGGCCCCGAAACGACCAGGGCGTGATCGTCTCGCACGCGCAGGCGATCCGCGCCGCGGTGACCGAAGCGGTCCTTGCCGACCAGGTCGGTATCGACGTTGTTGCGTTGGGCGAGCACCACCGGCCCGAGTACGCGATCTCCAGCCCTGAGACAGTGCTGGCGGGCATCGCGACAGCCACGAAGCGCATCCGGCTGGCCTCGGGCGTGACAGTGCTGTCCTCGGACGACCCGGTGCGAGTGTTCCAGCGGTTCGCCACGGTCGATGCGCTCTCCAACGGCCGCGCCGAGGTGATCCTCGGACGCGGTTCCTTCACCGAGTCGTTCCCCCTGTTCGGGTACGACCTCAAGGACTACGAGGTGCTGTTCGAGGAGAAGATCGACCTTTTCCATCGGCTCCTGGACGAGAAGCCGGTCAGCTGGGAAGGCACCACGCGTGCCGCCCTGCACGATGCGGACGTGTACCCGAAGACGGATTCGGGACGTCTCAACACCTGGGTAGGGGTTGGCGGGACACCGCAGTCCGTACTCCGCACCGCTCAGTACGGCTTCCGGCTCATGCTCGCAATCATCGGCGGCGCCCCCGACCGGTTCGCTCCCTACGTGGATCTGTACCGGCGTGCCAGCCACGAGTTCGGCACGACCGCGCAGCCAGTCGGCACGCATTCGCCCGGCTTCGTCGCCTCCACTGACGAAGAGGCCAAGGAGCTCTTCTACCCTGGGTACAAGGAGATCCGCGACCGGATCGGGGGGCAGCGCGGCTGGCCGCCGATCCGCCGGGAAGAATTCGACGCCGAGGTGGACCGCGGGTCGCTGTACGTCGGCTCGGTCGAGACGGTCGCGGCCAAGATCGCCCATGCCATCCGGGTCCTGAACGCGGGCCGGTTCGACATGATCTACTCCGCCGCCGGCACCGTTTCAGCCTCCGCACGTCTGCGTTCGGTCGAGCTGTACGGCACCCAGGTCATCCCTCGGATCCGCGAGCTTCTGGCCGAGCAGCCCGCGGCCACGGCGGGAGCGGCGCGATGACCAACCCTGTCACCACTGTCGGGATCCTGGGAGCCGGGAAAGTCGGCACCGTCCTGGCGCGCCTGGCGGTCGCCGCCGGCTACCGAGTCCTGATCTCCGGGTCCGGTGATCCCTCCAAGATCGCGCTTACCACCAAGATCCTCACCCCCGGAGCGATCGCCGTATGGCCGACCCAGGCCGCGGATGCCGCCGACGTGGTGGTCCTGGCTCTCCCGCTCGGCAAACACCGCGACCTCCCAGTCCCGAAGCTGGAGGGAAAGCTGGTCATCGACGCGATGAACCACTGGTGGGAGGTCGATGGTCCCCGCGACGCGATTCTCCCTCCCGACACCTCTTCGAGCGAAGTCGTTCAGCGGTTCCTGACAGGCGCACGTGTCGTGAAAGCCCTCAACCACATGGGTTACCACGACCTCGAGGACGGGGCTCGTCCAGCCGGCGGCCTCGGACGCAAGGCCATCGCGATCGCCGGCGACTCGCCCAAGGATCTCGCCGTCGTGTCTGCGCTGATCGACACTCTCGGATTCGACCCACTCACCATCGGCGACCTCGCAGCGGGCGTCCGGCTCGAGCCCGGAACCCCCGCCTTCGGAGCCAATGTCGACGCCGACCGGCTTCGCGTACTTACCGCCACCCCCGCTCCGACAAGGCTTTTTGAGCACTCGTAACAGAAGTACAGAAGCACCTCGGCCGGACCGGAGAGCCGTGGCCACGCCGTGACGGTCGAGCTCGATCTCGCCAGCCCGATCAGCTCCTACACAATTGTTCGTGCCGCCGAAACACCCGTCGGCACGGCCGACTTCGTCGTCATACCTGGCGCAAGCGAAGAGCGAATATTCTTCCATACCGAGGTGTGCCAGGATTTCGGTGGACGTGATCTGGTTGCGCTGCTGGTGAGCAAGGCACTCACAGACAGCATTCGCAAAAATGTCACCGTCGTGCCGTTGTGCCCGATGTTCGCTCGCCATCTGCGGGTGCATGGCGACGAATTTGTCGCGCATCGACAATGTGACGCAGTGAAGCGCCGCCAGGTGCCTCCTGATATCAGGGCGGACGCAACGCGGTTCTCACGGCGCGAAGATGGCAATTATGCATGGAGGACGAATGCGGCCAATCATTCCCGACTATCTGGCCGAGGTACTGAGAGATGTGGAGTCGGACACGTCCGGAGAGCCGGCGGGATACATCCCTGAGCTCGCAGCAGCGGACCCCGAGCGCCTCGGTGCGGCCTTTGCCATGGTTGACGGAGAGGTCTATGGTGCCGGTGACATCGATGTCGAGTTCACAATCCAATCGATCTCCAAGCCGTTCGTGTATGCGTTGGCCCTGTCTGATCGCGGATTCGATCCCGTGCTCGCCAAAGTCGGTGTCGAACCGTCCGGAGAGGCGTTCAACGAGATCTCTCTCGAAAGCGATACGGGGCGCCCTCTCAATCCCATGATCAACGCTGGCGCGATGACCGTGCACTCACTGGCCGGCGCGGAGGACCTGAATCCGACGGAGCGTGTGGAACGCGTGCTCCACGGCCTCTCGGCGTTCGCCGGTCGTCGACTGGCGATGGATGAGGCGGTATGTGCGTCAGAGATGGAGCACGCGCACCGCAACCTCGCCATTGCCCACATGCTCCGCAGTCACGATGTCCTCACCAAGGACCCAAGGACCATCGTGGACGGCTACACCCGCCAGTGTTCCGTGCTCGTCACCACGCGTGATCTGGCCATGATGGCCGCGACGTTGGCCAACCGTGGGATCAACCCTCTCTCGGGCGAGCAGGTGGTGCCGGAACCGGTGGCGCGTCAGGTGCTGAGCGTCATGTTCAGCTGTGGAATGTACGACGCCGCTGGTGACTGGGCGACCCAGGTCGGGTATTCCAGCAAAGAGCGGGGTGGCCGGGGGCCTGATCGGCGCGCTCCCCGGACAGATCGGCATTGCCACGTTCTCACCACGACTGGACGGTCACGGGAACAGCGTTCGCGGGGTGTCACTGTTCGAGCGATTCTCTTCGGACATGGGTCTGCATGTGATGGAGGTCCCCGCCGCCGCGCGTGCCGTCGTGCGGTCCCACCATGTCGTTGGCAGCGGACCGAACGCGCTCCGGGTCCTGCAACTGCAAGGTGGCGTCGGCTTTGCCGGAGCCGAGAGAGTTGTTCAGGAAGCCATGGACATTTTGCCTTCGGACGTCAGGGTGGCTTTGGACCTGACAAGGGTCTATTCGATCGACGATGTGGCACGGCGCGTGCTGCTGGAGGTCGCACGCCGGCTGACGCTGGCTGGTCACGAGGTCTACCTCGTCGACCCAGAGGCGAATCCTCTGACCCGCCTCCGATAACACAGAGTTCTCACACACAGATATGGGCCGGTGTTCGTTTCGTCGGCCAGGAGGGAAAGAAATCATGGGTTACATCACCGTCGGCACGGAGAACAGTACGCCGGTCGAGCTCTACTACGAGGATCAGGGTTCCGGTCAGCCGGTCGTCCTGATCCACGGCTACCCGCTGAACGGGCACAGCTGGGAACGTCAGACGCGCGAGCTGTTGGCCCAGGGCTATCGGGTCATCACCTATGACCGTCGTGGCTTCGGCCAGTCGTCGAAGGTGAACTCCGGTTACGACTACGACACCTTCGCCGCTGACCTGAACACGGTCCTTGAGACCCTCAACCTCCAGGACGTCGTCCTTGTCGGTTTCTCGATGGGCACCGGGGAACTCGCCCGCTACGTGAGTCGCTACGGTCATGAGCGTGCCGCGAAGCTCGCCTTCCTCGCTTCGCTCGAGCCGTTTCTCGTCGCCCGCGACGACAACCCCGACGGGGTGCCGCAGGAGGTCTTCGACGGCATCGCCGCGACCGCAAAGGCGGATCGGTACGCCTGGTACAAGCAGTTCTACGCGGACTTCTACAACCTCGACGAGAACCTCGGCACCCGTATCAGCGAGGAGGTCGTGACCGGTAGCTGGAACGTCGCGATCCGCAGCGCTCCGGTGGCTGCGTACGCTGTGGTATCGGCATGGTTCGAGGACTTCCGCGCCGACGTCGAGGCGGTCCGCGCGAGCGGCAAGCCCGCACTGATCCTGCACGGAACGAAGGACAACATCCTCCCGATCGACGCCACTGGGCGCCGATTCCACAAGGCACTCCCCGAGGCCGACTACGTCGAGGTCGAAGGAGCACCGCACGGCCTGCTCTGGACCCACGCAGACGAGGTCAACACCGCGCTGCGCGACTTCCTCTCGAAGTGACGGTGGATGACCGGCTGTTTCCCTGACGGCTTCTCATGACGCGGAACCGCGTCATCGCCGCCGACGAGAGGCGTATGTGGCGCCGAACTGTTGTTGAGGCGCCGCATACGCTCCTCGAACGCGGGAGGGATACGACATGCCGTGGAGCACTCGCCGGCTCGCAGCTGGCGGACACGACAGTGAACACCATCCGCCACTGTCACCGTCTCGGTCTGCTCGATGAACCGGAGCGCCGGCACAACGGATACAAGCGGTACGAGGTGCGGCACCTGGTGAGTCTGCTGCGCATCCGATGTCTCGCAGAGCTCGGTGTGCCGCTCGCACAGATCGGTGACGTCAGCCCCGACACCGACAGCACACCGGGCGCCCTGCGCAACCTCGACGCCGAGCTCCAGCGGCGCATCGAGCGCTTGAAGAAGGCGCGGACGGACATCGCAACGATCCTCCGCGCCCGCGCGCCGGCGGACGTCCCTGCCGGATTCGAGTCCGTGGCAGCTCGGCTGTCCGAGGCCGACAGCTCGATGATTCACATCAACGGACAGCTGTACGACCAGAACGCGTTGGCGGACGTTCAGAAGATGGTGGAGGCGGACACCGACGACGTCAGTGCTGACATCGATCGCTTGCCGGCGGACGCAGACGAGGAGACGCGGAAGCTTCTGGTCGAAAGGCTCGCGCGGATTCTCGTTGCACAAACCCTGCCCAATGAGCACTGTGCATCGTGAAGTTGCAGGTCACGGGGCTGGTGTGGGCGCTTCTTGCCGTGCTCGCGCTGGTCGGTGGGTGGTGTCCACGTTGAAGATCGTCTGACCGGGCGGCTGAGGCCGTTCTCGGGTTTTGCTGCGTTCACCGTGGTGACGCTCCTACGATCGTTGAGGCCGACTCGGGTGGCCTTCACGTTGATCATCTTCTTAGCAGCTGTCCCACGCGTATGCCTGATGCCTTTGGCCCTACGCCCCGGGACCGGTCCCGGGTGGGCAGCGGTAGTAGTGGACAGTCGAGCCAACGGCTGATCACGCAGTTACCGCGCCCAGGGAGTGTACATGCCCATAGGAGCCATGTCGTTTTGCGTAGCCGCAAGTCAGACTGCATCCAGCCCCGCGCAGTGGGTGCTGATTGTCGCGATCATTCTGTTGAGTGTGTGCTGTGTTCTCGTGTTCGTAGGAGGACTGGGCTTCGGATGCCTCGGCACGGTCACGGCCGCGCTCTTCTTTCCGATCAGCCGCTTTGTTGCCACTTCCTTGGGGGCCAGTGGATTAACGGCCGGGTTGATCGGTGCGCTTATTGCGGAGATCGCGTTCCTGGTTTCGTGTGGGTCTGTCGCTGCGGTGCTCGACCACCGCGAGCAGCGGGAACGGCGGGCCGAGCTGGCGTACTGGGAAACGTGGCGGAAGCGGCCTCGGGGCATGGGTGAGATGAGGGAGTATTGGAATAGCGGAGAGTGATCTACGGTCGGCCGCGTTTGGCGGCGGTTGAGGCACCTACTCCCGGGCGGGCACTTCGAGTGGAGCCTGAGCAACCGGTTTGCCAAGCCGCTAGGCTCCGCCATGCCCAGTGAGTGCATCGTGAAAGCTGCACGTCAGATGGTCTGGTGTGCGTAGGTGTTGGGTGGCTCGGGCAGGTCCGGGGCGTTAGTCCAGCGACATGGTCATCCGTCAGCGCATGACTTCCCGGTTCGTCAGCACGAGCAGGGCTCGCACCAGCGCGGTCGCCCACTTCGGGTCGGTGCGGACCTTGGTGAGGACGCGCCAGTTCTTCAGATGGGCGAAGCCGTGCTCGACCGGGGCCCGCACCGCAGCCAGTGCCTTGTTGGACAGCTTCTGGCCGCGGGTCAGGGGCCGGTTCCGAGCCGCCTTGTAGCCGCAGATCACCGCAGGGTCGGCGTCAGGACGACCGTCGTCGAGGCCGACGAACCCCAGGTCGGCGATGGCGCCGAGCCCGGCGGCCCGCAGGTGGGCGGTGAGCTTGTCGTGGCGGCAGGCGGTGATCTCGGATGTGCGTCCGGGCCGCACCGCGGAGATCCACACCAGTCGGCCGCGGTCGTCGGTGAGCGCGATCACGAGGAGGCCATGGTATTTGTGCTTGCCCGAGTAGTTCGGCCGGTTGTCCGTCCCGGTGCGCCGGCGGGTGCGTATTAGGGAGCCGTCCAGCAGGACCACGCCGCCACCCCTTCGGGCGATCTTCTTCAACGCGCGGTCCAGGCGCGGGGCGCGGTCGGCCAGCAGGCCGACGACCTCGCGCACCCACCGGCTCACGGTGGTGCGGTGCACCCCGTTCCCGCCGGCCAGATCGCCGGGCCGCTGGTCACAGCGCAGCACCGCCAGCACGATGCCGGCGATCTTTCCGGTGGGCAGCACCCGCCACCGGGAGCCGATCTTCTTCAGGTGGCCGCGTATCAGGTCGGCGAGATAGTTCAAGGTCGCGCTCGACAGCGGCAGGCGGGCGGTGTAGACAAGGCCGTCAGGGCCCTCGGCGAGACCGTTGTTTTTCTTCACACCAAACTCAACTGCCGCCGGGTGCCAGCCAGTTACGGCTCGCTTACGCCGGTCACGGACGTGCGGTGAACCGCCCGTCTCCCCGCTTGTGCAGCCAGCCGCGATCGGCGAGCTTGGTCATCTTCGCCCGCAGCGGCTCCAGCTTGCCGCGCACCGAGGCGTCCAGGCCCAGCCGCTCGCCGACCGCCCTGACCTGCACCGGGCCGTCGGCCTCCCGCACGATCGCCAGGATCTTGCGGTAGTCGCCGGGCAGTGCGCCCTCATCGGCCGCGTCGCTGCGGTGCGGGACGAGCAGCACTGCCCGCCCGGCCACCTTCGCCGATACCGGAGCGCCAGCCTCTGCGTCGGCCTGAACCTGCTCGGCCAGGCGGTTCAACACCCGCTCCGCGATCGCCAGTTCGTCCCGCTCGACCTGGACCCTCCTGAAGCTGCTTGGTCAACTCCTCGGCGAAAGCATCCAGTTCGCTCCGGCGAGCGGTGATCCACTGCCGCTCCTGCATCCCGGGCCCTCCCGCGATCTCCTGGCGTGCCGACCTGCCGACGGATCGTATGCGGGAGCAGGCCGCGGGCGCAGCCGAACCCGGCATCCTGCCGGAACCGGACCCGCCCGGACGGAGTTGTCCAGTCAGGGAGCAGCGCCGTAGGCGCTTGGCTCTGTCCTTCCCGGCGTCCCGGGCGGCCCGCCACTCGATGATGTGGGAGTGGTACAGCCGCTCACGGCGCAGGATCGCGCCTTTCTCCCCGGCCGGGGCGGCGTCGTACTCGGCGACCATGCGCAGCTTGTATTCCGGGGAGAAGCGGCGGCGGGTCGGTTCGGTGCCGGGTCCTCGGACTCGGCTGTGGACTCCCGTCTCGCCCAGGAAGGACAATCCGGCATACCGGGTGTCTCGCCACAGACTGACAGGGAGGGCCTTGCCTCCCGCGACGAAGTCCACCCTGTGACCGCCCCACCGGCTGGCTGAGCGCCCTGAACGAGGACGGCATCGGTGCCCGCCGCCCTGCGCGCAGTGCACGCGGACGTGGCCCACTCCTGGAGCCTCAAGGAGCTCCCCGACATCAGCCACATGTCGCGGCAGGTCGCGCGCGACATCCCGGCCGAGTGGTGTGCCCAGAGCCAGGTGCACATGCGCGACCGGCGGGCCGTCGCGGAGGGCGACCTGCCCGCCGACACCGACCCGGAACTGATCGCCCGCTACACCATGACGATCGCGAACGGCATGGCCGTGCAGGCGCTGGGTGGTGCGGCGGGCGAGGATCTCCAGCGAGCGGCCGACGCCGCTCTCCGGAACTGGCCGCCGTCCTGACAACTGCCGCGCTTGAAGCAGTCGACCAGTGAGGTTCGCCACCAGGATCCGTTTTCCTGGACCGGCCTGTCATCGGCGGATCCGTAAGGTCTGACGTTCTGTCCACAACACGCAGAGGATCACGCGGTGCCCGATCCTGTTCCAGCGGCCTCAACCGGCTGGATCACGAACTACGGCTGGAGTATTGACGACAGGCGGTACCCGACACGGATCGATGCCGGGACAGCGGTGATGTCATGCCTGGTTTTCGGTGGGCGTGGCCAGGAGCTGCATCTCCCAGGTGAAGGCCACACCGCTGGCACCGCCGTGCTGCGCCTGGACCTCGGCGGCACCCCGTACGGTCTTCTCGCGGGCCCAGTCGCGCTGCCACTCGCCCAGCACGGCCATCCAGGTGATCGGGGTCACGCCCGCCTGGATCATGCGCTGCACCGCCATGTCGTGGGCCTCCCTGGAGACACCGCCCGACGCATCGGTGACGACGTAGACCTCGAAGCCCTCGCCCGCCGCCTGTATCGCCGGCATGGCCACGCAGATCTCCGTCCAGAGGCCGGCGATGATCAGCTTCTTGCGTCCTGTCGCCTTGACGGCGTTCACGACACGCTCGTCCTGCCAGGTGTTGATGAAGGTCCTGTTGATCGGCTTCTGCTCCGGGAACACATCCTGCAGACCCTGGAGAAGAAGGCCGCCGCGCTCCTCCAGGACGGTGGTCAGAATGGTCGGAACGTCGTACACCTTGGCGGCCTTGGCGAGCCCGACGGCGTTGTTGATGACCATCGTCGGTTCGTGGCTGTGCAGGTTGGCGACCTGGAACGGCTGGTGGTCGATGAGCGCGAGCACGCTCTCCTCGGGCGTCAGCAGCGCGCTGAGTCCGGCTTTGTTCTCGGTACCCACGAGATTCCCCTTCTGGAACTTTGCGTCCGCGGGTCTCCGGCAGTGCACCGACACCTCGATACCCCGACGTGAGCCAGATACAGGTTGGCCGGGCCGGCGACCCCAAACCATTTGGTTGACGCGTCACCGACACTAGGTGTCGATCGGTGATGCGTCAACTAGCAACGGTCTTGGGCGTTCAGGCGAACTGGTCAGGTGTGGCCACCGGCGTCCGTGAAGCGCAACTCGGGGGATACTGCTACGCGTTGGTGCGTGATAGCGGATGAGGTGTCGGTGCTGGTGAACGGCATGATTCATTTGAGGCGTTCAAAGTCCGGCCGCAGGGCTGACGCCCGCCACCAGCTCGTCTTCGTCGACCGCTCCACGATCACGACGGTGGCGGACGTGTCCGCCCGCGCACCTGTGCCCAGGCCAAGAGAATCGAGCTCCGCCTCAACGTCACCGGGATCCAGGTCCGCCGGCCTCTCGTCGGCCGCGGGGACGGCGCGCGTCCGTCTCCGGCAAGAAGAGACACAAACCCATGAAGGCCCCCGTCATCGCCGACTTACCTGGCCGCAGGTTATGGGCCGATGCCCTGCGCCCCGGCCGCAGGCGTGACGCCACGGCCGCCCGCAGCGAAGGCATCACCGACTGCTTCCAGCACTTTCCCGCCGGTCAAGCCTCCGGGCGGTTTCCGCCGGGAGGCTTGACCGGCTGACGGAATTGTCGGCAGCCTGGTTGCAGGGCTCGCCGGATCGCATCGTTGCTACAGGATCGGTCCGTCGTAGTCCATCCAGAAGTCGATGGCGTCCGATCGCGGCCGGGGTGCCGGCGCGCTGCCTTCACCAAATTCCATGACCTGCTCGGGTGCTTGCTCCACCGTGGGCCAGCCCGGCAGGCCCGATGCGTTCGGGTCGCCCGTACGCACGAAATTGACTCAGTACGCGCTCATCTGGTCGCGCAACCTGTAGTCGACCTCTTCGTAGGCGGCGTCGTTGTCCTTCCCAAGGTTGTCATAGGCGTACATCACCTCCGCACCGTGATAGGCGCCGAACTTCTCGAGGCCTTTCCGGCGGGACGCGAGTGAAGTAGTAGAGGCACGCGTCTGACTCGCCCGTTTGAGTCTGCAGGCGCACCCAGCGTTGCATGGCGCGAGTCATGATCTTGTCGGTATCGGCCTGCAGTCGGGACTTCAGCACCTGTTCCTGGTCCTCACCGGGATACAGTCGCAAAAAGCGCTCGGCGTCCGCGCCGTACGTCTTGCGGACCGACTCCTGATACTTGTCCGCATCGGTGTCCGGTGGGCTGGCCAGAGCGAGCGAGGCCTCGTCCGCGTTACTGCCGAGAAGGATCGGCACGTCCAACTGTTCTCCGGATGCGTAGATCTCCGCCGGCGGCCGGTCCAGGAGGTGGCCGTCGATGGAGGGACGCCAGTGGGCGTCGAGTGACTTGGCGGCGTCGAGGATGCGCTTGACGGACATCTTGCGCATCTCCTCCACGGAGGCGTCCCCCAGGTTCTCGCTCAGACGTCTGCCGGCGTCCTCTGCCGCCGCCCTGGTATCGGCCTGATCGTCCTTCTCGGTGCTTCCGGCCGTGCCCATACAGGCCCCGCTCCCGGGCAATGATGCCGTCCACCAGCCCTTCAGCGAGTGGCGTCGCGCCCAGAATGCACAAGCTCGCGCCGCCGGCGGACTCTCCCCCGCGATCGTCACTTGGTCGGGTCTCCGCCGAACGCCGCGATGTTCTGTCGGATCCATTTCAGCGCGCAATCTGATCGAGGATTCGTCGTGAACCCCCCGCCCGGAACGTAGACGAGCACGGGAAGCTTCGCCGAGGCGGGCTTCGTGCTGTGCCAGATGTTGAGGGTGAGACTGTCCTAGCTGACCGGATACGGGTTGAGGAACGTGTCCTTGAACGGGAACGTCCGAGAACCTGTCGGCGGTGAACACCTCGGAGCGCGGCTCGGGAGGCTGAGGCGGACTCCGACGCAAATCTCCCACGGGGAGCCGGGCGTAGGCGATGTCCGCGAATATCTCGACCGTGCGCTCGTCGTTGAGGACGCCTCGCACGGGCCCCTCCCGCGTGGAGACGAGCGCGGAAGGCTGGGGATCGGTCCCGCCCGCGATGCGGTTCTGCGCGGGTGGGTAGGCGAGGACGGCAGTGGTACTCACGAGTGTTCCGGCAAGCAGCCAGGCCACTTGGAGCAGGGCGCGCCCTCGAAGCCACCAGGGTGCAGTCACACCGAGGGCCGCGAGCAGCGTGCCCAGGAGTGCCCAACTCCACCACGGGCTCCGGTTGCACCATGCAAGCATGGCCGCGATCGCGGTAAGAGGAAGGAGGGGTACCCAGTATCTGGGAGATCGAGTGAACCTTCGCCGCCGACCCGCCCCTACATTGGCGTTTGCTTGACCAACGCCTGGTGGGTGAGTCTTTTTCCGGTTCGCACTAAACCAATCTTCGGTTCCTGGACAGAGCACACCTGCGCGCCGGCAGTCAATCGGGCCGGTGACCCGCAATGCCTGGCCGTTCCCGGCCTCGCCGCTGCCCTCTGCTGCTACAAGCGACTCGTCCGCTTCACCACATACGACACGGTCTTATATCCAACCCCGCTCCCGTGCGAGACGCACCGCCGCGTGCCGGTTCTCCGCGCCGAGCTTGCTCGCGGCCGACGACAGGTAGCTCCGTACGATCCCCTCGGCGAGTGCGGCGCGCTCGGCGATCTCCGCGAGGGGCGCCCCGTCGGCGGCGTGCTCCAGCGCCCCGGCCTCCCGCGCGGTCAGCGGCGAGTCCCCGGTGGAGATCGCGTCGGCGGCCAACTCCGGGTCGACGTACCGGTTTCCGGGCGTGCAACGTGCGGATCAGCTCGGCGAGCCGCTGGGCGCTGACCGTCTTGGGGACGAACCCGCGCACACCCGCCGCGAGCGCCCGCTTCAGATGCCCGGCGCCCGTGACTGGTCACGATCAGTACCTGGCAGGCGGGCAGCTCGGCCCGCAGCGATGTGGCGACCTTCACACCGTCGGCGCCGGGCATCTGGAGATCCAGTACGGCGACGTCCGGAGCGTGCGCCCGTGCCATCGCCAGTGCTTCGGGGCCGGTGGCCGCCTCGGCGAACGACGACCAGGTCGTCCTCCAGGGACAGCAGGGCCGCCAGGGCCCCGCGGATGAGGTGCTCGTCGTCGGCGAGCAGGACGCGCACGGTCGGCGTCACGGGGCGACCTCCAGCGCACGAGCCCGCTGCGCAGGGCCGGCGTCGCCGATCCGGCGACGATCTCCACGTCCCGCAGCTCTCCGGTGCGCAGCCGCTTGAGGACGAGTTCCTCGCGCCGGACGACGAAGACGCCGACGAGGGCCGAGTAGACGGCGAACAGCAGTGAGAAGCCGACCGCGGCGGGCAGCATGAGCGTGCCGGTGGTCAGCCCGGCTCCCGCGAGATCCATCTCCTTGGCCGCCGACTTCACACTGAACGGCAGCACCAGCGGCACGAACAGGGTAGCGATCAGGGCCCCCTTGTTCCGTCCAAAGAGGGTCAGCTCGGCGCGGGCGAGGGCGACCATGCGCGACCTCGGCGTGCTGATCGCGCCACGCCGCACCGAGGCGCTCGGGGTGGCCGTGGTGGTGCTCATGCCACGTACACCTTCGCCGTCTCCGGTGCCGTTCTGTCGCTCGTCCGTGAGGAGACCTCTTTGGCGATGCTCAGGAAGGCTTCCTCCAGGGACGCCGAGCGCACGTCCAGGCGGCGCAGCTCGACTCCGGCCTGTCCGGCCCACACCAGCAGTCCGGTGGCCGCGCGCTGGAGTTCCCGGGTTTGCAGCTTGACCGTCCGGCCGTCGACCTCGTGGTCGCTCACGCCCAGTGAGGCGAGCGGTGGCAGGTCGCCCACGAAGTAGCCCGCGGGGAGTTCGAAGGAGATGTGGGACGGCTGAGCGGCGGTCACCTCGGCCCGGGCCCAGGTGGCGGCGATCCGTCCCTCGTGCATGATCGCGAGCCGGTCGGCGAGGTGCTCGGCCTCCTCCAGGCAGTGCGTGGTCAGCAGCACCGTCGTACCGGCGTCACGCAGTGCGCTCACCAACTCCCAGGTGTCCCTGCGGCCTTCGGCGTCCAGCCCGGCGCTGGGCTCGTCCAGGAAGAGCACCTCGGGGTCGCCGAGCAGCGCGAGCGCCAGGTCCAGGCGGCGCCGCTGGCCGCCGGAGAGCTGCTTCACGCGGGTGTCGGTCTCCGACTTCAGGCCGACCAGCTCCAGGACTTCGGCCGGCGGGCGGGCGCCGCTCACACACCCCGCCCACATGCGGGCGGTCTCCGCGACTGTCAGTTCGGAGGGGAAGCCGCCCTCCTGGAGCATGACCCCGGTGCGGGGGCGTACGGCGGCCCGCTCGGTGTACGGGTCGTGCCCGAGGACGCGCACTCGCCCGCCGGTCGGAGCCGCGAGGCCCTCCAATAGTTCGACCGTCGACGTCTTGCCGGCGCCGTTCGTGCCCAGCAGCGCGAAGACCTCGCCGCGGCGCACGGAGAAGTCGACACCGCGCACGGCCTCGAACCCGCCCCCATACACACGCCGCAGGTCCGTGACCTCAATCACAGATTCGTGTCCGTCTGTTCTCATGTTTCAACCCTCTCCGTGGAAGCGCGGGGCACCAGCGCGCCCTGTCACCAGCCGGCATGACAAACGTCATACGGCGGTTGTGTGAGAGGGAGGCACGCCTGTTCAGTACTCCGGCAGCGGTGCGGCCCTGAGCTAGTGATCGTCGTTGACCAGGCGTGAAGGGCGTGGCTGAGGTCGGCTGCTGGACTGGGGAGTTGGAGTCGGTGTTCGGGAGCGGGTGGGAGGCCGGTTCGGTCGGGCGGATCTGCGGTGGCGCATGCGGGACTACGTCCGCGGTCCGCTGGGTGCTCATAGCTCAGTTCGCCCGCGGGTGAACCGCGTTCAGAACTCCTGCCCGGCCGGGCGCACCAGGACCTCGTGCACCGCGAATCGCGGGTGCCTCGTCACGGCGAAGACAACGAGGCAGTTCCGTGGCGACGCCGCCTGGCTCGATCAATGTGACGCGGATCTTTGGTTTCAGCTCAAGGCGCAGCGACTCGCTCCATCCATTGACACCCCACTTCGTCGCAGCGTGCACGCCGCCGCCGGGTTCGGCGCGCCGGCCGGCCACGGAACTGATGTTGACGATGTCGGCGTGCGCGGCGGCTTTCAACTGATCGAGGAAGACCTCAGTGGCTGTGATCGTGCCGAGGAGACTCACTTCGATCATGCGCCGATAATCGTCACCCCGCCTCGCTGCCGAAGGGCCCGACGAGCGCCACACCTGCGTTGTTCACCAGCACGGTGGCTCTGCCGAGTTCGGTTCGTACGCGGTCGGCCGCGGCGACGAGAGACGCGCGATCGGTGACGTCCGCCTCGATGGCAATCGCGCCGTTGCCGACCTCCTCTGCGATGGCCGGGATGCGATCGAGCCGGCGAGCCAGAAGTGCCACGGCGAGTCCGGCCGCCGCGAGTTCTCGGGCGGTCGCGGCGCCGATCCCGGAGGATGCACCGGTGACGACGGCGACACCAGCCGAGGCGCGGGAATCGGTCATACGTCTGTCGAGCCTTGCGGTCTCGGAAGAGACCGACTGTTGCTCATGCGCCTTGCGTTCACGTCAGTTGACGACTCCGTGCTCCCACGCCCCCGCAGCGATCTCCACACGGTTACGGGCCCGCAGTTTGTCCTGGATCCGGCTCAAGTGGCTTTTCACTGTGCTCAGGGAGAGGGTCAGCTTCTCCGGAATCTCGTTGTTCGTGCGCCCTCGCGCCACGAAGCGGACGATCTTGTGCTCCTGCGGGCTCAGTCGCTGTGTGGCGGCCGAGTTCTCGGTGTGCCGCGGTGGGCTCAGGTGCTCCAGAAGCCACACCGCGACAGACGGGGAGATGAGAGAGTCCCCTCCGGCCGCGGCATGCACCGCCTCGATCAGCAGCCGGCGCGTGGAAAGCGGCATGGAAGCTGGGACGCTTCAGATGCCACCCACCGTGTGGTGCCTCAGGTCTGGTTCTCGCCACCGTCGACGTAGACGTTCGCGCCGACGACGTAGCTGCTCTGGTCCGAGGCCAGGAAGGCCACGACTGCGGCGGCCTCCTCGGGCCGGCCCATGCGGCCCTTGGGCACGGTCGCGGCGACCTGCTCCTTGATGGCCCGGGCGGTCTCCTCGTCGCCGAAGGCGGCGGTCCCCCCGGGAGTCTCGATCCATGCCGGCGAGACCACGTTGACCCGGATGCCACGGCCCTTGAGCTCGGTGGACCACGTCCGCGCGAAGGACCGGACGGCCGCCTTCGACGCCGCGTACGCGCCGAACGCCTCCATTCCACGGTCAGCGGCCGTCGAACCGACCAGGACGATCGAGGCTCCGTCGTTGAGCAGCGGCAACGCCTTCTGCACGGTGAACAGCGTGCCTCGGGTGTTGGCCGCGAAGGTCTGGTCGAAGTGCTCCTCGGTGGTCTGTTCCAGCGTCATGAACGAACCGATCGCCGCATTCGCCACGAGCACGTCCAAATTCTGGCCTCGCGCCCGGACCGCCTCGTAGAGCCGGTCCAGGTCCTCCGGCTTCGCGATGTCGCCGACGACCGCGGTGGCCCGGTCCGTTCCGATGGTCTTGACGGCGGCCTCCAGCTCGACCTCGCGTCGCCCGGTGACGAACACGTACGCACCCTCGTCCGCCAGCCGTACGGCGGTGGCCAGACCGATACCGGTGCTGCCCCCCGTGACCACCGCCGTCTTGCCTTCGAGCTGTCCCATGTGAGTGTCTCCATCACTTTCTCGTTGCCGATCCGTTCGACATCGATACTGCGGGAGATCACGGATACTATCCATGATGCAGAGTCCAGAGTTCTTTACGCATCGTCCAGGAGGTACCGTCGGTGCTCGGATACCGGGATCCAGTTGCTGACACCTCGCGAACGGCCGCCGCGCCGACGGCGAAGACCACTGAGACGTAGCCTTCGACACCGGCCGCACGCGGCGGGCTCTGCGTGGCTGAGCCCGACTGGGTCAGCCCACGAGCTGCTTCTTCAGGGCCTCGACGTCGTGGACGTTGGACATCTGCACGAACTTCCCGTCACGGATCCGGTACAAGGCGAACTCGTCGATCTCGATCGGAGCGCCAGTGGGGGCCACCCCGAGCCATTCCTTGGTGGGGGTGCCGTGGTTGACGGAGTGGCAGGCCAGGGTTTCACCGTGGATCGCCACTTCCTTGATCTCCCAGTACATGTCGGGGACCGCGTCCGTGATGCTCTTGAGCGCCGCGACTACGTCCGCGCGAGTGGCCGGCTCGCCGTGCGAGAGGATGGACTCGTTGACGAACTCGTCCATGCGGTCGAACTCATGCGCGTTGAGCGCCTCGCAGTAGCGGTCGTAGAACTCGCGAATGCTGAAGTCGGACATGACTGCCTTTCTCACCCGGCGTCCGGGCTGTACTTGTGTGCTCATGGTTGACCTGCGACATCGATAATGCGGGAGCAGTGGAGTACTATCCATGATGCAGAGTCCACAATTCTTTACGTATCGTCCAGGAGGTGCCGTCGGTGCTCGGATACCGGGATCCAGTGGCTGACGCGATCAGCCTGCTCCGGCCCCGCACGGTGATCGGGCCCAGTCTCCGGGCCGCGGGCGAGTGGGCGCTGCGCTTCGACACGTTCTTGCATGTGCGGATCGGTGGCCTCGTGCGCGGCACGTGCTGGTTGATCCTCGAAGGACACGAGCCGGTGCTCCTGCATGAGGGTGACACCTTCATGCTGGGCAACCCTCCGCCCTACGTGCTGGCCGGCACACTCGACGCGAGCCCGCGCCCTGCGGAGCAGGTGTGGGCGGCTGCCGAGGACGGGTTCGTGCGGATCGGCCCCGAGTCCGAGGAGGACCTCTACCTCTGCGTCGGGCACATCGCGTTCGACGACCAGAACGCGGCCCTCCTGACGGACCTTCTGCCGCCGCTGGTGATCGTCCGCGTGGGCGATCCTCATGGCGGGCGGCTCGCGCAGCTGATCGATCTCCTGGCCACCGAGGTCGGGGTCGCCGCCGCCGGCGGCCCGCTGGTGCAGAACCATCTCGCACAGATCCTGCTCGTGCACATGCTGCGTGCTCACGCCGGTCAGACAGACCGGCCCACCGGCTGGCTGAGCGCCCTGAACGAGGACGGGATCGGTGCCGCCCTGCGCGCCGTGCACGCGGACGTGGCCCACTCCTGGAGCCTCAAGGAGCTCGCCGAGATCAGCCACATGTCACGTTCCGCGTTCGCCCAGACCTTCAAGAGCCACGTCGGGGTCCCGCCCTTGGAGTACCTGATCCAATGGCGCATGAGCCTCGCGCGCGACGCCCTCGCCCGCGACACCCTGTCGATCTCCGAGCTCGCACGGGCCACGGGCTACCAGTCCGAGAGCGCGTTCAGCACCGCGTTCCGCCGCGTGGTCGGCTCATCGCCCGCACAGTTCCGGAACCAAGCACGACAGCCAGCGCACTCAACCGCGAACAGAAACTGAAGAAGGCGTCCTCAGCTCAGCTGCGCCGCTCACACCGGCGACGAAGACACCAGCACAGCGCCCGCCGGCACCACTACCAGCTACGCGGACACGCACCATGAACGCCACTGCAGTACCGGAAGTGCCGCGGTGGGGGTCGGCAGGGCGTAACCGACGGCCGTCCCCCTGCGGTGTTCAGCAGCACGCTCCACAGCGGAATCGTGGCGATGAACAGGGCCGTCGTGCCCGAGTCGACATACTCCTCGGCCAACGCCACGCCGCCCATGCCCACGGAGAAGAGCAGCACCCCGACGAGCGTGGCCCGCCGCCACCGAAGAGCCGTCAGCCGCGGCTCGTGGCGGCGTTCGGCCAAGCCCCACAGCAGCAGACCCGCCGTCAGAAACCGGACCGAGCTGCGTCGAGACGCGCTGCACCCGTCCCCTGCGCCACCGTCCTCACCATCCGCACCGCGGCTGCCTTCTGGCGCCTGTTCCTTCGCCATAACCCCATGCTCTTTTCCAAGGTCAGAAGCCTCCAACAAACTCAGCGTGCTTCAGAACTCAACCGTTCCGGGCCTTCGTCGTGCCGACCTGGCTAGGAGAGCGAGCCCAGCGGGTACCGCGCTCCGCCGACCCCCTCCCGGCAGCGGTCGGCGCTCAGCATCCCCGACTGGCCGGGCATGGCCCTCCAGGCGTCCTCCCACAGACGCTGCTGGTCGGCCTGCTGCCGGCGGACGTCGCGCAGCTCCTCCTGAAGCTGCCGGTGGTCCCGGTAGTGCTGGTCCCGAGCCGAAGTGGCCCGGATGACGGCGTCCTCGGCGTCACGCTCCCGGGTAGCGGCCTCCCGCATCTGATTGTCGGCGGCGGCGAGCCGGTCGCGCAGGTCTCCCACCCTCTCGGTGGCGCGATCCACCGCCCTCCGGGCCACGTCGGCCATGCCCTGCGCGCGGCCCAACGCGCCACGGGCGCTGTCGCGTTCGGCACGTGCTTCGGCCAGTGCGGCCCGGGGACCGGGACCCGCCTGCGGTGTCGGCTCATGCCCGTCGGCGGTGAGCAGCCGCAGCTGGGCGGCTTCCTGGTCGACCTCCCGCCGGGCGTCCAGTACGGCTTGCTCCGTCTGCGCGAGCCGCTGCTCCGCCGTCGTGACCGCCGCCGAGTGTGGCGCGGCCTCCTCCTCGGCGGCCGCGCGTGCCGCCTCGGCGTCGCGGAGACGATCGGCGAGGGAGCCGCGGGCGGACCTGGCGGTGGCGTGTGCCGCCGCGGCGGCGTCCCGCGCCTCGGTCGCGGTGGTCAACTCCCGCCGCGAGTCCGCCAGTCGCGACTCGGCCTCCGCCTCCCTCGGCACCAGCTCCGTCTCCCGGGCGACCTGGTCTGCCTCGGCGGCGGTGGCGTCGGTGGCCGTGACGATCGCGGCGCGCAGCCGGTTCCAGGTGTCCTGGGTGGCCGGAGTGAGGTCGACGAGCGAACCGTCGGCACCGAACGGCCAGAACCGCAGTCCTGTCGCTCCGCGCACCACCAGTTCCACCGGCCGGCCGGCCGCCACCGCGGTGCGCGACCCGACGTACAGAGCGCGGGCCAGCGCGGTGCCGTCCGGGTCGGCGCCCAGATGGAGCCAGAGCTGAGCGGCGTTCTCCCGCTCGTCCAGTCCCCGGGCGAGCACCGCGGGCAGCTCGGTGACCGGATGCGTCCGCCAGTTCCGCAGCGTGTCGTTCGGCTGCTCGGAGAGCATCGACGACAGGTCGTACACCTGGGAGGCGGTGCGCGGCGCGGTGACCCCGTAGCCGAGCAGGTCACGCTCGTAGACACGGGCGGTCGCGCTGCCGATGACGTAGCGGGTCTCCTCCCCCGTGACGGTGATCACCACGTCCACCATGGTCTCGTAGCTGCGTGTGGCGGGTTCTGTCCCGGAGGCGGCGGAGGAACCGGTCTTGACGCGATCCCAGCCGCCGGCGGAGCCCGAGACGCCACCCGCACGCGAGAGGGGCTGCCGGTTCAGGACGGGCAGGGTGAAACTGACCAGGTGCATGTTCTCGTCGTTGCCGCTCTGGGTCCACTGGTAGCCCAGACCGGCGGTCGATTCCGCCGACACGGAACTGCCGACCGAGTGCGATGTCACCCGCAATCGGTCGACCGCGATGTCGTCCGCCTCGGTAATCGGCCGCGGATTGTGCAGCGTCACCTGGAGGCGGGGGGTGACCGGTTCGCTCTCGACGGGCCAGGCACCGGGCATCGTGTCGGTCAGACCCGCCGCCGTGCGCGGCGCCTCGACGGGGATCTCCCCGGCCTGCACGAGTTCCCCCAGGCGGAACGCCGCCGCCTCCGGCGTCAGGTCGGCCGTCAGGCCCCACGAGCCGGAGAGCCGCGGCGCCACCGTGCGCAGCGCCTCGGCCAGCTCCTGGAAGGCGTTGAACCCGTACACCGGGGTGGCGCCGGTGGGGATCAGCCGGGACCCGGCCATGAAGGTTCGCCCGCCGAGCGGAAGTGGAGCCTGCGGCGCGGGCAGCCGTGGGTCGGTCTGAGTGATACGGGGCCGCACCGCCGGTTCGTGCCGGCGGGGTGCGACGGCCTCCGAGCCGGCGAACCGCAGTGACACCGCCACCGGGACCCGGACCTGGTGGGCGGGCCTTCCGCGCAGCAGTCTGCCAATTCGGGCGATCAGTGCGCCGCCGTCTTGATCGGACAGTGTCAGCAGGCCGGATTCCAGGGCTCCGCCGACCAGATCCGGCGGCCAGTCCTGAAGGAGTTCCGCGCGCACCGTCGCGGTGATGGTGTAGCCGATGTCGTCGAAGTCCGCGGCGTTCTCGGTCCTGGCCCAGTAGGTGTCCTGCGCTGCGCGGGCGGTACGCGAGCTCCGGCCGCGGGTCCCGGTGCCGGACAGCACGGGACCGGTCCGGTCGGTACGGCCGGACCGTGCCTGAGGACGCGGGTACCGGGAGATGGGGTTCGCCGACACCTGCAGGGAGCGGGTAACCGTCTCGGACTCGGAGCGGTTGCCCGGGGCATGGGAAGCGATCTGGTCTATGCCCACCCCGGCGCCGGCGGGCCGGCCGCGGACCTCCCGTCGAGCCGGAGGCTGGGCCACAGGCTCGGCGGAGAGAGCGACCTCCACGAGACGGCTGCCGTGCCGTCCGGCGTGGCGGAACCAGAGGCTCACCCTGCGTCGGCCCGGAAGCGCCCGCAGTCCGGCGGGCGAGGTCATGTCGGCGATACGGGCGGCCACTCCCATCCGATAGGCGAAATGCCCGGGTCGGGTCACGCCCGGTGCTTCCCTTTCCACCAGTGTGAGCAGTTCGCGCCGCAGCCGGTCGCGGCTCTCGTTGCGCCGTATCGGGTCGTCGAGCTGGGTGACGGACAGGACGCTGGCGAAACCGATGTCGCCGCTTACCACGTAGTGCTCCGGCAACGGCACCGTGTCCGGCTGCACAACCGGCCGGGGTAGCTCCACCACGCCGGTGAACCAGTGTTCGAAGCGGACCAGTTGGCTGTCGGAGAGCTGGAACCGGACGGCGCGCGGGAGGTCGATCGCGAGGGTGATGTCCTCGCGTCCGCCCCGGCCCGCGACGTTCATGGCGACGTTCCGGGTGCCCTGACGGAGGGTCACGAGCAGAGTGGCGTCGGCTCCGATGAGGTGGTGTTCCGCGGCCTGCGTCGGGGTCCGTACGACCGAGGAGCTGGCGGACCGCTCGCTCGTCCTGGCTGTGCGGTGGGTGTAGGCCCCCCGCACGCTGGGGTTGGCCAGCGAGGCCCTCTGCGGCGTGCCGTCGGAGGCCGGCGGGGGCGGCGACTGGAGCGCGCCGAGTCCGCCGCCGTACTGGTGGGAGGTGGTGACGGAACGCCCCTGCGCGGACGTGTCCTTGGCGGCCAGGTTGCTTTCCGTGTAGGTGTTGTACGAACCGTGGTACGTGGGATGGTGCAGATATCCTGCGATCTCCACGGACAGCTCCTGGTCGGCGAGCAACCCGGGCAGGGTCAGACCTTCCATGACGTAACCGCCGTTGAAGATCTGCCCGGCGCGGGCGAGCAGGCTGGCAACCCTCAGCTGCTGGAACAGGGCCTCCCCCGCGAACGCCTGCTGGTCCTCGACCGCCGTACCGGTCAAGTACTCCCAGAGCCGGTTGCCGGGGCCGGTCACCGCACCCGGCAACCGGCTCGCGGCTGCCTCGGCCCATTGCCCGAACGTGCCGACGGCCGGATGACCGGGATACGTGCCGGTGACAATCTGCCGGAACGCCTCCTGGAGGGCCGCGCTGCCGCGGAAGACGTCCACGTTCGCGTCGTCCGGCAGCCTCAGCAGCCCCTCCCGCGGACGCCCCGCCTCGTCCGTCAGGCCCAGCCGCACGTGGTCGTCGTCCTGCCCGCCCCCGGTGATGGGCGCGCGGACCCGGTGCGGCGCGGCCGACACCACGGGGCGCGAGTCCCACGGGAAGGTGCGGTGATGCGGCACCACGAGGCGGACGCGTCCGGTGGCGAACGGCGGAGCGGGTACGGCCGGCTGGATCGCCGCGGGGTCTGCCCCGAGCGCCGGTTCGGGCGTCGGTTCGGCGGCGAACCGGACCGTAGGCTCCTCGGCGGTGCCCTCGTAGAGATCCAGCGTGAACAGAGCCGGAATCTCGAAGAGTTCGGTGCCTGCGTCCAAGGTGATGTTGAACGGGTCGACGCCGGACGCGGATCCGGCACTCGTGGCGGTTTCGTGCCGCCTTCCCCAGGTGTAGTCCCCGGTCGCGTCCAGTGCCGCGGCGCCACCGTCGACCGGGAAGCGCGGACCGCCTCCGGCGCCGACGGTGCCGCCGAACTGGTTGCTGCGCTGCCGGCCGCCGCGCGCCTCAAGGGAAAGGAAGGTCACGGTATCCACGTCCGGCAACCGCCGGACGTGCGCGGCGGGCGGCAGCCCGGCCTCCGCCTGGGCCCCGGGCGGGGTGCGGTCGCGAGTGGCGGAGAACCGCAGCTGCACGCGGCGCGTGCCGCCGCTCACGTGGTCGGGGAGCTCGAACCACAAGGGCCTGCCCCCATCGACCGCGTCGGGCATCGCGGCGGCCTGCCCGAGCCGGGAACGCAGTTGCGCGAACCTGCGCAGATTCTCCAACTGCTGTTCGGCACGGGTCTCGTTGAAGACGGACTCGCGCTCGGCCGGCGGCAGGAAGCCCTCGCGCCGCAGCCATGTCTCCGCCCGGTCGAACATCGGCCCGGTGCCCTCGGGGGCGACGGGCACGGCGGAGTATCCGATGCTCTCCAGGTTCTCCAGGTGCTCGGGGAGCCGTCGCCGCTCCTCCGGCGTGGGAACGTGACCGGTCGTGGTGCTCCGCTGCGGCAACCGCAGGGACACACCGTCCGGCCAGGGGCCGAAGGAGCCGGTGATCTCGCCGCCGCCCGAGCGGATGAGCGTGACGCGGTAGGTGATGTCCGCCGGTGTGACCAGATGGCTGCTGGTCGTGTAGAGGGCGTGCATCAGCGCCACGGAGCTGCTGGTGTTCAGCGCGTCACCGGACTGCCAGGACACGCCGGCCTTGGCCATGATGCTTCCGCCCATGAGCCTGGCCGCGTCCGGATGGCCGACCTCGTGGTCGGGGGTGAACATGGGCCCGCCGCTGCCGTCGAGCGCGACACCACTGGTGAGCCGTGACGACTGCTCCACACCGGAGCTCTGGGTGAGCCAGGACTCCAGGGAGAACTTTCCGTCCGGTGTCCCGGCGGCGGGCCTCTGGGGTAGCACGGTGGCTTCGAGCCGGAGCACGCCCAGCGAGTCGCCGTGCCGGTCGAACAGCACCGGCGAGTGGACGCCGCCGTCACGCATCATCGGCAGGCCGCCCCTGAGGGTCCGTTCGGAGAGGAACTCCTCCAGTTCCTCGTGGGAGTCCGCGCCCAGGTTGTTCAGCACGGTGAAACCTTCGTCCGCGCGCAGTTCGTCCAGCAGCCTGCCCGGATCGAGGACCTCGTCGACGCCCCACAGCGGCAGGTCGCCGAGACCGGCCGGCTCGGGCAGCGGCCCGGCGCCGCCGTCGCCGAAGACCCGGTGCTCGGGGAACCAGACGGTCAGCGGTCCCCCCACCCGCTCCGGGCTCCAGGCGTCCACCGGAGCGTTGCGGTCCGTGTCGATCCGTATCTGCCAGCGGCTGGTGTACTGCACGGCGTGTGCCGGATCGTTGGCGCGCTGCATGCTCCTGGCCGTCAGGCCGTCGCTGACCGTGGACGACTCGGAGGACTGGTTGTGCGTCAGGCTGAGCACCAGGGCGCCGTCGAACCAGCGCAGCGGCCCGGCCGGACCGTCGTAGATCCCGATCCACGGGATCGGCACGGTCCGCATGGTGCCGGAGCCCGAGCTCCTGGAGGAGGACTGTCCCCCCTCGCCTTGCCGCTCCAGGGTCGTCCGGCGCGGAACCTCGCCGGAAGTGCCCGCGCGGGAGGAAAGCTCGGGGTCGGTCAGCCGCAGCCGGACATCGATCGTGCGTTCCTGGCCGTCCACGGTGACGGTGACGCGGTGTCCGCGGGCGCTGCGCACCTGCGGCAGTTCCCGGGCGATCTCCGACTGGCTGAGTACGGCGGCGAGTTCCTCGCGCACCGGACCATCGGCCGCGCTGCCGGGCTCCACTCCCAGGCCGTCGAGGACCTGCTGGTGGAGCGCGCCGAGCACGTCCTCGGACAGCGGCTCGTACAGGGCGAGCCCCACGGAGCCGTCGAACCTCGCGCCGTAGGTCAGCGCGTACGGGGACAGGGTGCGCGGCGGCTCCTCCTCCGCGGGAACGGCGGGGACCACGTCCATCCCGTCGTCGGCGGGCACGTCGAGGATCGTCACCGCGTCCGTGTCCTGCCCGTCCCTCGTGTCCCGGGCCGTTCGCGGGTGTGTGGCGGTCTCCTCCGCGAGTGGGGGCGTCAGGGCGCTCTCCGCGACCGGGGCGGAGACCTCGCTGGTCTCCGCGACCTGGGCCGGAGGTGTCCGGGTGACCGGGGCACCGGAGGAGGTACCGGCCCGCTTGGAATCCGGCGTGCTCGGCCGCGGTTCGGAGCCGAAGAACACCGCCGGGCGCGCCGAGTCGCCGGAAGCGGCGGCAGTCGGCCTCGCCGGACTCCCTCCGGTGCGTGCGCCGGGGTCTGCCGGCGCCGTCGAGGACGGCGCCGTCGCAGCGGCACGCGTGGGGGTGCCAGGAGACGTACTGCTGTCGGCGGACGTGGTGCCCCAGCTGTAACCCGAGGTACCCGCGAGCTGCGACACGTCGGGCCGTCGAGCCTGCCGGGCCTGGGCGGTGGGTTCGGTGGCCGCCCATCGCGCGGTGTAGGGGGCGGGGTCCTCCTGCTGGAGAAGGGCGACCGGCCGGCCGGTCTCCGGGCCGGTCGTCCAGAGGGAGCCGTCCGGCGTCAGCACGGTCAGACGCAGCCCCAGGACGGGCGCGGCCACGGCCAGAGTGAGCCAGTCCGTGGCCTCAGGGCCTGATCCGGTCCGCAGAGCACGGACGGCCTCGTCCGCGGAACCGCCGAAAGCGGTCACGAGCGGAGCTCCCGACGGCCCTGTCTGACCTGCCACCGCAGACCACAGCCGTTGTTCGTCCGGCGGCAGTCCCAGATCGGCGGCGAGCGCGTCGGCGAGCGCGGCCCGCAGCTCCTCCGGACCGGCGGGCCAGCTGTGCCCCGCCAGTCGGCCACTCTCGGCCGGCGCGACGGCGGTCAGCGCGTGCGCCAGCACGTCCCCACCCGGCAGGACATACACCGGCGTCAGCCCCCGCTCGGCCAGCTGCTCCTCCTGAGAAAGGGGCCGCTGCCCGGTGTTGGGAGCCTGCGCCTCGACGGCTGCGGGGCGCGTCGTCTCCTCGGTCTGCCCCGCCCGCAGAGGCGCCGGTGCCAGAAGAACGTCCGCCGACTCCCAGGACTCGCCCGGCCCGGTGGAAGGACCGGCCGACGCCTCACTGCCTCGGGTAACGGTCACCTGGGCGAAGGGGGACTGATGACGCAGCCGCATCGGCACACCCCACACCGTGGTCACCCACCGGCGGTTGTCCTCCTCGTACCAGGTGTCCAGCGCGGACACCTCCACGACAAGCGGCACATATCCGCGCCTGCCCGCGTTCCGCGCATTGATCGCATCGATATTGCGCCGCAGCTCTCCCGACTGGCTGTTGCCCCTCATCTCGTTGTCCGTGATGACCGTCGCCGTGCTGTGCGCACCCAGCACATGCTCAAGCGCGGCCGCCAGACCCTCAGCCGTGGAATCCATCGCCCACGGACCAGGATGCGGAACGATCACATCCGTGTATGCCACATGCCGGCCGAAGCCGGTGACCGAGCCTCGCACCAACGACAACTCGCGCGACCCCGTCCGCCTCCGCACGCTCTGCTGCAACGGGGCTTGCATCACCGGATCGAAAGCACTGAGGTTTCCCCGCCTTTCATACAGATCAGCAAGAAGACTGACGTCTTCCCGGCCCGCCCCGCCGTCCACGGCAGCCACGACCGTGTTACGCATCCTGTCCAGCGCTTCATCGAGCGGCGTGTAGTCCTCCGTCGCACGCAACCGCCGACGCTGAACCGACGGCAGCCGCCGGTACCACGACGCCCCCTCGACCTGGGACCAGGCCACCTCATCGGCCTCACCCTCATCGTCGAACGTGATCAGCGTAGGCCCCGGCGATCGCCGCGCGGACCGCGACCCGGAACCACTCGACGGAGGAGCAAACAGAATCGGCTCACCAGACGAGGACTCACCACGCCCACGGGCGTCGCTGCGGCGCTCGTAGGCAGCTTGAGCGGCTGCCCGCAACCGCACGTAGAAGGGATTGTTCTGACTGGTCTGCCACATGTGCAAATAGATCAGCATCTGGTTGAGCACGGTGTCGTACTCGACCAAGGTGCCGGATGCGTCTCCGGCCGCCTTCCCCCAGCCGACCAGGCGTTCCTTCTGTGCGGTGGTGATCTTCCCCGACCGCTCGAAGTTGTACGCGTACCGCTCCAGCGTGCGCGGTTGCGCGCCGTAGACCAACTTCTCCTGCAGCATTGTCTGCTGAAATTCGCTGAACTCCCGGTCCCCGGCCAAGGCCGTCTTGAGATCGTTGAGAGTCCGCCTGCGTTCCGCCGCCAGCGCACCGACCTCCGCGTCGGTCGCCCCAGATCGCACCAGCTCCATCACCGGGCTGCTGCCGAACGCCTGATGGGCCACGACATGAGTGAATTCGTGGGCGATGTGACCCAGCAGGAAGGAGGTACCGCCTCTGACCTGAGGGTCGACGTTGAAGGTGTACTCCGCGCCGTCTCCCGTGCTGTTGAGCTTGATGCCCGGCATGCCGCCCCGGGGGTACTGCATCACGGTCACCAGTGGTTCTACGGCCATCAGTTCCTCAATGACGGCGCGAGTCTCCGCGGGCAGCGTGCGGTCGTCGCGGAGCCTGCCCAGCTTGTGGACATAGTCGCTCATCATCGCGTGGAATCGGTCCGAAGGAACGGCCTGGGCTGCCTTCTGAGCCTCACCCGCCGGACTCCGAACGTCGAGGTCGGGGTTCTTCCCTGCCCTCAGGGCCCCGTCGATCTCGGTCAGCAGGTCCCGGAAGACGTTCTCGGGGTTGAGCTGCCGCATCGCCGCCTCGGCCTGCTGGGCGAGCCGCTGTGTGCCCTCGACGCGGGACCCTTCACCCTGCTTGTGGGCCACGTAGGCGCGGGAGCTCTCGGCGATGGCTTTGAGGGCGAGCAGACGGGCGCCCTGTCTGCTGCCGGGCAGGGCATGGAAGGCCCTGAGTTCCTCGTCGATGTCAGCGATCCTGGAGCTGCTGCGCAGCCCGGGTGCCGCCGTACTCTGCTTGAACTCCCTTTCCGTCATCATCGCGGACACCGGCAGCGGCCGGGGTCGGGGTGCTGTGGTGGGGGGAGCCAGCAGGGCCCCCACGTCCACAGGCAGTGGGCGGGTGATCGCGTCGGCCGGCTCGGGCGCCTCCGGCGCCTCCGACTGGCGGGCCGGTGGCGTAGGCAGCTCCGCTTCAGGCTCTTCCAGGGCGCGTCCCGTCAGCTCGCCCTCGGCTCGGTCCCACAGTTGGCGGAAGCCCGTGAGGATGTAGGGGTTGTCCCTGCTGCCGAGGTTCGAGGGCCGGCCAGGGCCGTAGAGCCTGCGCAGCAGCGGCAGCAGCGCCGGGTCGTGCTGCTCCACCCAGTCCGACCCGTTGTTGCGCGGGCGGCGCCGCGAGTTGGAGTCCTTGCCGGTGTTCGCACCGAGATAGGCATTGCTGAGTTGCGCGAAATACTCGTGTGCGTTGCTGGACGAGTGGTTGGGGACAGGCCCGTCCGGCCACTGAGCGGCCGGGACCGCGGCAACCTTCGCCTCGAACACGTCGCGGATCAACTGCCGGTCCTCGGCGCTCAGCACCGACTCGATCGCGTGCGCCCACTCATGACGGGCAACGGAGTACCCATCGTCGTAGAAGTCGTCGCCGAGCACGTCGGTGCTCTCACCCAGCAGGTTCTCCTCACCGACGCCGACCAGACCACGGCGGCGGTCGAAGAGTCCCCGTGCGACGTCGAACGACCGGTCTCCTCCGGGATGGTGGCGGCCCTTGAGCCCGGCGAACTCCTCAAGCGACGTCATCGGCCGGTTCCGGGGCACCACGACGAGGCGACGGCCCCCGGTCAGCAACGCCACCGCGATCTGCGGATCGGCGAGCATGTCCGCGACCAGGGCCTCCGCCTCCTCCCGGGCGGCCTCGGGCTGTTCCACACCGTCAGGAACGACGACCAGCAACCGCGTCGCCACCGCCGTAAAGTCCTCCACGGACAAGCCGGCACGCAACTGCTCCACGAACGCCCGGTTAGCAGCCAGGAGCTCCCGGTCCCGCCACGGCAGCGACGCCAGCTCCCGTGCCCGCGCGTCCGCGTCCATCGCGACGAGCCCGGCCACCGTCTCCACGAGAGCCGGCGGGAGAGGAGTGGGTGACGGGGCAGGGGCAGGGGCGGGTCCCGCCGGCACCGTGCTGCCGGCCGGTCGTACTGACGGCGCAGTCGTGGCGGGCGGCGCGAACAGGAAGTCGGGCTGGGCGGGGGCGAGGGGCCGGCCGACCGGCGGCAGTCCGTGATCCAGCCTCGCCTCGTTGTAGAGGTTGAGGGAGAGGACCGCCAGGGTGTCGCTGTCGCGCTCGATGGTCTGCGGAGTCTGCTCCATCGACGCGTAGCTCCGGGCCTCGAGCCTCACGACGGCAGGAACAATAAGCGCCCGACCTCGGCGGTCGGGATTGGCATCCAGTGTGCGGAAGTCGGTACGGATCCCCAGTGCCTCGTACTGGCTCACGAACCGTTCCGGCCTGTGCAGGAGCAGGTTGTCGAGGTACTGGCCGACCGTCGCGCGCAACAGGCCGCGTGACATGGTCAGCGGCAGGTCGAGGACGCTCCCGCCCCTGACGACGGTCTCGGCGAAGCGGGCGGCGATGCTCCGCGCCCGATGCTCAAGATACGCGCGGAGCCCCTCACCAAGGCTGCTCCGCAGGGCCGCGAGAGAATCGCGGGAGGCCACCGCAGTGAGGTCCTTCGGCCGCTGTGTCCTGTCGAGCGTTGCTCCTCGCACAGTGGCGGCGACCTGGGTGTATCCGAGCGCGATCACACCTTCCAGTTCGTCGCCGTCCCACGGGTTCGCGGCATCGGCCCAGCGCGGGTATTGGCTGAGCCAGCGTGCGAAGTCCTGACGGGCCCAGGCACCGAATGCAAGGCCGGCGCCCGCATCCGCATGAGCGATCTGCACGGGTGGGGACTCACGCCGCATACGGCCCCTGACGTGTTCGATGAACGCCACGAGTCGTGAGGTCGGAGCGGTCGCCGTGTGATGCACCAGCGTCGCGTATCCGGCCTCGTTGATCCTTACCGGCAGATCCTCCGCGAGGGGATCCACTACATATCCTGCCGATTCGGGGAAGATCTGCCCGATTCTCGCTCCCGGCCTCGCGTGCCGGAGCCGGGACATCACGTCGTTGACGGCCGCGTGCACCTCGGACCGTTCGGCCCGGCCGTCCGCCGGCCCTCGCGCCAGACCACGAGCCGGCTTCGTGACGATCTCAGGGACCGGCACTCCCCCAGCCTTGTCCAACGTGATCGTCAGAAGCCCGGGCAGCTCCACGATGTCGCCGAACTCCTCGACCTCCGCGCCACGGGGCAGCTCCACCCGGTACCGGTGCAGCTCGGCCTCCAACCCACTGGCCGGACCGAACCCCTCCACCGCTCCCGGAGCGGCAGAAACCAGCGGCGCCACAACAGGCGGCTCGCCTCGCCGCGAAGAAGGCCCAGGCTGGGCGGAATAGCCCCCACGCACAGGCGTACGCCCGGAAGCACGCTGCTCCACCCTGTCGCGGACGGAAACACGCGCAGGAGGAGCAAGCTGATCCATCCTGTCGCGGACCGCCGCCTCCAGACGCGAAACAGCATCCCACCGCCTGCTCTCCGGCCCCTTGTCACTCTTCCATTCCGTCACGCTGACCAGCACACGCCGCAAATCCTCAGTCCCCGCATCGCGCGGCAACCGCGACACCGCCCGATCAATGGCACGCAGCGCGGAAGAACGGCGCGACCCCCCACTCTCCGAGATCCGCGGCCAGTCACGAATCGGATCCAGCCCCGCCCCACGAGCCGGCGGCGCGAAGAGGACGTCCGGCCCTTCAGACTCCGACCCCAGCCGGTCTTCCCCTTCCCCAGCAGAGCCCGGCACCGCGGACGAGGAGGATTCCGGAGACTCGTCCGAGGACCCGGGCAGGACGGTCTCCGCACTGGACGCGGCCACCAGAGGCGAGTCGGAACCAACTGCGGTCGGCTCCGTCACAGACGTGGAGACCTGGTCAGCCCGCGAAGCAGGTACCTCCACGTCAGGCGCTGGCAGGGTCGGTGGCTGCTCGGAGTCCGGCTGCGGCCGCGCGATGGCCTCCGGCTCCGGCTCCGACTGCGGCGCGGGCCGTGACCGCGGCTGCGGTGCGGGCTGCGCGGTGGGCGCGGGGCCCTGAATGAGGGAGCCCAGCAGGGCGGTCGCGGGCAGGTGACCGGCGCGCAGGTGTTCGGAGGCGACGAGTTCCACGACCTCCTCGGGCCGTGCCACGACGCCCATGGGGTTCTCGTCCGGTGCGACGTGCTGTATGCGGTCCAGCACGGCGCGTTCGGCCCACAGGACAGACTCCTCCCGTCGTTCCGGCGCCACGGCGGGATCGTCGAGCCGCGCCCGGGCGGCGTCGATGTCGAAACGCGCCGCGCCCGGGTGACGCTGGCTGGGAGCAGGAACGGCCGGTGCGGGAACGATGCCCGTGGTGGGCGCCGTGTACGTGCCCGGACGCGTGACCGGGACCTCACCGCTCTCCTGCTGTCCGCTCGTACGGCCGCCTTCCTCCGTGTCCGTGCCGGGGTGCGTCGCGTGCGGCGGCGTGCGGGCCGGGTCGGACGAGGTGGAGTCCTCCGCCGGCGCGGTGGCCGGGCCGGTCGTGCTCGTGCCCGGTGTCGTGACGGGCACGGCAGAGACCGCGGGGCGCTCGCCCGGGGCGCTCTCACCGACCTGCTCCCGTTCGGCGGCGGGCGCTTTGGTGGAGGACGTCAACGTGCTGTCGCCCTTGCCGCCACCGGTCGCCGCAGGCGCCGTGTTACCCCTGGCCCCCGGCCGGTTGTTGAGCCGCCGTTCCAGGTCGGCCTCGCGCTGTATTTGATCAAGACGGTCGTGGAACTCGCGGTCGAGCTGCTCCGTCCTGCCACTGCCCGAGCCGCGTGCGTCGGCATACCGCTCGCCCCACACCCGCGCTTCCCGCAAGGGCATGCCCTGCGATTGCGCAAACCGGGTCACGATCTGGTCCGTCTGCTCCAGGGCGGATACGGAGGTCTCCTCCCCTGTCTCCCTGACCGTGCCGCTGCCCTCCCTGGTGGCATCGATCTGGCGGAGGCGATCGTGGACGCCTTCCTGTACGCGTGCCTGGGCTGCGCTGTCGCCGGCCCGGTGAGCGTCGGAGAACTGCTCCCCCCAGGCGCGCGCTTCGTCGGCGGGCATGCCGCGGTCACGGGCGTAACGGCTGAGGCCTTGTCCCGCTTCCTCGGAGCTCAACATCCCGCGTGAGCCGGGGTTTGCTGTGCCCGTGTTGTCCCGGTGGCGATGGCTGTCCGGCGTACGGGCCGAGTGGATGCCGCTGTCGCCTGCCGATGGCGGCTGCGGACCGGCCTTCGGGCCAACGGTTTCCCCGGAAGGCCGCGACGTGCCGGACGAGGACTCCCGGACCTCGTCCCCGGCCTTCGAGCCGGAGCCGCGGTGCCCCGATGCGGCGGGGGGCTCGGTGACGGGCCTGTCCCTGGATGGTGACGGCGCATCGGCGCTTCTTCCGCTGCCGCTGCCGATCCGACCGCCGCCGTCCGGCTGCGAGGTGGTGGGAGGCCGGCCGAACCGGGCCTCGTTATGGATGTCCACCCACATGTCGCGCTGCCGCCGCTGCTCCGGACTCAGGACGCCGTCGCCGCCGCGCCCCTCCTGGTCCTCGCGGGTCGCCACTGCCACATCCGTGGACGAACCACGCCCCGACCCCCTGCCCTGCTGCGGGTCGGAGGGCGAACTGCCGTCCCCCGAGCGCGATCCGGAAGGACCACGTCGGGACGGCGAAGCGGGAGATTCGGCCGACGGCGGCTTCGTCGATGAGTCACCGCTCTTTCCCCCTCCCGGCTTTCCCCCTCCCGGCTTCTCCTCTCCGGGGCGTGCCCTACCGCCGCTCTCCTCGCCACCGCTGCGGCCCCCGCCCCCGGAGTCCTCGAACTGCGTGGACCGGCCGTTCTGGCCACCGGTCCGCGGCCGGTTGTCGAGCATCTCCCTGATCGCGGCCCTCTGCGCCCTCTCAGCAGCGAGGTCCATGTCCCGGTAGCGCTGGACGACACCTTCCTGAACCCTTTGTTCAGCGGCCGAGTCACCACTGCGGCGTGCCTCCGCGAGCCGGTCACCCCATACCTTGGCCTCATCCGCAGACATACCACGACTCTCGGCATGCCGGGCCAGACCCTGCCCCGCCTCCTCAGGAGTGGCACTCCTCACCCCCGGAAGCGGCGAGGGACGACTGGACTTGGGACCAAAGTCCGAAGACTCCTTCACCACCTGCTCCCGCGCCCTGTCAGCAGGCGGGACGAGTTCACGCAGACGGCTGAAGACACCCTCCTGAACCCTTTGTTCAGCGGCCGAGTCACCACTGCGGCGTGCCTCCGCGAGCCGGTCACCCCATACCTTGGCCTCATCCGCAGACATACCACG
>NZ_JBHWES010000055.1:0-23086 GCF_042734105.1 Streptomyces sp. NPDC059679 | reverse complement strand
ACTCTCGGCATGCCGGGCCAGACCCTGCCCCGCCTCCTCAGGAGTGAAGCTCTTCGCGCCCTTCCCGGAAGGCTGCGACGTGCGGGACGAGGTCGGACGGGCATCGTCACCGCGGGGCCGGGCGCTCCTCTGGCCGGCGGGCTGGTCGCCCGAAGAGTGTGTCGTGGTGTGGGTGACACTGTCACTGCCGTTGTTGGCGCGCAGGTTGCCCTCACCGGCACCCGAACCCTTGCTGCCGACGGGCGGCTTCCAGCCAGGGATGTCGTCGAGCCGCGCAGGCCGGTCGTAACCAGGGCCCGAACGCGCGGACGGCCGGGACGTGGCACTCGTGTCGGAGCCGGGCAGCTTGCTGCTCCCATCCGGACGCGGCGACGTCTGACCGTGTGGGTCACCCTGCCCCCCACCCGGCCGACGCCCCGGCTCGGCAAAACCCGAACCGTCCGAACCACCGGTCGGCCGGCTCTGGGACGGGACAGGGGAGTTGGAGCCGCGGCCACTGGGCGGCCCACCGGCGGGCTGGGAGTCCGGGGGGGTGACCCGGGAGCCGTCGGGGCGCCTGGTGACGGGCGGGGTGAGGCCGGCCCCGTCCCCGGAGCCGACGGGACGCGTGGTGACCGGCGGCTGGGGGGCAGGGGTGCTGCCGCTGTCGCGTCCGGCCGGACCCGGCTGGGGGGTCGAGCCGGGGGTCTCCGTCGGCGAGTTCCCGCGGCCCGGTAGCGGGGTGGAAAGCGGTGCCGTGGAGGAACCGTCGGACTTCGTCCCTTGGGCGGGCATACCGAGGTCGCCCGAACGTCCGTTGCCGGGGCCGCTGTTGGTGGGGTGGCTGTCCTTGACGGAGACGCCGTCCCTGCCGCCGGACGGAGGGGGAGCCAGCGATCCGTCTCCCCTGCCCAGGCCGTCAGGGGTGGGCAGGGAGAGGTCGCCGTCAGGCGTCCGGGACAGAGGCGGAACCGTCCCATCGCCGCCACCCGGCGTGGGTTTGACGGTGGACGGGGTGACACCGGGGGGCACGGACGCCGGCGGGGCGTCGCCACCAGGAGTGGGCTTGGGGACGAAGGAGCGCCCCGCACCGCCGTAATGCCAGCCCATCATGCCGCCGCCGTGCGCGCCGAAGCCCGCCCCGACGATCGCGCTGATGGCCACGGTCCAGGTCACGTCGAAGTCGGCACCCGCGATCTCGGCGCCCAGCGCGCCGAGACCGAGGTCGAGGCCCACCTCGACCCCGGCACCGACAACGGCGCCCCCGACGGCACCGGCGATCGCGCCCCCCACGGTGCCGAGCCGGCTCCCGATCGCGGTCACGATGGGGATGAGCCTGGCCAGCAGCGAACCGACGAGCGACATCACTCGTGCGAGGAGCGGCCCGAGGCCGATCAGGACGAGCCCGAAGATCACGCCCAGGATATCCGCCCACATGGCGGCGTTGAGCTGCTCCGCGTACTCCTCGGCCGCCTTGTACAACTCGTCGGCGTAGCGGTTGATCGTCTGCCCGATCGTCCACGCCTTCTCGGCGGCGGCGTCGAAGGTCAGGGCGAGCCCTTCCTCCCACGCCCGGCGCGCCTCATCGCCCGCCGCCCCGGTCATGCCGATCCCGTCCACGTGGCCATTGACGGCGACTCGGCGCTCGTGAAGAACGTCACCGAGCTGGATCCAGGCGTTGCCCAGGGCGTACATCTCCTCGACCTTGATGTCGCCGAGTACGGAATCCGCGTCTTCCATGGTGAGGCCGCCCTCCCTGGGCGTGATGTGTTCGACGGTCGCCTGACTGGTGCCGTACCGGGTGGTCTGTGGAGGTGGCTAGGTCCGGATCACGGGCTGTGTTCGCGTCGTGGGCGGATCCTCGGCGCGGGGTTCGCCGGCCCGCCGATCACCGGCAGCGGTGCCGGACGGCGCTGCGGACTCCTCGGCCGGCACGTCCCGCTCGTCCACGGCGACCTGGACGAGGGTGGGCTCGTGGCCCCGGCGGACCAGCGTCCCGCGTCCGGGCTGACGGCGGTACGCGCGCTGCTCGTTGATGAGGACCCCTTCGCGGTGGTCGCCGGACAGCAGCAGGCCACCGGAGCCGATCTCCTTGAGCTTGCTCAGCAGCGGGTCCGACAGCAGGGCTCGGGCGGCGCCACCGACCCGGCGGGCCAGTACGAGATGGAAGCCCAGCTCGTCCGCCTGCGGGATGAACTCGGCCAGCGGAGCCAGCGGTCCGCGTCCCATGCTGCCCGCCGCCAGGTCGTAGTCGTCCACGACGACGTACAGTTCGGGGCCCTCCCACCAGCCGCGCTCGGCGAGCTGGGTGGGGGTGATGTCGGCCGGAGGCATCCGGGAGCGCAGGGTCTCGGCGAGGGCCCCGACCTGTCCGGCGACCAGGTCGGAGTTGCCGCCGCGGGCACCGATGTACTCGTCGGCCACCACGCCCAGCAGACTGTGCCGGTAGTCGACGATCATGAACCGTAGCTCGTGGGCGGTGTGGCGGGCGGCAAGTCCGCGCATCCAGGCACGCAGGAACGCGGTCTTGCCGGATCCCGAGTCGCCGAAGACCACGAAGTGCGGGTCGTTCGAGGTCAGATCGAGTCCGACGGGAGCCAGGTCGGACTCGCGCAGCGCGACGGGTACCTCGCGTTCGCCGAGGGCCGCGCCGTGGCCCTCCCAGCGTTCGGCGGGCGTCGGCGTTCCGGCCGCGGACAACTCGCGGACGGTGATCCGGTCGGGCAGTACGCGCAACGCCGGGGCCGCGGCCCGCGGCCAGCTCTCCGCGATCCTGGACACCAGCCGGCGCTCGGCGTCGGCGATCCCGTCCATGCCGTCCACGCCGTCCAGCCGGGGCAGCGCGATGTGGTGGGTGAGTCCGGGTGAGGCCAGCCCCCTGCCTGGAACGCTCTGGCCCAGGGCACGGGCGGCGGGGCGGCTGATCTCGGACTCGGAGGGGTCGTTGAGCCACAGTTCGAGACGGCCCGGAATGTTGTCGCGCAGGCCGACGCGGATCTCCGCCCACCGGTTGGCGGTCAGCCACAGGTGGACTCCGACACCGAGGCCGCGGGCGGCGATGTCGGTGAGGGTGGTGACGGCGTTGTCGTCGGAGGTGTGCAGAGCGGCCCAGTTGTCGACGACCAGCACGATGTCCGCGGCCCGCACGCCCTCGGGAAGGTCGCCCTCGGCGCGGCGGGTGCGCAGTTCGGCCGCCGACTGGATGCGCAGGTCGCGGAACATCCGCTCGCGCGCGGTGACCAGTCGGCTGACCTCGGCCAGCACCCGGCGCACCCGCTCCCCGTCGCGGCGGCCCGCGATGCCGGCGACATGGGGTGCGTCGCTCAGTCCGTGCAGCGAGCCGCCACCCATGTCGATGACGTAGAACTGCAGTTCTTCGGGGGTGTGGGTGAGCATGGCGCTGAGCATCGCGGTACGCAGGAAGGTCGACTTGCCGCTCTGGGGTGCGCCCACCAGCGCGATGTGCCCCTGCCGTCCCGTCAGATCCGCCGTGAGGGGGATCTGTTCCTGGCGCGCGGGCACGTCGATCACGCCGATCGGGAACACCAGCCGGCCCCCGTAGGGCCACAGGGAGCAGCGCACGCCCAGCTCCGGGTCGACCTCCGGCTCACCGAGCAGCGAGCTGAGGGCGAAGTGCACGGGCAGCGGGGGCAGCCACACCTGGTGGCCCGGGACGTCCTTGTTCACCAGTCGCTCGACCGCGATCTGCAGCTCGGTCGCGCCCCCGTCCGGGGTCCACTCCCAGCGGGTCGCCTCGCTCTCCTCGGGGGCGAGCGGGGCGAGGTCTCCGTGCACGGCGAAGGGAACCGGTTCGGCGGCCGCGGCAGCGGCGTCGGAGTCCTGCTCGCGGTAGGGCGCCGACACGTGCGCGACGCGGAAGCGCTCGTAGACCGACTCGTCGACTTTCAGATAGGCGGAGCCCGGGATGGGGGGCAGCGCGTAGGCGTCGGCGGTGCCGATGACGGCACGGGACTCGGCGGCGCTGAAGGTCCGCAGGCAGATCCGGTAGGACAGGTGGGACTCCAGGCCGCGCAGCCTGCCTTCCTCAAGGCGCTGGGTGGCCAGCAGCAGGTGCATGCCGAGCGAGCGCCCGACCCGGCCGATCTGGACGAATAGGTCGATGAAGTCCGGCCGTTGGGAGAGGAGCTCGCCGAACTCGTCGACGATGATGAACAGGTAGGGCAGGGGGTCGAGCGGTTTGCCGTTGACGTCGGTGCCACCGGCGGCCTGACGGAGCTGGTACTCGCGCACGGAGTCGACGTTCCCGGCCTCTCGCAGCATGCGCTGTCGGCGCTGCTGTTCGCCCTGCAGGGCCTTGCGCATCCGGTCGACCAGCGCGAGGTCGTCGGCGAGGTTGGTGATCAGGCCGGATACGTGCGGCAGTTCGGTGACGCCCGCGAAGGTGGCGCCGCCCTTGAAGTCGACGAGGACGAAGGCCAGGTGCTCCGGCGCGTGCACCATGGCCATACCGGTGACGAGGGTGCGCAGCAGCTCGCTCTTGCCGGACCCGGTGGCGCCGACGACCAGCCCGTGCGGGCCGATGCCGCCCTGCGCCGACTCCTTGAGGTCGAGGTGCAGCGGTTCGCCGGTGCCGGTCACCCCGATGGGGACGCTGAGAAGGTCCTTCGCGTCGGGGCTGCGCCGCCCGGCGGCCGGGTCGAAGGCCGCCATGTCCGCGAAGCCGAGCATCCCCGAGAGGGAGACGTCCTCGGCGAGGACCTGTTCGCGTTCGCCGGACAGCCTCAGCGGTGCCAGCGCACGCGCGGTGGCCGCCAGGACGGCGGGCGCCGGCTCGTCGACGGCACCCCTCTCGATCGCCGCGTACAAGCCCGGCATGCGTCCCTCCAGGACGAGTCCACCGCGTGCGTCCGTACGGGCGCGTACGTCGACCCGGCCCGGTTCGGAGCCCTCCTCCTCCACGAGGCACACCACGTGCACCCCCAGGTCGGGTCCCGCCTCGGTGAACAGGTCGGCCAGGAGTGCGGAACGGGCCCAGGAGGCCCCGGGCTCGTAGTCGTCCAGGAAGACGACCAGGTGGCGGCGCGGGCCGCTCTCACGCTGGGCGATGAGACGGCCGTTGCGTTCGGCGCGGGCCGCGACCGCTTGGTCGAGGGCGGCCCGCAGTTGATCGTGGAGTCCGGCGAAGTCGTCGGCGAGCAGGGGGACGACCTCCTGCTCGCGGCCCTGTGCCCGCGGGTCAGGGTCCTGGGTGTGCGGCAGCCACTTCGCCCAGTCCCAGGCGGAATTGCCGCCGGTGACGACCGCGACCCGCACGTCGTCGGGGGCGTGCAGCACCGAGAGCTGCAGCAGCAGGGTCTGGGCCAGCTCACGGGTGCGCGGGCGCGGCCCCAGCAGACTGACCACGCCGGACGCCCGCAGGTCCAGCCAGGCGGCCTGGCCGTCCACCGTGCTGTGCGCCTCGACGAGTTCGGCGGCGGCGTGCTGGCACTGGATGTCGACCTCGATGGTCGGATCACTCTGCTCCGGGACGCGCAGCGCGTCGGCCAGCGGCACCGTGCCGGTGCCGAGTCGCAGCTGGAGGAAGTCGGTGTCACCGGGGCGGCGTTCCCACACCCGGCGTCGCTGGGTGGCTATCGCCCACAGCCGCTCGGGGTGCGGATGCCGCCAGGCGTCGGCGGCCTGCTGGCCGACCCTGCTCAGCTGAGCCCGCTTGCGTACACCGGCCAGGTACTCCAGGTACCGCTCCCGCTGCCGGAACTGGTTGCGGCGCCGACTGCTCCGCAGCTGCATCCGCACACCGATGGTGATGCCCACGGACACCACGACGAAGGCGAACCCCAGAAGGATCATCCATGCCTTGCCGTAGGCCACCATGTACGCGGCCATGCTCACGCTGGACAGCAGCGGCAGGAGAAGCATCAGCCAGCCGGCCGCGCCCTGCGGCTGGGGCCGCTGGGGCGGGGAGACCAGTTTCGTCATGCCCTCCGGCATCGGTGGGGGCGTCATTCGGACGGGGCGGTGGAACGGGGTTCGACTCACGGTGGCTGCCTAGCTGCCTGTCGGGGTGGGGGACACGGGGAGTGGGAGAAGGCGGTACTCAGTAGGGGAAGGTCATGGTGACCGCTGTCCGGTTGGTGTCGGTGACCTCCCCGGGATCACCGCTGCCCGTCGCGGTCAGGTTGGTGATGAACTCGGTGAAGATCTTGGTGACGCCCTGCTCGGCCACGCTGAAGTTGCCCCAGGCCATGCCGACTCCGTCCGCCAGCGTGGGCAGGACCCCCAGGGACGGGTCCTCCTCGGTGCCGAACAGCTCGGTCATGACCCGCGTCCACTCGTTCTGCACCTTCTCGGCGTCCGAGGCGGCCTGGCCCTGCCACGCCACGCGCAGCCCGTTCAGTGTGGTGTGAATGGTGCCGATGCGCTCGGCGACGGAGTTGGAGAGTTCGACCAGTGACTTGGACGTGACGTTCAGGCCGGCCGGGGACACATCCATGACGGAGATGTCGTAGTTGGCGGCTTCGCTGTCAGCCATGACTCACCTTCCTCGGGTGATGATCCGGATTATCTGGAATGTATGAGGTGATTCCCTCAAGAGCGTGAGAAACACTGATAATTCATCACATAAGCGGTTAGCCTGGCGGTGGTTCTTCGGGGCCGTCGCCCCGCAGGCCGCCCGGCATGCCGCGTCACCCGCACACCGGGCCGGGAAGTCGACGCGTGAGAGACGAAGGAGACAGCGTGACCGAACCGATCGACTCGAAGTACGACGAAACACCGCTTCCCGAGCCGGAGATGGTGGACGAGGACGGCGACGGAGCCGCCGATCCTTCGGAGGACAACGGCAAGGACCTCAGCTACCTGGTACCGGATCCAGAGGTCGTCTGGGACGTGCCGCCCTCCTTCAACATCGACCCGAAGGACCTGTCGGGGGGCGGGGACGGACCCCAGTCGGAGGAGATCACCGAACCCTCCGGGGATCTGAGGGTCGACCTCGGCGCGCTGCGCACCGCGGAGAAGTCGATACTCACCGAGGCACGCGGCGCGGTGGACAAGTACGAGGAGGTCCGCGCCCTGGTCGCAGCCGTCAAGGACACCGTCTTCGGACAGGGCGCCAAGGACGCGTATGAGAGAGGGGGAGACAACAGTAATTCGATGTCGTACGACCCGCAGCAGGGCAAGTCCGTTGACAACCCGTTCGCCGAGACCGGCGAGACGTTCGCCGCCGAGATGAACCCGGCCATGGAGCGCGCGCTGCTCGAAGTCGGCTCCACGATCGAGAAACTGGGCGAGTACATCGCGCTGCTCAACCACTCCGGCCAGGTCTACGCGGAGGCCGACCGCAAATCCCGCTTCCCCGCTCCTCCGGCCAAGGCCTGAACCGGCGGGCCGCGCCGCCCCGTTCCGCAGGTGCGGAGCGGGGCGGTCGTGCGCCGTGCCGCGCCGGGACGCCGCATGCTGGACGGCGCGCGGCGTCCCGGGCGCACCGCGGCGCCGCTCAGCCATCCGACTGCTCGTCGGTGACGTTGCCGTAGTTCGTGCCCTCCGCGTTGTGGTAGTTCGAGTACGTGGTGTTCATCCGGCGGAGGATGTCCTCCATCAGTGCTTCCAGGTCGTGCTGGCAGGTCAGGAACCACGACTTGATGTCGTCGAACGTGGCGTAGGACGGACTGTTCCATGAGGTGCCGATGTCGTTCATCTTGGCGGCGATCGACGCCATGCCGGTCGTGATCTCCGTCGACTCCCGCCCCACAGCGCCGATCGCCTCCTTCAGCGCCGCGAGGTTCGCGAGCCAGTCCTGCGTGCTTTGTTCTGCCATCTGGGAGACACCTGTCTTTCACCCGGTCCGAAGTCCTCTGGCGTCCTGCCGCTCCGTCGTGCTCAGAGAACCTCTTCCGGGGGGAGGTCCACGGGCAGGAGAGTGGTGAGCAGTTCCTCGTCGGCCGATGCGAGATCGACGGCGCTCAGCCCGAGTTCGGCCACGCGCTGCGCGTGCCTCTCGGTCATCCGCTGGAAGACCTGCCGGGCGCTGCGTCCGTTGCCGAACTGTTCGCCGCGCGGCAGCATCTCGAAGTAGTCGTGCAGCGCGGCGGTGGTCTGCGGCGCGAAGGTGTACTGGTGGCTGTCGGCCTGGTGCTCGACGATGCGCACCAGCTCGGACGAGGAGTAGTCGTCGAAGTGCAGGGTGCGGGTGAAGCGTGAGGCCAGGCCGGCGTTGGACTCCAGCAGCCGGTTCATCTCGTTCGGGTATCCGGCGACGATGACGACCACCTCGTCACGGTGGTCCTCCATCAGTTTCACCAGCGTCGAGACGGCCTCCGAGCCGAAGTCGGTGAACTGGCCCTGGGGCACCAGAGAGTACGCCTCATCGATGAAGAGCACCCCGCCCAGGGCGCGCCGGAAGACGGCGGTCGTCTTGGGCGCGGTGTGCCCGACGTACTCCCCGACCAGGTCTCCCCGGTCGGCCTCGACCAGGTGACCACGGCTGAGCAGACCGAGCGCCGCGAGGAAGCCGCCGTAGAGGCGGGCCACGGTGGTCTTGCCGGTGCCGGGATTCCCCGCGAAGACCAGGTGCCTGCTCAGCGGCGGCGGAGCCAGCCCGGCGTCCTGGCGGACCTTGACCATCTGCATCAGCTTCGTGAGCGTGACCACATCGCGTTTGACACCTTCCAGACCGACCAGCCGGTCGAGTTCGGCGCGGAGTTCCTCCAGCTTCGCCGCGGCCGCCTCGGGGTCCTGCTCGCCCTCCCCCGCGGTGCCGCTGGTGGCCACCGCCCTGCGGACGCCGGGCACCGGAGTACTCCCCTGCTCCGCCGGCGGGGGCGGCAAGGTCGGCAGCACCGGATCGGCCACATCCTCGACGTGACAGTCCTGCGCGTACACCTCGGCCTCCTCGTCCCGCAGCAGGTCCGTCTCGGTGCCGTCCACGGCGCAGCGGCGCAGCACGATCCGGGAGCGGGCACCGGCGTAGACGGCGGGGAAGCGGCTCTTGGTGAAGTGGCAGTCCTCGTATCGGCCTTCGCCGCCGTCCCCGACGTACAGCGCGTTCTTCGCCGCGGACTCGACCGTGAGGCCGTGGACCGTGGGACGGGCCCCCGCGTACACGATGACACCGCTGCCCCGCGACTCGCGTACCGCGCCGCCCTCCACGAGGACGGTGCTGTCCTCCTCCAGGAGCAGACCTGTGGTGGCGCCGGTGATCGTCACGTTCTCCAGCAGGGCGCCTGTGTCCCGGCCGACCCGGACACCGGTCTCGCCGATGGAGGTGACGACGCAGTCCGCCAGCAGCGGCCGGTGGGTGGTGATCAGGCGTACGCTGTCGCGGTCGCCTTCTATCCGGCAGTCGCGCAGGGCCGCGTCGCCGCCCTCCACGCACAGCCCCGTCAGCTCGACCTCGGTCACCTCGCACCGCTCCGCCAGGAGTTCGGCCCGTTCGGTGACACGTGCACCGTACTCGGGGGTGCCACCGATCGCGCAGTCCCGTGCGTTCACCCGCGCCGAGCCGCCCAGATGCACGGCCGTGTAGGCGGTCTCCCGCACGGTGCATCCGGTCAGTGAGACCTCGGCCTCGCCGGTCGCGTACAGCCCGTTGGCACCGGTGCGGGCGAAGGTGGAGTCGCGCGCGGTGGCGTTCCCGGCCGCGCTGACGACCAGCGCGGTGTCCACACAGTCCACGGCTCGGACGGAGACCAGTTCCGCGACGGCCTCTCCCGTGACCAGCACCGCGGCACCGGTGGTGCGGTGCACATGGCAGCGGTCCAGCACGATCGCGCTTGCGTCCTCCGCGAGTACACCGGAGCGTCCGGTACGGAAGATCTCACAGTCGCGCAGCCGTACGCCTTGGGTTCGGTCGGCGGAGCGGCCTGCGGCATCGGCCGAGGAGGAGGCTGCCACCGGGATCCGGTCCTCGTCGGAGGGACCAACGTCCCACGGCCACCGGCCCTGCGGGCTCGGGGAGCGGCCCGCCGTGCCGCGTACCCAGACCCCCTGACCGCTCGCCTCGTACAGGCGGCACTCGCGCAGCGCCGCGGAGGCGTGTCCGTCCACGAGGACGGCGGCGGCGCCGCTGCCGCGTATCTCGCAGCGGGTCAGAGCCGCGTACGCCCCCGCGGTCACCACGATGCCGCGCCCGGCGACGCCGTCCACGAGCGCGTCGGTCAGTTCGAGGGCCGCCTCGTCCTCAACAACCACTCCGTCCCCGGAGCAGCCGCCGACCGTCAGGGCCTCCAGCGTGGTGCCGCTGGTGCCCGTCAGACGCACCGCCATGCCCTCGGCCTGCCGCACCGAACAGCCGCTCAGCAACGGAGCCGCCGCAGCGGCGACCTCGACGCGACCGCCGGTGATCTCGCAGTCCCGCAGCACCGGTTCACCGCCGCGCAGCAGCACCGCGGCCTCCCGGGGCGCGGGGGAGACGAGGGTGAATCCGCGCAGCTCGGCGCGGCCCGCGTGCACGGTGACGGCCGGGCCGCGCGGCGCGACCAGCCGTACGGTGCCCTTGGCGACCAGGACGATGTCCTTCTCCAGCACCAGGCTCTCGGTGTACGTACCGGCCTGCACGGTGATCACCCCGCCGGGCTTGGCGTCCCTGACGGCCGCACCGATGGAGCGGTGCGCGCCCCAACTGCCCGGTGCCACACGCTGTGCGACCGACTTCACCTCACGCATTCTCGACCGGTCCGCCCCTCGATCACAGGTCGCCGCCGAGGTTGGCCAGCCAGCCGAAGAGGCCGGAGACACCGGCGGTCAGCGGCAAGGCGACGACGGCGAGAGCGGTGACGACGGCCCCGGGCCAGCTGGGCCGCTCCGGCTCGATGGGACGAAGGGCCGCGCCGAAGGCGAGAAACAGCCCGCAGGCGACTAGGACGACACCCGCCGCGAAGCCGGCCAGCGGGCCCGCGGTGCGCGAGTCGAAGAGGTACTCGGGCACCCGTACGGCCAGCGCGAGCAGCCCCAGAACTCCGGCGGACAGCTGCGGGATCACGCCGGACAGCACGCGCACCGAGCCGGCCTGGAGCAGCAGCCCGACGCTGACGCAGGCCACCAGGAAGAGGGCGTACACGTCCCGCGAGGTGGTCAGGGTGAGCAGGGCGGCCGTGAGGATGGTCGCGGTGACGATGCTGAGGAAGGTGAGCAGCCCATTGCCTCGGCGGACGACAGCGGCGACGTCCTCGCTGCCCAGGGCGGGGGCGCCGGTGTCCGGACCGTCGGGCACGAGCACCGCGATCTGGCTGGTGATCCGGGGCAGCAGCCCTGTCAGCACGAACAGCACCAGGGCCACCACCGCCGCCGAGCTGATCAGACTCGCGTCCAACACGGCCAGCGGCACCACGAACAACGCGGTCACCAGTGTCAGAGTCAGGAGTACCACCGTGGCAGGAACCAGGAAGGCGACCACTCCGGCGAGCGCGCCGATCACCGCGGCGCCCATCACCAGGACCGAAGTGGCCACCGGGCCATGGACCGGCGCTCCCAGGCCGGCACAGGCCAGCAGCGGGCAGGCGGCCAGCGCGAACAGCTGGCGCACCGAACGCGGCAGCGGCCAGTTCTTGCGCTCGGAGTACCAGGCGAGCAGCACCGAGCACAGCGCGGCCAGAGCGAAGAACAGCACGGTCACGCCCGCGATCCGATGCGCGCCGAGCCAGGCGGCCGAGATCACCATGACCACCAGACCGGCGCCGAGAACGCTCTGGGCACGCCGGCGGGCGCTCCACAGGCCGCCGTCCTCACGGGCGTTCGCGATCTGTTCGTCCAGGTCGGTGACGGTCAGCTCGCTCAGCTCCGCGGCCCGCTGGTCGTGCAGGTACAAAGTGGCACCGTCCACGATGCCTGCCCCCGACAGCGTGTCGCCGGGGGCCATCGGGGAACCTCCCGACAGCGTGAGTGTCCAGACCGGGGGCATGCCCTCGGACTCGGGCTGGCCGCACAGGGTGGCGAGTCGCGGGACGTATTCGGCGATCGGGGCCTGGGCTGGGAGTGCCAGGTCGACCTGCCTGCGTTCGCCGACCACGGTGACCCGGCAGCGTTCATCGGGCATGGACGTTTCCTTCGGTGTTCGGACAGCGGAGCCGCAAAGAGAAGGGGGTGAGAAATGAAATGCGGTGCTTCACTGCCGCCAGGTGGACACGTTCGCCCACTCGGCGTCACTGTAGTTGTTCCAGTTGACATTCATGGCCTGGGCAATGCGGCCGAGCACGCCGTCCTCTCCGAAAAGGCCGTTGGCCGCCAGGTCCCATTCGTTCTGCATGTCCTGGTAGTAGGTGGCGGCCTCGCTCTCCCGCCACGCGTCGACCAGCGGCGACAACTTGTTTTTCAGCAGCTGGAGTTCTGTGGTGATCTCCCCGGCTCTGGCGTTGATGGTGCTGCCCGCGGCCTCAAGCCCTTCGCCTACGTAGATCGGCGTGCCGTCGATGTTGGCCATGAATCGCTCCTCGAACGCGCCCCGCCCTGCGGATGAACGCGCGGATGAATCGGCTGGATACGCGGATGGATCAGCGTGCGGATCAGTTGAAGTTCGTGCCGGCCGGGGGCTTCGGAACGTCTTCGCCCAGCTGGGTGAGGTTGTTCAGGTTCTGCTGCTCGGTGTCCTTGTAGTTCACGTAGTTGCCCTGAAGTCCCTTGGAGATTCCGTCCAGGGCGTCGTTGAGCATGCGGGCGTAAACGTCGTACTTCGCCATCAAGTTCTGGAACTCGGCATGGGCTATACCCTGCCAGCTCTGCTCCAGGCTGGTCACATAGAGCTTCAGATCAGCCAGTTGTCCGGCGATCTCCGTCGCCGTGGTAGCCGTATTGGTGGAGGCATCAGCCAGGTACTCCGGTGTCACCCGGTACGTCACACCACCGACGCTTACGGAAGGCTCGACAGCCATGAGTGGATTCCGCCCTTCTCGACCGTTGTTCGGTAGTCAACCATCTCCGTGACAATGACCGGACCGAGTGAGCAGCACCTGGGCATCTTCTGAACACAACAGGTGGGACGTGCCCAGTTTGCCGGGCCCCGCGCCTTCGCACGGAGTTCGAGCCCGACCTCGTGGATGTGCTCGTGCAGTCCCTGTGTGCGGCGGTCACGCGCGAGTTGGAGCGCACACGAGTGCTCAAGGGCTGGTCGAAAGAGGAGGAGGGCGGCGACGCACGGACGCGGCCCCTGGATGACCTGAACCCAACCGCCCTGGCCCCGTTCAAGCGTCATTCTCGGACCAGCTCGAACTCCTGCGCAGCGAAGCCTTGGCCATGACGGTGAACTCGTCGATGACCACCTCGAACGCGTCGGCCTCGATCCCGTCAAGCGCGGCGTGCGCGATATCGGCGTGGGGCCGTCCCGGGGACGTGCGAGCCGTTTGTCGTCGCGGTGTCGGCCGCTCCCGGGTGTACCGAGGTGACAAGGGTCCGCTGGCCGGCCAGTTCCCGGCGCAGCTCATCGCTTATGCTCCGGACAGCGGCCTTGGAGGGCCCCTGGGCGCTGCCGCCGGGGAAGACGAACCAGGACGCCGAATAGGCTATGTTCAAGATGGCGCCTCCGCCGTTCCTCGCCAGAACCGGGGCGAAGGCCCGGATCATGGACAGGGTGCCCCAGAAGTTCACGTCCATGGCGACACGGACATCGTCGATGTCTCCGAGCAGGGCCGCACCCCCGATGCCGGCATTGTTGACGAGCAGATTGACATCGTCAGCCTTTTTAGCGGCGTCTGCTACGGCGTCAGGGTCGGTGATGTCGAGAGGCAAGACCTCAACACCGTAAATGTTGATGGATTCCGGCCGACGCGCGGTCGCATAGACGGCGGCCGATGCCGCGATTGGCTCCGGTGATCAGTGCCGTGGCTTTACTGAGATTCACGGACATACATTAAAATCTGATGTGCGTGAGGTCCAGAGCTCAACTGACGTGGCAGACAGGATGCGCACCGCCGAGGCCGCCTGCGGCGCCACAATACCGGCGGCAATTCCCAGCCCTCTGTCGAGCGGGTGAGGCCACTCCATTTACCGGGCTACACAGCAAAGCGAACCCGCACATCCTGTCGTTCATGGACACTCTGGTCATGACATGACGGCTTCAGATGAGCGCTAGCGAGTCCGTTCCATCTGCTTGCCCTCTTTGAATCCTCTTCTCGCCCTGCTGCGCTTCGACGCCTTGCGAGCCATATGGATGAGGTCCCGTTCTTCATGGGTGAGGGTGGACGTCAACTTGGCGTTATTCATCCACCCGTTGAGCAGAGCATGTGAACCCCCCAGCCGGAGGGAGTAGGACCACGCGCTTTCCCCTCTCCGGTTTCCTTGCCATCCGGCGGCCCACTTCAGCAGGTGAGCGATTTTCTGTGCTTGACTGTAGCGAGTTGAACTCATCGGCCTGAATCGGTCAGTTACGTCACGTCCAGATCTTCTATGGTGCCCCGGCTGAGGCGCTTCACGGCTTCGACGACACGAAGTTCTCGGCGCAGGTCGTCGGAGCCGGTCGCCTGAAGGGCCGGCCCGGGAGGGAGGCGCGTCGGCGGGCAAGGCCCCCGTCCCAAAGGGACCTGGGAACCGTCGCCGCCGAAGGCACCGGCGGACCACGCCGGGCGCTCGGCTGGAAATCCCAGCCGAGCGCCTGCGTACATTGCCCACGGCCTGACCGGTACTACCGCGTGTTGCGACGACCGCCTGGGGGCGCCGGCTCCCGCCGGGCCTCGGAGGGGTCACCCGGACCGTGTCAGCCGGCCGGGGTCATTCGATCAACCGCCAGCGGCTGTCGTCCCGCGAACCGCACGAGCCGATCACCAGCCGCTGGTCCGGCTCCTTCTTCTCGGCGCCCAGGCCATTGACCTTGAGGCACAGGTGGTTGCTGGCATAATTGCGGATCCTGACGCTGCCGTCCCCGGCCGGGTCGAACCACCACAGCTGGTTGTCACCCATGGTTCCGGTGCAATCTGACTCCTGGAGCCCGGTCCCCGCAGGCTGTCCCCCGCGGGTCAGCAGGTCGATGCACAGACCGTCCTTGAGGTTGGCGAACTGCACGAGATCAGTGCCGCCAGGGCCCGCGTCGGGACGAGGGGACGTCATCCTCCACAGCTGGTTGTCCTTGTCGGTGCCGTCGCAGTAGTACTGGTTGACGTGCTCACCCTTCTTGCCCGCTGTGTAGAACGGGACATCGGCGCACAGCCCGGTGAACACGTTCTTCAGCAGCAGCGTACGAGGGACGGCCGTCAGCTTCTGCAGCTCGGCCTTGGCCACGTCCTCCGTCCGCGTCTCAGGGTGCTTCTTCGTCTTCTTCGTCGGGGAGGCCGACGGGGTGACGACGGGGTCGGGCACCTGCCGCTCGACGGTCGTGCCGGGCTTCTTCTTCGTCTCCTTCTTCGTCATCTTCGGTTCGGGAGACGGTGACGGGGATCTGGTGAGCTTCTTGTGCGCCGCGGCCTGCTCGGCCGCCAGCTCCGCCTTCTGCGCCTCCTCGTCGGCCTGGTAACTGCGCCACGCGCCCACCCCCAGGGTGGCGCCCGCGGCGAGCGCCAGCACGGCCACCGCGCCGGCGACCCGGGTCCCCATTCGGGGGCGCTCCCCCCGCGGCTGGGTACTGGTCGTCAGCGCGTCGACGAACCGCGCCCGTTGCCGCCGTTTCGTTTCGTCTTGGTCGATTTCACTCAATGCCGTTCCCAACTCGCAGAGGCTTCAACAGTGGGTGTGCCGAAGCGTCCGTCCTGACCGCTCCGTTCCCGCCCGGGGGGCGCGCGAGGCCGGTCCCAGGACGCGAAGACCGCCGCCGGAGCACGGGGCGGGCGGAGACCGGGCGGGATCCGACTCATCACGGCACCGGACCGTACAGCTCGCGCTCCCGCAGCAGTTCCGCCGCCGTCACCAGCGAGGCGGACAGCCGGCGTCGGTAGGTGCTGAAGGACAGCGCCGCCCGGTTGGCCGCGGCCTGCTGGCTGCGCGGCCCGCTCAGATAGGTGATCTCCAGGATATCGGCCAACTGCCGCCGACCGGGCTGCGCCCGTAACTGCGAAACGGTCTCCGTGAGTACCTGGCGCAGCTCGGCGGGGCCGGCGTCGGACGCCACGAGCCGGGTGCGCAGAAGCGCGCTGCGCGCCAGCTGCTCCGGCTCCGAGAGCTTTTGGTAGGCGTATTTGACGGCACCCACGAACTCCGACCACGGCATAGCGGGTGTCACCGGCTCGGCGGCCGGAGCCGGGGCCGCTGCGGGATCGTCGGCCAGCAGCCGGGTGCTCAGTGCCTCTGCCCAGCGCGCGAACGGCATGCTGCGCCAGTCCCGCACGAACGAGAAGATCGGTTCACCGTCCGCGCAGGTGACCGTCTCCCCGGGCCGCTGGTCGTACAGGCCGAGCAGCCGCGACAGCTCCTCCTGCTTCTGTGCCGCGCAGGTCCAGCTCACCGCGATACCCGGCGTGGTCGCCCACAGGGTGGTGAGCGCGAAGCACGCCGCCACCGCGCTGCCGGTGCTCCAACGCCCCAGCAGCAGTTGCCCGGTGCGTCGCAGCGGCGACGACCGGCCCGTGACGTGTTCGAGCGCGGCGTGCGCGACCGGATCGTCGGGCAGGTTCGTGACGCCCGGTTCCAGACAGGGCGCCACGAGTGTGCCGACGACGCCACCACGGTCGTCCTCAGCGACGATGAACGCCGAGGGCTGTCGATCCCACCACTGCCGGGCGAGACGGCCGGCCGCGACACCGTGCTCCTCCTCTATGGCGGCCAGCACCGGGTACAGGTCCTTCGGGCGTGCGGACCGCAGCTGGAAACGGTCCGCGCCGTTCCAGTCCGCCGCCTCGCGGACGACGGAACTCGCCCTCCCGAGGTGGGCAAGACCGGCACCGAACGCCCAACGGCCACCCGTACGCTGGGTCAGCCGTTCGGCCAGGTGGGCGTGCAGCCGGCGGAAGAGGCGCTCGTACTTCTCCGGATCGCGCCAGCGCAGATCGACCAGCAGTGCTTCTCGCACCAACTCATGCGGTATGAGACCGGCGGCTGTGCTATCCACGAACGACAGCCCCTGCAGCCAGGCGAACAGTACCTGGGCCTCGGCCGCCGGCACATCCAGGGTGCGCCGCACCAGTTCCTCGGTGGTGACCCGGGCCAGCGCCAGTACCTGGAGCGCGTCGGTCCTGGCCGGTGCCGGGGTCTCCCTCAGCAGCAGCCTCAGCAGCTCCCGTGCCAGGTCAGGCGAGTCGCACAACTCCCGCCCGCCGCTCGGCCCGGCTGTCCCCGCGGATGCCTCACTGGCGTCGGCGAAGAGCGCCAGAGCGAGTGGGAGTCCATGCGAGGCCCGTACGATGTCGGCCGCCGAGGTCTCCGGCACATCCCGGTTGCGCAGGAGCAGGAACGCCTCGGCTTCGTCCATGCCCGACAGCCGCACGCTGCACAGCGCGTGCCACCACTGCGGGTCGGTGCGCCACTCGGTCTCCGGGGGCCGACGCGAGCCCACCACGACGAGCAGGTGCGTGGGCATACGGGGCAGGAACTGGTCGCGCAGCCACCACTCCAGTGGACCCAGCGATTCCGCGGAATCGATCAGCAGCAACTGCGCCTCTGCCGACGGTCCCTGTGCCTCCAGCGCGGCCCAGAAGGCATCCGGTGTCGCCTGCGTAAAGCGCATGTCGATCGTGCGTACGACAGCGCCCTGCGTCTGCGCCTCGTCTGCGAACCGCAGCAGCAGGGTGCTCTTGCCGACACCCCCCATGCCGTGTAGCCACACCACGAAGCAGCCCCGGGCCTCGTCACGCATCAGCTCACGCAGCAGTCGCAGTTCGGCGACGCGCCCGGTGAAGGATTTTCTCCGCAGCGCGGCCAACACGTTTCCGTGGGAGTCGACAGACATGGGCTTAGGTACTTCCGTATCTTCCAACTTGTGAACTGCTGTTGATCGGTCACCCCCGCATGGAGCGTGGCCTCACCGCCTGAACCGCTCCGCAGAGCCGGAACGACACCTCGCAGCCGGCTGGCTGTGATGGCGGCCGCGTCATCCACCGGCCCCGACCGCACCGCGTCCGGGATCGCGGTCTGGGACGTGGCACCCCAGCCCAGTCGAATGCACCCGACATTGCTTCACTTCAAAGGCTAATTTCGGTTTTGGTACAAGAATGCCGCCTGAGTGCCCAGAACCCACCGGTGACGACGGCGACGCCAGCCGATGTGGGGGAATCGGTCATACGTCTCTCCCTTTTGATTCTCCTGCATCCGATCAGCAATTGGTTGGTATGTCAACTACTGGGGAGCGTGCACCGAAGCATCGGCGGCGCCCAGCCGCTGCCTGGCGCGGGTCAGCGCCGAGCTGGTGGGCAGCCGCTGCACGCGCACAGGCCCGGCAGGTGCCACAGCTTCTGCGTCAACGTGCGCAGAACCGACCGGTACCCCGGCGGCCCGGCACTGTCGGAACCGCTGAACAGGCACAACGCGAGAACGAAGTAGACCACCGCCCGGGCCGGCAACAGCCGCCGACGACGCTCGCCGCAGCCGGTCAACTCCACGTCCTCGTCCACCAGTTCAGGACGGATCTCCTCGGTCAACACGCCGAGCCGGACGTGCTCGCCAAACCGCTTCTCCGGTGGCGCCACCTGCCCGTTCAACGGGACCGGGCCGCTGTCAGCGATGGCATACGGCATACGGGCGATGGCACACTGAACACCCAACGGAGTTCCCTCACGGACAGTCGGGATCTTGGTCGATCTTCCGTCCTACCGGGAACTCCGTTGCCCTGTCCCTGCCTCCGCCGACACGTCACCAGAAGTGACGTATCACGCAAGCCTCAAGCGCCTGACCTGCACTGACGTGCCAACTCACCGGCATTGCTGCCACCAGCGGAAACGCCTCAGCGCTCGCCCGTCCCCGGGCTGGATCCGCCGCACGGCCCGACGACGCTGCCACTCTTTGAACATGTCCCGGTTCCCGTTACTCGCTCGGCTCCGCCGCGCAGGCGAGGTCCTGCGGCGGTCGTTGCCCAGTGGTCAAGAATGCCGTCACCGCGTCGTTCGCGCACGTGTTGGGGCCGAACGGATAGACGCCGTGCGCGCCCTGGTCGGCCGTCACCATCGTGGCCCGCTTCCTGAACGCGTTCCGCAGCTTCTGGGCGCCGGCCAGCGGTGTCCCCGGGTCGCGTTCGTTCTGCACCATGAGCACGTTCGACGGGCCCCGGTCACCGATGCGCACCGGCGGTTCGACCCGCTTGTCCGGCCAGAACGCGCATGGTCCGATGCTGGCCGTGACCCCGCCCAGCATCGGGTACTTCAGCCGGTCGACCGCGACGTTGCGCTGATAGTCCTGGACCATCCCCGGCCAGCGTGTATCACTGCATATCACTGAAAAGCGGGAGGCCATGCTGTTCTCTATGTTCTCCGGCAACGGCAGTGTGGGCGGCAGAGGCCGGTCCCTCTTGAGCGCTTGCCAGGTGGCGGCCAGCAGCGGCATGGTCGCATCGCTGTAGAGGTACTCGAACGTGAGCCCGCGGAACAACGTCCCGTCGATGCCCTGGACCGGCTTCGCCTCCAACCGCTTCGCGAGGTCGAAGAACTCCGCGGTCACCTGCTCCGGCGTGGTGCCCAGACCGTACTCGGGACGGGCGGCCGCGAACGCCGCGAAGTCCGGGAACCGGTCCTCCATTCCACGGGCGAACAACCGCATGGCCGTAACGTCGTAACCGCCCGGGCCCAGGTTGCTGTCGAGCACGACCCGGTCGCCGCGTTTGGGGAACATCGTCGCGTACACCGCACCGAGGTAGGTGCCGTACGAATGACCGAGGTACGAGAGCTTCGGCTCGCCCAGCGCCACCCGGATCCGGTCCATGTCGCGCGCGGTGTTCGCGGTGGTGGTGTGCGGCAGCATCCACGCCGTCCGCGAGGTGGCGCACTGCTCGGCGACAGTCCACGCGTACCTCGCCTCCCGCGCGACATCGGCCGCGGTGTGCGCGTACGGCGGGAAGTTGCGGCGTGCCTGCTGTTCCGGCGTCAGATCGCAGGTCACCGGCGCGCTGCGGCCGACGCCGCGCGGGTCGAAGCCGATCACGTCGTAGGAGTCCAGCACCTTCTGAGGCAGCCCTGAGCCGGCGAGAAGGGCCGGGTAGTCGAGTCCCGTACCGCCGGGGCCGCCTGGATTGGTCAGCAGCACGCCGCGGCGCTGCGAGGGGTTCTCGCTCGCCAGTCGCGAGATCGCGACCTCGATCTGCCGGCCGTCGGGATCCCGGTAGTCCAGGGGGACTTCGAGCGTCGAGCACTCAAGACGGGGCGAGGCGATGTCCTCCGGGCACGGGCCCCACCGCACGGTGTCCGGCGTCGTCGCCAACGACACTCCCGGAATCGCGGTCACCGCCACCGCGGTGGCGGCAAGGGCGAGGGAGAGTGTTCTGCGCATCTGATGTCCTCCTGAAGGGGCGCATGGGGACGCCGGAACGAGGGCTCGAAACGCCCGCCGTCAGGTCCTGCCGGCCCGTGGAGGCCGGCCGGACAGGACCTGGCCGCGTGCCGGATTGCGTCAGGCCGTTTCTCGGCAGCGGATCTCTCCGGAATCACCGGCCCGCCCGACGTCCGGTTCCCGGTGGGTGTGTGCCCAGCCACCGAGCACCATCGCGACGAGCGCGATGGCTCCGAGAAGAGTCATCCGGCCGGCAAGGCCGCCCGGGACCCAGTCGAAGATGCCCCACAGCAGCTCGGAGTCCCGGTTGAGCAGACCGCGGATCACCGCTTGGGCGGCCAGGGCCGTGATCACCATCCCCGCCGCCTCAAGGGCTCCGAAGCCACCCTCGCGCATCGCGCTTCTCCGTCTCGTGTCCGGTTGTCTCGGCACGTGAACGAGTCTGTCCGTGCGGCGCGGCCTCCACATCAGCCCGATGGCTCGAAAGGCCTTCGACCACAGGCGAGACGGTCATTCGACTTTGGTCCAGGGCGTATCATCCCTCGGTCCGACTCACCGGACATACGGTGTCGCGATAATGACCAGGTGGACACGGACGTCGCACCATGGCTCGGATGGTGGCCGCAGGCCTGGCGGCTGGCAGCGGCCGCGGCAGTGGGCATACCGGTCTGGCTCGCCACCGGTGTACTGCTGAAGTGGCAGGCGGCCGGAACGGGCTCCTGGTTCCTGATCGGTGATCCGCTGGTGGCGCTCGGCTGCTTGACGGCGCTCGTGTGGCGGCGGCGGTTCCCGCTCGCCGTCGCCATGACGGTCGCGATCGCGTCGACCGCGTCGGCACTCGCCACCGGCGCCGCGCTCGTGGCGCTGGGTTCGGTCTCCGCCCGTCGCCGTCCGGTGGAGATCGAGGTCGTCGGGCTGGTCTACGTGACCGCGTCACAGTTCGCCGTCGGGCTCTACCCGGTCCAGGGGCCGAGCCCGCCCGGCCCGTGGTGGGTCCAGCTCGCGTTCTCGGCACTGACCGCGGGCATCGCGGCGGCCGTGGGCATGGCCATCGGCGCGCGGCGTGCCGAAGTGCGGTCCCTGCGGGACCGGGCGGAGAGCGCGGAACGGGAACAGACCGCGCGAGCGGCGCAGGCACGGGCCCTGGAACGCAACCGGATCGCGCGCGAGATGCACGACGTGCTCGCGCACCGGATCTCCCTGGTCGCCATGCAGGCCGGGGTGCTGGACCACCGCGGCGACCTCACAGCCGAGGAGAACCGCGTGCTGCTCCGCTCCATCGCCGACGGCTCCCATCAAGCCCTGGAGGAACTACGGGATGTCCTCGGTGTGCTCCGGGCCGACCCGACCCGCCCGGAACCACCACAGCCCTCCCTCGACCGCATCCCCGAACTGGCAGCCGACGCCCGCGCATCCGGGCTGGACGTCACACTCACCACCAGCCTGACGGCAGATCCGCCCGACGTCGTAGGGCGAACCTGCTACCGGATCGTCCAAGAAGGACTGACCAACGCCGCCAAACACGCCCCGGGCGCACACATACACATCACCCTCGAAGGAACAGAAGGCGACAAACTAGAGGTCAGTGTCCGCAACTCCCCAGCCATCACAGAAAACGTGCGACCGCCGGCGTCGGGATTTGGCCTGCTCGGCCTCGGCGAACGAATCACCCTCGCCGGCGGAACACTCGACCATCACCCCACACCCGACAACGGATACGTCCTCACCGCACGACTACCCTGGCCGAACCCCACCCACGAAAAGAGAACATGAGTGGACAGCGAGCGGGAGCCGGTGCGCGTCGTCATCGTCGACGACGACCAGCTGGTGCGTGTGGTGCTGCGGCTTGTCATCGACGGCGAACCGGACCTGACCGTCGTCGCGGAGGCCGCCGGCGGGGACGCCGCGATCACCGTGGTGGATGAGCAGCGGCCGGACGTCGTGCTGATGGACGTGCGGATGCCCGGCCGTGACGGTCTCAGCGCGACCCGGGAAATCCTCACCCGCCGGACGCCACCCCGGGTGCTCATGCTGACCACGTTCGACTCCGATGCTCTGGTGCTCGGCGCGCTGGACGCAGGAGCACTCGGGTTCGTCCTCAAAGACACCCCACCGCCGCGGATTCTCGATGCGGTGCGGACCGTCGCGGAGGGCAACCCCGTACTGTCTCCAGCGGCCACGGCACGGGTGATCGCCGCAGCCACCGGTCCACGATCCTCCTACGCTCGCGACTCGACCCGCGAAGCCGCACGGAAACAGCTGGCCGCGCTGACCGAACGAGAACTCGAAACCGCCCGGGCCATCGCGGACGGGCTGGGCAACCCGGAGATCGCCCGGAGGCTGCACATCAGCATCGCGACCGTCAAGGCACACACGGGCAACCTGTTCGCCAAGCTGGCGGTCGAGAACCGGGTACAGATCGCGCTCCTGGTCCGCGACGCGGAGGAATGACTGACCCCGCGACGAGGTGAACCTTGAGCGGATCCGCCACGCACCGGCCGGTCGCTCCGCCGCTCGCCCGGGCATTCTGTCGGACGCATGCCGGCCGCCGCTCGTCTCACGGCGGGCGGCGGACTGTACGGGTCCGCTGTCCGCCGAGCACCCGTCGGTCGAGTGCGGACGAGCCGGACAGACTCCCCGGCCATGCTGTGCCGTTCGGAAACTCATCGCTGCTGCTCGGAGCGGGTCTGGCGTTCCATCACGGTCTACTGGAACCCTGTCCGGGTGATCGTCTCTCTGGTGTACCAGGTGGCTCGGAAGCTGCTCGCGTTCCCGGCGTTGCTGTTGCGTCGGGACGCGGCCAAGGACGCGGAACTGCTTGTGC
>NZ_JBHWES010000054.1:0-85798 GCF_042734105.1 Streptomyces sp. NPDC059679 | reverse complement strand
TCGATGTAGTTGCGCAGACGACGCAGTTCGGTGGTCACGTGCCACCCCTCCCTGTCAGGTGTCCGATGGGTGAGACACCCACAGTAGTCCGCTGGACGACGCTTTCAATATGCCCGCCGCAGCAGAACAACGGAATCAGTGATCTCACGGCGCCTGAACGACGAAATTCATTGATCGAGGGTTGCGGGACAGTCAACCCTCGTGCACAGTGAGGTGCGTGGCCACACCTGACAAGAACGGCACGCCGTCGCTCGACTCCGTATCCCTGGCGATCATCGAGCAGCTCCAGGAGGACGGTCGTCGGCCGTACGCCGCCATCGGGAAGGCCGTGGGGCTGTCCGAGGCGGCCGTGCGGCAGCGCGTGCAGAAGCTGCTCGACCAGGGCGTGATGCAAATCGTCGCCGTCACCGATCCTCTCACTGTGGGGTTCCGGCGCCAGGCGATGGTCGGCATCAACGTGGATGGTGACCTCGACCCGGTCGCGGACGCGCTGACCGTCATGGACGAGGTCGAGTACGTAGTCGTCACCGCAGGCTCCTTCGATCTCCTCATCGAGATCGTCTGCGAGGACGACGATCACCTCCTCGACACGATCAACAAGCGGATCCGCACGCTGCCCGGTGTGCGCTCCACCGAGAGCTTCGTCTACCTCAAGCTCCGGAAGCAGACCTATACCTGGGGAACGAGATAGCAATGAGCGCCGACCTCTCCAAGACGGCGTACGACCACCTGTGGATGCACTTCACCCGCATGTCGTCGTACGAGAACGCCCCCGTGCCCACGATCGTGCGCGGTGAGGGCACGTACATCTACGACGACAAGGGCAAGCGGTACATCGACGGCCTCGCCGGGCTGTTCGTGGTCAACGCGGGCCACGGCCGCGTCGAGCTCGCGGAGACCGCGTACAAGCAGGCCCAGGAGCTCGCCTTCTTCCCGGTGTGGAGCTACGCCCACCCCAAGGCCGTCGAGCTCGCCGAGCGGCTCGCCGGTCACGCCCCCGGCGACCTCAACAAGGTCTTCTTCACCACCGGTGGCGGTGAGGCGGTCGAGACCGCCTGGAAGCTGGCCAAGCAGTACTTCAAGCTCATCGGCAAGCCCACCAAGTACAAGGTGATATCCCGGGCGGTCGCCTACCACGGCACCCCCCAGGGCGCCCTGTCCATCACCGGACTGCCGGGGCTGAAGGCCCCGTTCGAGCCGCTGGTCCCCGGTGCGCACAAGGTGCCCAACACCAACATCTACCGGGCGCCGATCCACGGTGACGACCCCGAGGCGTTCGGCCGCTGGTGCGCCGACCAGATCGAGCAGCAGATCCTCTTCGAGGGCCCGGACACGGTGGCCGCGGTGTTCCTGGAGCCGGTGCAGAACGCGGGCGGCTGCTTCCCGCCGCCGCCCGGGTACTTCCAGCGGGTCCGCGAGATCTGCGACCAGTACGACGTCCTGCTGGTCTCGGACGAGGTCATCTGCGCCTTCGGACGGCTGGGCACGATCTTCGCCTGTGACAAGTTCGGCTACGTCCCGGACATGATCACCTGCGCCAAGGGCATGACCTCGGGCTACTCCCCGATCGGCGCGTGCATCGTCTCCGACCGGCTCGCCGAGCCCTTCTACCGCGGCGACAACACCTTCCTGCACGGCTACACCTTCGGCGGCCACCCGGTCTCGGCGGCGGTCGGCGTCGCCAACCTCGACATCTTTGAGCGCGAGGGCCTCAACCAGCATGTGCTGGACAACGAGGGCGCGTTCCGGTCCACGCTGGAGCGGCTGCACGATCTGCCGATCGTCGGCGATGTCCGGGGGAACGGTTTCTTCTACGGCATCGAGCTGGTGAAGGACAAGGCCACCAAGGAGTCCTTCAACGAGGAGGAGACCGAGCGGGTCCTCTACGGCTTCCTCTCCAAGGCGCTGTTCGAGAACGGCCTGTACTGCAGGGCCGACGACCGCGGTGACCCGGTCGTCCAGCTCGCGCCGCCGCTGATCGCCGACCAGTCGGTGTTCGACGAGATCGAGCAGGTGCTGCGCGGGGTGCTGACGGAGGCGTGGACCAAGCTCTGAGCGGGTGGGGTCAAGGGGCCGCGGGTTCAAATCCTGTCGTCCCGACCGGTGTTCTCGCGGGCCGGAGGCCGTTTCCGCAGAGGTGCGGGAGCGGCCTTCCTCCGTGTGCTTCGGCGGAGTCGGTCCAGGACGGTCTGGGGCCGAAGTGGTTGTCCGTCGGGTCGGCAGAAGACCAGGCGTGAGAGGGCGACCCAGTAGGTGGCTCAGACCGCGCTGAGCCAAGGGCGCTCGGCGAGGTGGCCGCGTTCGAGTGCCTGCCCGGCCGCGAATTCACGGCACGGAGACACTGTCACAGCGCGATCGGTCGATATGCCAGGGCGTGATCGACTACCTCGTCGGCGGAGAGCTCCCGTTCTGGTGGCCAGAAGATCAGGCCACTGACGTGTCCGGCTGGACATGCCAGGGCCCTGTCGAGCATGTCCAGCCAGTTGTCCGCCTCTTCTTCGGAGGCGTAGTCCGCATCCATGATCCTCCGCACAAGGGCAACTGCCTCGGCTCGGCTCATCCCCGCTGCACTCATCGGGCCCCCTCAACGAGGTCAACTTGGCGAGACGCATGTTCGGCGGTGGTAAGTCTGCGCCACCGTTCCCGCAAGACTGGCGTGGACATGATAGTGAGTTCCGCATCCGCCGCCACCGTCGCTCTGGCCGACGATCCCCAGGCGGCCACGCGTGCCCTGGACCCGGGCGAGGACCTGTCCCGGATCGGACGGGTGAAGGACGCGTGAGGACGGCTTCCTCGACGGCTCCGAACAGCTGCTGCTGATCTACGACCGGCGGGCGCCATGATGAACGGCGGCGACTAGCGGGTTGTGGTGCCGGCGCAGGATCGGGCTGTATCGGCACTCGCAATGCCGACCGTGGATCTGGACGCACAAACTCCATTGCCCAGGCGCCGGGGCGCGGCGTGACGTGCGTGGGAGTCGTGAAGAGTTCGCGCGCGATTCTCGGGATTCGGTTACGGGAGCGGAAGACTTGGAGGGCTCACTCGGCGCTTTCGAACAGGTCGGGCGCCGACCCATGCGAGGGGAGACCGGTCAACGATGTTACGTCTGGTACGGAGCAGAATACGGACGGCCGCGTTCGCGCTCTCGGCGGTCGCGGCCCTCGCCTTCGGTGGGACCGCCGCGACCGGCGCGGCAGCGGCCCCCGCTCCCGCTCCCGCGAAACAGGGGCCGACCTCGGTGGCGTACGTCGAGGTGAACAACAACAGCATGCTGAACGTCGGCAAGTACACCCTCGCCAACGGCGGCGGCAACGTCTTCGACGTCGCCGTGGTCTTCGCGGCGAACATCAACTACGACACGGGTACGAAGGCGGCCTATCTGCACTTCAACGAGAACGTGCAGCGCGTCCTCGACAACGCCGCCACGGAGATACGGCCGTTGCAGCGGAAGGGCATCAAGGTCGTCCTCTCGGTGCTCGGCAACCATCAGGGTGCGGGCTTCGCCAACTTCCCTTCCCAGCAAGCGGCTTCGGCGTTCGCGAAAAAACTGTCGGACGCCGTGGCCAAGTACGGCCTTGACGGAATCGACTTCGACGACGAGTACGCCGAATACGGCAACAACGGCACAGGCCAGCCCAACGACAGCTCGTTCGTGCACCTGGTGACGGCGCTGCGCGCGAACATGCCGGACAAGATCATCAGCCTCTACAACATCGGCCCGGCCGCGTCGCGCCTCTCCTACGGCGGCGTCGACGTCTCGTCCAAGTTCGACTACGCCTGGAACCCGTACTACGGCACCTGGCAGGTTCCCCGCGTGGCACTGCCCAAGTCGAAGCTGTCGCCGGCGGCTGTCGAGATCGGCCGGACCTCACAGACCGCGGCCGCCGACCTCGCCCGCCGCACCGTCAGCGAGGGGTACGGCGTCTATCTGACGTACAACCTCGACGGCGCCAATCGCAGCGCCGATGTCTCCGCGTTCACCAGGGAACTGTACGGCAGCAACGCCGTCTACACGCCGTAAGGCGACCCACGCGGGGTCGTCCTGGTCGGGCTGGACAGCGAGCTTGTCATAGCGAGTGGGTGAGAGCACGTGTTGCTCGGCGGTGGCGCCTGTTGGTCCACTACGCTCTGGTCGGGGTGGGGGAGGACAGGATGGCCACTGCGCCGGTCGAACCGGCGGCTGTGAAGCGGTCGCGGCATGTGAAGCGTGCGACACAGGCTGCTGGGGTCGGGCTTGCCGGGGTGGCCAGTTCTGTGTTCGCGACGTGGCTGTTGGTGGACTTCAGCGGCTGCCGGAACGCGCCGGGCTACGGTTGCCTCGGCTTCGCCGTCCTGTGGGGCTACCTCGTGCCCTTGCTGAACTTCCTCCTCACCTGGGCAGCCCTGCGCATCCTCAAAATCCGGCCGGCCTGGCTCACCGCTCTGCTCGGCACCGGCATCGGCGGGTATCTGGTCCTGAGCACCAACGTGGTCCGGTGGCTCCCTGGTGGCACGCAGTACGCCCAACCCGCCTTATGCGCGGCTGCGTTCGCCCTCGCGGCCTGGTTCACCCAGTCGCGCAGGCCGCTGTGGCCGCGAGCAGCCGCGGCCCTCGCCCTGGTCCTGCTGATGCCGCTCGACTCGCTCGCCACCACACAGCTCGACCGGAGCAAGCTGGGCAACGAACTGGCCGATGCCCGTGTCCCCCTGCTTGGGCCGCAACTGCCCGCGGGCTACCACCTGAACGGCGTTGGCACCCACGGGGCGGCAGCCGGAGTCGAGGCCACCTTCTACTACCGGATCTCACCCGACAGCCTGGGCAGGGGCGCGAGCACCATGGACGAGCTCGACCGGGAGATCCAGGTGACCGTCGGCCCCGTACAACCGGGTTTCACCCCACCCTCCCACTGCGCCGCGCTCACCAGCGTCTACCCTGTGCCGTCACCCGCCTGCACCCCGGTGGCTCGTGGAGTGTGGCGGTGGTCGAACCACCAGTACGTCGAGTACTTCACCCGGGTCGGCGACGCTGTCGCGGTCCTCCAAGCCCGCACCCCTCCAGTGAGCAGCGCCGTTCTCCGAGAGCTCGCCCGCACCATGCGAGTCCGCACGCCGTCGTACTTCACCGGTGGCTGAACGAAACCCGGCTCGGCGCTCTCAGCACTTGCGGACAAGCGCTCTCACAACCCACCTGCACAGCCATCACGGCATGAGCCGTGGCCCTGCGTGGGGGCATCCGCGACCGCAACGCCACCCACGAGGGCGGGCCGCTCGCCAAGGAGGTCCGCCTGTTCGGCGAGATCGTGAACTCGGACGGCGTTCGCGACCCGGCGGCCCTCCGGGAAGCCGCTCTGGCCGCCCCCGCCGTGATGGGACGTTGAGAGCAATCCCGGTAGGCCCTCTCGACCTGCTCCGACACTCGTACGTATGGTGTGCGGGCACCTCTCCTACGGCGGAAGGGCACGACGCGGTGTCCACACAGCACGCCCGCAACTCCCCGTTTGCTCAGGTCACTTCGGTGACCGCGGCGGTGAGCGTGGACGCGTCGGCGCCGGCCCCCCAAGGAGGCCGGCGCGACCGACCCGCCCCGCGGGCGGGAGTGTCGTCGGACGGTTGGCAGCACGACCTGACGAGCGTCAGGTCGCAGGTTCGACCGCCACGTCCAGGTAGTCGAAACCGCGCAACCCGTTGTTGATCACCGGTCGGTGTTCGAGGATCTCGAAGCGGGCGACCCGGTCGGCGAGCCTTTCCAGCAACGCGCTCATCTCCAGCCTGGCGAGGTGCATCCCGACGCACACGTGCTCGCCCCGCCCGAAGGCAAGGTGGTCCGAAGGGCGGCGGGTGATGTCGAAGCGCGTCGGGTCCGGGTAATGGCGCTCGTCGCGGTTGGCGGAGGCATAGAGCAGCGCGACCCGTGAGCCGGCGGCCAGCGGAACTCCGCCGATCTCGTGGTCTTCGGTGAGCACCCGGCTGAACTGGGGCACCGGGGTTTCCAGGCGCAACGACTCGTTGATCGCGTGTGGAATCAACGAGCGGTCCTTGCGCAGCAGATCCCACTGGTCCGGGTGCTGGGCGAACAACGCGACCGCGTTGGCGATCGCGAGGATTGTCGTGTCCAGGCTGGGAGTGACGTAGTCGAGCATCATCACCGGGCACTTGTCGTGCGAGATCTCGCCACGGTCGGCGGCCTCGTAGAGCTGCGCCGCCCAGCCGTCGGGGTCGATTTTTCCCGGCACGGCGTCATTCATGGCGAATGCCATGAACTCCTCGACGGCCGGCCCCGCCGCGGCTGCCCGGTCGTCGGCGGGGCCCTGGGTGTTCCAGATGGCCGCGGCCCACTCCAGCATCTTTTCCCGTCCGTGATCGGGGAGCCCGACCAGGTCCGACACCACGGTCATGGGCAGGTACTCCGCCAGTTCGGTGACGACCTCGAACCGGCCCCGGCCGACAACCCGCTCGACGACCTGGTCGGCCTCGGCCTCGATCCGCGGAGTCACCTCGCGCATCCGATCCGGCCGCAACGGCCGCCCCAGCACCGAACGCATCGCCGTGTGCTCGGGCGGGTCGCTGCACAGCGTGATCCCCTCCAGTTGGGCGTTCACGTCCGGATCCACGAACACTCCACGCGCTGACGAAAACGTCTGCCAGTCCATCAGCGCCGCGCGCACCTCGTCGTAGCGGGGCAACGCGTAGAGGTCGTAGCGGGACAGGTGCACCACAGGCCCGAGAGCCCGAAGCTCGGCATAGATTTCGTACGGGTCGGTGCGCGCCGATTCGGTGTAGAGATCGACGTCGCTGGCAGGTATCTGGGACAACGGTTCTCCAGGAGACGGGTGCAGCGAACACCGCGACGAGCAACTTACGGTTGCCGCACGGCAGGAAGAGACCCCGTGGAAGAACTCTCCCGCGACAGGGGATCCTTCGCGTCGGCAAGAACAACGTACCTTTACGTACGTCTACGTACGTGGAGGCACGACCGGCCTTCGATGCCTTCGCGCTCATGCCGCGCCTTGTCGTCGCGGGGCAGTGCGCTGAAGATCGTCCGTCTCGCTTGGAGGAGACCATGGCCACATCCACCCGCATGCCCGCCGATCCGGCATCGAGCCACCGGGCCATCGAGAACCTGATCGCACGTTACGCCGAGCTCGTGGACGACGGCGATTTCGCGAGGCTCGGCATCCTTCTCGCTGACGCCACCTTCACAGGCAGTGGCGAGCCGGTGAGCGGGCGCGACGCGATCGAGAAGATGTTCCAGGACACTCTGATCGTCTACGCCGACGGCACGCCGCGAACCCAGCATGTCACCACCAATGTGGCCATCGAGGTCGACGAACAGGCGAGCACGGCGGTCTCGCGTTCGTACGTCACCGTGATGCAGGCGCTGCCCGACCTGCCGCTGCAACCCATCGCCGGCGGTCGGTACCACGACCGCTTCGAGCGCCGTGATGGGCAGTGGCGCTTCGTAGCGCGACGGGTCCGTATCAACCTGGTCGGCGATGTGAGTCGCCATCTGCGCCAGGCTGCCGCACAGCGGTAGCCATTCCCCGGGACGGGCGTCGACAAGGCCCCCGGTCTCACGTGGCTGGAAAGGATTGGACGGGGTGATGCTCGGGCTTGTAGTTTGCGGTGGACCGTGACACCGCCCGAGGAGGTGAGACCCATGAACGCAGTATCGACGTGGGTGCTCCCCCTTCCCGCCACGGCCGGCGATTGACGTAGGTGTCGCCGGGAGCGCCTCCACAACAAGGCACTCCCGAAAGGCAACACCTATGGACTCTCCGCAGTACACCACCGAGCCGTCCTCGAACGATACGGCCGAGCGCGACTTCACCGTGAGCGACGCCCCCGGGCTCCGGTCGTCGCCCTTCGGCGCCGATCGCGCGCCCCTCATGTTCGACGTGATCATTGCCGGGTGCGGGCCGACCGGTGCGATGCTCGCCGCCGAATTGCGGCTGCACGATGTGCGGGTACTCGTTCTGGAGCAGGAAACCGAGCCCGTGTCGTTCGTCCGCATCGTCGGTCTGCACATTCGCAGCCTCGAGCTGATGGCAATGCGCGGACTGCTGGACCGTATTCGCGAACACGGAAGACAGCGTCCGGCCGGCGGATTCTTCGCCGCCATCAACAAACCCGCGCCCCAGGGCCTGGATTCCGCGCACGCCTATCTGCTGGGCATCCCGCAGCCGGTCATCGTTCGCCTGCTCGAAGAGCATGCGATCGAACTGGGTGCGCAGGTCCGGCGCGGTTGTGCGGTGGCCGATTTCGAGCAGGACGACGAGGGGGTGACCGTCGAGCTGGCCGACGGCGAACAGTTGCGTACGCGCTATCTCGTCGGCTGTGACGGCGGACGCAGTACGGTGCGCAAACTGCTCGGCGTCGGCTTCCCCGGCGAGCCCTCGCGGACCGAGACGCTGATGGGCGAGATGGAAGTGGGTGTGCCGCGGGAGGAGATCGCCGCCAAGGTGACCGAAATCGGCGAGACCAATAAGCGATTCTGGCTCAGGCCCTTCGGCGAAGGGGCATACAGCGTCGTAGTCCCGGCCGAGGGAGTCAGCGGTCGCGCGGAACCACCCACCCTCGAGGATTTCAAGCAACGGCTGCGCGCCGTCGCCGGAACCGATTTCGGCGTGCACTCCCCGCGCTGGTTGTCCCGCTTCGGGGATGCCACCCGGCTGGCCGAACGCTACCGGGTCGGGCGGGTGCTGCTGGCCGGCGATGCGGCACACATCCATCCACCCACTGGCGGACAGGGCCTCAACCTGGGCGTTCAGGACGCATTCAACCTCGGCTGGAAACTGGCCGCACAGATCCGCGGCTGGGCGCCGGAAACTCTGCTGGACACCTACCAGGCCGAACGTCATCCGGTCGCCGAGGACGTGCTGGACAACACCCGCGCCCAGATGGAACTGCACTCCACCGAACCGGGCCCGCAGGCCGTGCGCAGGCTGCTCACCGAACTGATGGACTTCGACGAGGTGAACCGCTATCTCATCGAGAAGATCACCGCGATCGGCATCCGCTACGACTTCGGCGAAGGCCCCGACCTGCTCGGCCGCCGCCTGCCCGACATCGAGGTGAAACACGGCCACCTCTACGGTCTGCTGCATCGCGGCCGCGGCCTGCTGCTGGACCGCACCGGACGCCTGACCGTCGGCGGCTGGTCGGACCGGGTCGATTACCTCGCGGACCCCACCGCGGCACTGGATGTTCCCTGCGTCCTGCTACGCCCCGACGGCCACGTCGCCTGGATCGGCGACGGTCAGCAGGACCTGGACGACCACCTCTCCCGCTGGTTCGGCAAGCGCGTTGGTGGGCTGTGTCCGCCCCGGTCCGCCCGAGCAGGCTGACCTCGCGCTTCGCAGGTGGGCCCCTGACCGGCGATGATGCCGACCAGGGGCCACCCCGGCATATGGGCCTGCGTCAGCCGTCGTTCTCCGCCGAAGGGATGGCGGCGCCCGGCACGTCCTGCGGAGCGTAGATCTTCTTCTCTCCCGGGTACGGCTTCGCCCAGTTGTGGGTCTCGTACCACGTGAGATGGTTCATCTGGGCGGGGGGAGCGTAGTCCGGAACGGCGTTGGGACCGGTCAGCCGCTGCTTCGACTTCCACTGGCCCCACTCGGCGGCGACGTTCTTCATGTCCGTCGGCACCGAGGCCGACGGCACGGCCGCCGCCTTCAGGCTCTGCGCCGCGGGGGTGTCCAGACCACAGGAGGGCGGGGTCTTCACACCGTCGGTCAGCGAGGTCCGGTTGGGCAGCGTCTTGAACGGCGTGAAGTCCGGTCGCTGGGTGAACGCCGAGGCCATCGGGGTGGCCGCGGTGTCCTTCTGGTTCATCGGCTGGATCCCGAGGATCTGCTCGATGGTCCGCATCATGTTGATCTGCGAGTAGTAGTGGCTGTCCACCGTGGAGTGCTTGGCCCAGGGGCTGATGATCTGGACCGGGGCACGGTGGCCGTCCACGTGGTCGAGACCCGCCTGGGAGTCGTCCTCGACGACGAAGATCGCCGAGTCCTTCCAGTACTTGCTGTGCGAGATCGCGTCGACGATCTGGCCCACGGCGAGGTCGTTGTCGGCGACCTGGGAGGCGGCGCTCACCGGGCCACCGGTGTGGTCGCTGGAGAGCCAGAACATGTTCAGGTTCGCCGGACCGTTCTTCTCGAAGTCCTTCTTCCAGATCTGTGCCCGGTAGACGTCCGGGACGCTGGTGTCGAACTTCGGGAAGCCGTGCACCGACACGTCGTTGAGGGACGGGATCGGCGAGGTCGAGTTCAGCGGGTAGGCGGTGTCCTGACCGGTCGCCGCCATGTTCTTGCTGTCGCAGTACAGGTTCTGCCAGCTGGCGCCCGTCGGCTTGGTCAGGAACTGCTGGAACTCACCGAAGTTCCGGACGGACTTGTGGGCCGCCTGCGCACCGGTCCAGATGAAGCCGGTCTTCTGGTGGCCGAGGGCGTCGTCCTCGGTGTCGTAGCTGCGGGCGTACTCACCGGCCGATGACTCGGTGTACTCCGGGTCGTCGGCCTGCATCAGCCAGTTGTGGCCCTCGGCGGAGTTGGTGCCGATGTCGTACGTGTTGTCGTACAGGCCGAACTGCTTGGCCAGGGCGTGCTGGTTCGGCGTGACGTTCTCACCGAACTCGGCCAGCGACGGATCGCCGTTGCCCCGCGGCACGTCACCGAAGACCTGGTCGTAGGTCCGGTTCTCCTTGACGAGCAGGAAGACGTGCTTGATCGTCGAGGGGTCGCCCAGCTTGACGGGGACCGGCACCGGCTTGGCCGGGGAGCCGTCGGACTTCTTGAGCGACTGGCCGTTCCAGCCGTTCTGCTTGAAGACCTTGCCGGTGTAGGACTTGATCACGCTGTCGTCCGGCAGCGTGAACTTCTGCACGCTCGACGTCGTGTCGTGGGTGCCGCGACCGCCGGCGGCCTTGCGGCGGGCGTCGATGCCACGGGTGTTGGAGACGTACACCTCGTTGCCGGACGTGGTGATCTCCGAGGGGAAGTAGTCCGTGGGGAGCAGGCCGACGTAAGCGACCGGCTCCTGCGCGGAGGTGTACTTGTAGACGGCGACGGCGTTGGCGCGGCCGAGGGTCACCAGCAGGTGACCGTCGTCGGTGAGGGTCACCGCATCGGGCTCGTAGCCCACCCGAGCCTTGGCCCACGGCTGGGTGGAGATGGTCTGGACGACCTTGTCCTTCGCCGTGTCGATGACCGACACGTTGTTGTCGGCGGTGTTGGTGACGAACACCGCGCCGTTCTTGGCATACACGGCGGTCGGGTGCAGACCGACCTCGATGCCGGCGACCGCGGCGTCCTGGTTCGCCAGGTCGATGACGCTGACCGTGCCGCTGGTGGTGGCAGCGGTCTTCTGGTCGGCGAGGACCTGTGTGTCGTACGAGTTGATCGTGGGCTCGCCGGGCTTGGCGGGACGACCGCCCTCGTTGCTCACGTAGAGTTTGTTGCCGACGACGACCATGCCGCGCGGGGCGTTGCCCACGTTCCAGCTCTGCTGGATGGTCCCGGTCGCGGCATCGATGGCGACGACCCGGTTCTGGCCGTTGACCGCGGAGTACACGGTCTTGCCGTCGGCCGAGAACGCCGCCGCGCCCACCAGGGCGTGCTTGGACCCCTGCGCCGGGATGCTGACGGTCCTCGGGCCGGCGACGCTGCCGTCCGCGTTCACGGTGAACACGGTGTAGCCGTCCGGCTGGCCCAGCCACAGCTGCTTGCCGTCGGGCGAGTACGTCGGGCCTTCCTGGCCCACGTTGTTGCTGCTGATGCGGGGGTTCGACGACGCGGCATTGCTGACGAGCTGCTGCGTCTTCCAGCTCTTCAGGTCCACGATGGCCAGGGCCGCGCCACCGTCGGTGACCGAGGCGGCCATGTGCGTGCCGTCCGGGCTGACCGAGGACGACATGATCTTGCCCTGGTTGATGACAAGACGGTCGCCGTACGGGGCGATGTACTGGTTGCTGGAGACGACCTGGCCGTTCTCGGTGACCTGGCCGACCTGGTCAGTGCCGAACTGGTGGGTCTGCGCGAGCGCCGTGCCGGCGGCCACGAGGGCGACAGCGGTGGTGCCCGCCGTCAACAGCGGTATCCGGCGGCCGATGCGTCTGCGGATGAGGTTGATCCGAGCTTCCTGGACGAGCTTACGGCGGCGAGTTACCTGCATGGAGTGTTATCCCTTCGGGGTGGTGTCGAGCAGTTCGACGTTGCCGTCGAACTGCCACAGCGGGTTCGGTGCGTCCCCGTCGGGGGTCCGCACCAGGAAGTAGCCGTTCACTTCCTTCGGTCCATCGCCATCGGCCATGAACCGCCCGTCCGGAGTGACGTCGAGTTGGTAGATGGCCTGTCCTGTGGCCTCGACGCCGGGAAGATGCCAGGTCACGACGCAGCGCCAGTCGTTGCCCGGGCCTTCCGCCGCGACCCTGGCGGATCCCTTGTTGCACGACGCCGTGGCCTTCAACTGGGCCTCGGTGACGGCGGGCCGGTTGAGCTGGTCGGTCTGCATGCGGTACAGGTGCGCGAACGCCGTGGCGAGCGAGCGCTGCACCTTGTCCTGCTCGATCCCGGAGCCCGTCGCCGAGGTCGTCGCGGCGACGACCGCGAACGACGCGGCGGCCACCCCGACGAGCGGCAGGACTCCGACGGTGATCGCGCGGCGGCCCGAACCGTCGTGGGTCAGGTTGGTGAAGTCGCGCCGTACGAAGAGCACATACGCGAGCGCCGTCGCGACCACGGCCCACACGAGGCTGACAGCGATGCCAATCAGCAGCGGGCCGAGTTGTCGGGGGCTGGTGAACAGGCCGTTCCAGGAGATGAAGGCGTAGCTCGGCAGGGCGACGCGCACGGCCACCGGAAGCGGCAGCATCTGGGCGACCGCCATCGCGAGCGAGACGAGCACGGGCACCAGCAGCCCCATCGGGGACCGTCCCAGCGTGACCGACCCGAGCAGGCCGAGTGCGGCGAGCGCCAGGGTCGGAGCGAGGACGCAGACCCAGGCGAGCAGGACCGAGACGGCGGCGTCCGATGGTGCGAGGAGATGGCCGTCGAGACCGACCAGCGGCTGGTTGCCGACCACGAGCAGGCCGCCGACGGTGCTGGAGACCGCGAGCCCGGCTACGAGCAGCAGCAGGACGGTGAGACTGGCCACCGCCTTCGCCACGAAGATCCGCCGGGGCGAGCGGACCGCCACGAGCAGATGGCGCCAGGTGCCGAGCCGGTCCTCGGCGGCGAACACGTCACCGGCAGCGACGGAGGTCAGCAGCGGGAGCGCCCAGGTCCCCGCGAAACCGAGCACCACCAGCGGCCCGGCCCACCCGGAGGCGAGCATCCAGCGCCCGAAGAGGGTGTCGACGGGAAGCGTGCTCTGCTGGCTCACCCCGGCGACGAAGAGGGCGGGAGCGATCCAGCAGGCGAGTACCAGCACGCGGATCCGCCACTGGGAGACCAGCTTGACGAGCTCGAAGCGACAGGCCCGGATGACGGGGACGCGACGGCCCCCGGTCATCTGCTCGTGTTCCTGTTCCGGGCTCTGGGTGAGGGTCGCGGTCATCTGCCCGCCTCCTGCTGCTGCTCGATGAGGGTCAGAAACGCGGCTTCGAGCGGCGACACCAAGGGAGTGAGCTCGCGCGGCGCGACGCCCTTCGCCACGAGCCGCACCACGAGTTGGTCGAGGGCCGGCACCAGGCCGCGTACGACGAGCAGTTCGGCGTCCTGCCGTATCCCGGCGTCGTCGACGACCTGGATCCCCGGTGCGTCGTCCGCCAGCCGGCGCGCGGCCTGCGGGTCCGAGGTGACCAGCCGGTAGTCGAGTTCACGGTTCTCGGCGGCCAGCTCGCTCAGCGGGCCGGAGAAGACGACGCGTCCGGCGGCGAGGATGGTCACCTCGGAGCACAGCGCCTCGAGGTCGTCCATGTTGTGGCTGGAGAGCACGACGGCGGTTCCGTCGGCCGTGAGCCGGTTGAGGACACCGTGCACATGCTTCTTGCCCGCCGGGTCGAGGCCGTTCGACGGTTCGTCGAGCACGAGCAGCCGGGGCTTGGTCAGCAGGGCGGCGGCGAGCCCGAGCCGCTGGCGCATGCCGAGGGAGAAGCCGCGGGTACGGTCGTCGGCGACGTCGGTGAGACCGACCTCGGCGAGTACGTCGTCGATCCCCGCCGTGCGCGCGTCGTGACCGCGGAGCGAGGCCAGCGCGGCGAGGTTCTGCCGTGGGGTGAGCGAGGGGTAGAGAGCGGGGCCGTCCACGAAGCCGGCCACACCGTCGGGAGCGGCGAGTGCCCGCTCGACCGGTGTACCCAGGACCTCCAGGCGACCGCCGTCGGCCACCGCGAGCCCCAGCAGAAGGCCGAGCAATGTCGTCTTTCCGGCGCCGTTCGGTCCGACCAGGCCGTGGATCTGACCCTGCGTTACATCGAGATCGATGCCGTCCAGGGCGACGACATCACCGAAGCTCTTCGTGATACCGCGAGCCCGGATTGCGCGGAGTTCTTCCATGGGTCCCTTCCTTCAAATGCCTCAAGGACCCTATGGATTGATCATGTCGCTCATAAGGGTGGAGAGTTGAATGTACGTAGAACATGAAACGACGTGGCATTCTCGACGTCGCCGCCGAGCGGGGGCGCCCGCGTTTTGACCAGCGTCTTTGCCATTACTTGGGCAAAGATGGATGCTTTCATTAATGAGTTGCAATGGTGAATGCCGCGGTGAATGCCAACTGGGCGCGGAGCGGAATTGCGCTGCGCCCTCGGAGTCTCCGCGGGGTTCGGCATCCATGGGTTGCCGTGGTCCGAATCTGGGCATTTTGTGCCGATCGGGGCCGTCGCCGGGCTCGAGGTCGCCGTCGGCCGCGAGCCGGGCCTGCTGTCGTTCGGGGCTGTGCCCGGCTTCGTCGTAGATCTGCTGGCGCAATGCTCATATTTTTCAGGAGTTGTTTGTTCGATACCAGTCCTCCGAACGCGAACAAGGATTGGGCTGCTACATCTGAGGTCGCCCGGTAATCCAGACAGGAACGGTTCGGGCGGCGGACTGATTTCACCTGCCGCGACGTCTTTACCGAAGGAGCGTTATGAGTTCGCGTAAATTGCTGAGTGTGCGCCTCCGGCCCTTCACGCGGCGTACCCCGTTCGCTGCGGGCGCGGCAGCAGTCGTGCTTGCCTTCGCCAGCCTCACGGTTGCACCGGCAGCGGTCGCCGCCGTCCAAGCCACCCATCCCGCGGGCAGCGGTGATGTGGGGGTGCTCGCCTACTGCTCGTCGTCGCGCCCTCAACCAGGATCTGTTCCTTGGGGGCATTTCGGTGGCGATCAGCAGACCGCGTGCCGCAAATGCGATGAATCGGCAAGGGTCCAGCGTGCGAAGGGCAGGATCTCCGCGTATGCCTGCGAGTACAACGGTTCGGTGGGTGAGGCCTGGGCGTCGGTCATATGGACATGCCCGTGGCCACTAAAGCCTCCGTGCGCGGCTTGATCCGAAACTCAGTGCGGGGCGGCTTTTGGTTGCCGAAGCCGGTCACTGGGCCGCCTCCGCCTTGCCTGTTCGTTCAACCGGGCGGCGTGGCCGGGGACCACACGCCCATCCACCGTTCGGCGTCCCACGCCTCGTACCGTTGCGCCTCGGTGAACCCCAGCTTCGGGTCGGCACTCACCTCGTACCCGGCGACCCACGCTCGGCGAAGATCTCGGCGGCGATCTGCTCCGCCGTGGCGAGCATGTCCGTCAGACGTGCGCGGCCGGTGTCGGCCAGACTCACCCCGTGCAGCTGTTCAGTTGATGGCCGGGCGGAGCCCTTGCAGCACGAGACGGAAGACCCGGCACCGGACCGGTGACCCGGTGCGCTCCCGCGCGAGAGCGGACGGGTGATGTCCGCTGTCGCCCGGGTCCTGTGTCATCGGGGGCGCGGTCTACGATCAACGCTGCCGTGTGAGAACCGCTTACCACCGGGGGACTTGGGGCTGTGGACGACCGGGATCAGATACTCGCTGACCGCTACCGCCTGGTGCGCCCGCTGGGGCGCGGCGGGATGGGGGAGGTGTGGGAGGCGCAGGACGCCAGTCTGCGGCGGGCGGTCGCGGTCAAGGTGATCTCGGTCCTTGCGGGTGGCGGCAGTCGGGCCGACGAGGCGCGCGCCAGGTTTCTGCGGGAGGCGCGGATCAACGCCGCGCTTCAGCATCCCCATATCGTGACCGTCCACGACCTCGGTGAGGCAACCACCAGCCAGGGCACGACGCCGTTCCTCGTGATGGAACTGCTCCGGGGCGAGGGCCTGGACGCCGTTGTCCGGCGCGGACCTGTCGGCGAGGAGGAGGTGGCGCGGTGGGGGGCGCAGGTGTGCGACGCGCTGGGGGAGGCGCATGGCGCCGGCATCCTCCACCGCGACATCAAGCCCGCGAATCTGTTCGTCGCGGCCTCGGGTGGCCTGAAGGTGCTCGACTTCGGGATCGCCCGCGCCGCCGACGCCTCGGCCACCGGTGACCGGCTGACCCAGACCGGGTTCATGGTGGGCACGGCCTCGTACATGGCACCGGAGCAGGCACGCGGGCGCCCCGAGCAGCGCAGCGACCTGTACTCCCTCGGGTGTGTGCTGTTCGAACTGCTCACCGGGCGGCTGCCGTTCGATGCCCCGGACACCCTCGGGTACATCACGGCGCACCTTCACGATCCGCCCCCGGCGCCGAGCAGCCTCGTGTCCGGCGTCTCCGCTCCGTGGGACCGTCTGGTCGGCCGGCTGCTGGCCAAGGACCCGCGCGAGCGATACGAATCGGCCGCCGTGCTCGCCGACGAGCTGCGGCGCTTGGGTGGTGTGCGGCAGGCCGTACCCGCGGTTCGCTACACCCCCACCGTCGCCGACCGGGAGGAGCGCGGGGCGAGCTCACCGCCTGCGGCTGCCTCCGTGTCCGACGATCTCGCGGCGGCATCCACGGTTCAGGCGCCCGCCGCGCCGTCCGGTGGAACAGGCATGAGCCGGCGCAGCCTGCTCCTGGGGGGCGCGGGCGTCGCCGCGGTCGCGGTCGCCGGAGGGGCGGCCGCGATGTACCTGACCGGCGACCCCGAGCGGGACCCGGTCGCCTGGTCGCAGAAGATCGCAGACGTCGACCTGATCAACTCCGACGGTCCGGACGTCGTCCTGGCCGACGGCCGGTGTCATGTGGCCGCCGGTCACTACTACAAGGAGACCGCCGCGCTCCACACCTTCGACCTTGCCACCGGTAAGCGTCTGTGGAAGAAGTCCCTCAACGCGGCCTGGTCCCGGGAAACACGCTTCACGGTCGTCGGCGGCACGCTGATCGCCCTGACCCGGTACTCCGATAACAAAGGCGGACAGGTGCACGCCTTCGACGCTGCCACCGGCGAGCGCCGGTGGCAGCATTCGGTCTCCAACAGCGCCATGAGGCTGGAAGTGCACCGGCCCAGCGGCCTGCTGATCACTGGAGAGGACGGTCACGTGATCGGAATCGATCCGCGTACCGGCAACCAGCGATGGGCGACCGACGTATCCTCCCCCTACGACGCCACATGGATCCTGGCCGGCGACCTGATCCTCTGCAGCGGCGGAATCGCGCTACTCGGCAAGACGGGCAAGAAGCTGTGGACACGCTCCGGCTTCCAGCCGCAGGGCGATCTGGCGCAGCCCCTGGGTGAGGGCCTGCTCTGCTACGAGGACGGCAGGACAGCCCCCGTCGACCTCGTCTGCCGCAGGGCGGACACAGGTGAGGTGATGTGGCGGAGCCCGTTCCAGAAGACCAAACCGGACACCTTCACCACCGGGGCCTTCCAGCCGCTCGACGAGCTGGTGTCGGGCACCACGGTGTTCCTTCCGCTGGCCGCGGGGCCCCGCCGGAAGCCGACCGCACTGAACGGACTCACCGGCGAGCAGATCTGGACCTACGGCAGTACGTACCAAGAGGTTGGCCTGAAGGAACAGGCGACGACCAGCGTGGCGGGCGGGTTCGTCCTGCCCACGGGATCGGGGCCGGTGTGCGTGGCCGCCGACGACGGCACGAAGCGGTGGCATGCCGACACTCAGAGAGTGCAGACCACCAGCAAATACGCCCTGCTCTCCGGGACAGAGCAGGCGCGAGTGTTCCAGCGCTGGACCAGCGTGCGGATCGTCGGAGTGGAGCGTGGCCGCACGCTCTGGACGGGCCAGTTCGACAGCACGTCCATGAGCGAGCCTGCCGCGAGCGGCGACTCGATCGCGTTCCTCGACGACGGCGGCACACTGTGGGCGGTGCGCGTGTGACCCCTCGGACGTGGAAGCCCGGGAATGTGGGGAATCCCCCCAAGAGGTCAAGATCACGACGATACGCTCTCAAGCGTCATTTATGAGGCGAAAAGGCGCCTGATACGCACGTGAAGTGTGCGGCGAGGGGGAACCGTGCAGGGGGCAAGGGACGTTGATGTCGAGTGCATTCTCGCCATGGTCGACGCGTCGGCCGCACTGGTGGCTCCGGAGGACCGAGAGGATCTCTTCTCGGAGTTCGCTGAGGACATGCGGGAGAGCGGCCGTATCCCGGGGGAGGATTCGGCGCTGGTCGATGACGCCGATGCGGGCATTGCCGACACCCATGTCTTTCTCGGGATCGGACTTACTCTGCTCGGCCAGATCGCGGTCAAGGTGGTGTCCGTGGCGACCGACATGGCCATCGAGCGCGGTATCCGGGAAGCGGTGACCTTCGTGGTGAAGCTGTTCCGCGGGAGCGAGCCGGGGGAGGACTCCCCGGACGATGTGGCCGACGCCGTCACGCGTCAACTGGCCGTGCCGGCAGAGCTCGACGAGGAGACGCTGCGCCTCATCGTGCGCTCCCAGCTGGAGGCGTGGGCACGAGCCGAGGGCCAACCCATCGACCCGGCGTAGCGGACGTGGAGACAGTAGACGACCGCGCCGTCGCGGGCGCGTCGCTCGCCTCGCACCGATCGCGGCAACTGCACTCGCTGAGCCGCGCTCACCGCGCGCTGTGGGCGGTGATTCTCGCGCCCTTCGCGCTGTTCCCCCTGGTTGTCGTGGTTATCGGTCAGGAAGGCGGCGACCCGGTCGCCAATCCCATCGCCGTTCTCTTGTCTGCTCTCGCGGCCGGTTGTCTGTCCTTCGCGGTGGTGCTGATCATCGTGATGCAGGTCTGGGCCAGGCGTTCGTACGACCATCGCCACGGCGGGATGAAATACCGCCTCGTGGACTGGTCCGACTCGGCATGGGAACGGGTGCGAGCGGCATTCGTCTCTGCGGGGTTGGATCCCGACCGTCTGCGGGCCGTGAGTGTATGGGACCAGAAGGCGAACCTGCGGGCACGTCACATTCCCCGCCCGACACCGGGGCGGCTGGGGCGGCTGGCCGATTGGACCGTGCCCCGAAACAAGCTGCTGTACGGCGCGGGTGCTGTCTTGGGGATTGCCGCAGCGGTGTTCCAGAACGACATCCCCGAATTCACCGACACCCCGTTGTTCATGGTGTTCCTCGTCTGTGCTCTGGTGGTCATGCTCCCTTTCGCCTGGAGGCATGGCTCTCGGCAGATCCGGTTGAATCTGCGGGATCCCGACAACATCGTGATCATTCCTTCGCACTGGCGGCCCCAACTTCGTCGGGATCCGAAGGCCACGGTCCGGCTGCTGCACGAAATCTCCCATGTGCGGCACGGCGACCCGGGCATGCAGCGCCTTCTCGCCGTATGCCCGGGCATCGGGCAGTTCCTCGTGTTCGTCGATGCGGCGACGGTCTCATCGCTGACAGCGAATACGGGGGTCGTCGCCGCCGACTTCGTGGGCACGGTCACATTGGGGATCCTGAGCGTACGGCGTGCCGCACGCCTCATCCCACTGGTCCACGAACTGCGCGCGGACACGGAGGCGTGCCGGGACGCCGACACCACATCCCATATGGTGGTATTTCTCCGAGAGCTGCAGGCCAGGCATTCGAGCGAGGAGAAGGCGCTCCGGCTCGCCTCGCTCACCAACGGCCCTCAGATCCGCGCGTTGCGACGGCGGTTGGCGGTGCCCGTCGTCATGATGGCGGGCTGTGTTCTCACCGTGATCAGCACCGCTGCAGAGGAACTCTTGGGCGTGCTCACGATCTCCGTGTAGAACTCGATCAGGCCCAGGCCGTGAAGAAGCTGGTCATCGCGGCCGGTCGGATCCAGCTTTCCCCTACGGCGATGAAGACGGCCGGTCCCGAGACACCCGGGTGGGTGTGGCAGACCCTTCCTGCACCACTTCCGCGAGCCTAGCGTCGAGTCATGAACGATGAGCGATTGATTGCGGAGCTGCACGGCAGATGGGTGTTCGGCTGGGAGCGGAACGAGGGGGACGCGCCGTTCGACTTCCGGCGTACCTTCGGCGAGTTCTACGACTTCGACTCTCCGGACCTCCGCCTCTACGACGACTTCGACCCCGAGCAGCGTGTCGCGACGACAGCCACTGGCTACGGCTCGATCTGGGAGCCCCACTTCGATCGGATGGTGTCCGCTCACCATGCCGTGGACGACGGCCCGCACGTCATCGCGAGCCACCACCTGGCGGCGTCGACACTGACGTTCGTAGCGCGGATCACCACGCCTGACGGTGCCACGGACATCCGTACCACTACCTCGTTGGTCTGGCGTAGAACGCCGGACGGGTGGCGGATTGTCCGCGAACACAACTCGACCCGTGTCCTGCCCGCGGGCGGCTTGGACGGAAGGCTGCCGGTGTACGAGGCCGGCTGACCGCGTACACCGGCTCGGCCCGGGGAGGGGGGCTCGCTCGGCCGGTACCGGCCCCCTCACCACGCGTCGATCGGGCGATCGAGCACTGACGGTCTCGGTTTCTCAGCCGAGCTGGGTGGGAACGACCGTCAGCTCGGCGATGTTGACCCGGGCCGGCGCCGCCACCGAGTACGTGATCGCGTCGGCCACGTCTTCGGCGGTGATGGTCGTGATCGCCGACCGCATCTCGTCCAGCCCCGCCCGAGTGGCCTCGTGTGCCATGGAAGCGCCGAGTTCGGTGACGGCGAACGCCGGGTCGACGGACCGCACTCGTACGCCGCGAGGCCCGAGCGAGGCGCGCAGGTTGCGGGTCAGCTGGGTGACCGCGGCCTTGGTCGCACCGTAGACCGGGTAGTCGGCGAAGATCACCTCGGCCGCGGTCGAGCCGAGGTTCACCAGGTCCGCGGCCTGTCCGGCGTCCGCCGCGGCGAGGAGGTCGGCGACGAAGACCCGGCCGGTGGCCAGCAGGCCTCGAAGATTCACGTCGATCATCTGGTCCCACTCGGCGGTATCCGCCTCGTCGAACGGCGCTCCGAGCATCACCCCGGCGTTGGCGACGACCAGGTCGGGCCGGCCCAGAGCATCACGGATCGTCGCCGCGGCGGTTGCCAACGCGGCGGGGTCGGTGACGTCGACGGCGAGGGGCAGGACGTCGGCGGAGCCTTCCTTGCACAGGTCCGCGGCGAGGTTCTCCAGCAGCGAGGATCGCCGGCCGAGCAGAGCGACCGCCGCTCCGGCCGAGGCGAAGCGGCGTGCGGTCGCGGCGCCGATGCCGGCGCTGGCCCCGGTGACCACCGCGACCCGGCCGGCGAGCAGCCCCGCGGACATACCGGGGGCGGGCTGGGAGAAGTCTTCTGAAAGGTTGTTGGTCATGAGGTCGAGCATGTGCGCTGCGCCGAAGGCCAGCCAGGACGGTCTCATCCGGGGTGCGCCACCCCCAGGCAACCCGTCCGCACACGACAGCCGGGTGTCCAGGTGCGCCACCGCACTGGGCCTCGGACTGGGCATCGACTACGCCCTGCTGATGGTCAGCCGCTTCCGGGAGCAGCTCGCGGCCGGGGTGAGCGTGGACGACGCCGTCCGGCGGACGGTGCACACCGCGGGCCGCACCGTCGCCTTCTCCGCCGCGACAGTCGCGGCAGCCCTGGCGGCGCTCCTGGTGTTCCCGCACTACTTCCTGCGCTCGATGGGCTTCACCGGAGTCGGTGTCGTCGCCATCGCCGCGCTGAGCACCCTGTTCGTGATGCCTGCCCTGCTGAAGGTTCTGGGGCACCGGGTCAACAGCGGGCGGCTGCCGTGGGCGAAGTCGCAGCGCTCCGACGCCCGGGAACCCCTGTGGGGACGGCTGGCGCGTACCGTCATGCGGCGGCCCGTGCTCACAGCACTGCCCGTCCTCGCCGTGCTGCTGTTCGCGGCGAGCCCGCTGCTGAACATCACCTTCGGCACGCCGGACGAACGCGTGCTGCCCAAGGACGCCGGGAGCCGCCAGGTCTCGCAGGTACTGCGAGAGAAGTTCAGCGGCAGTGAGGACTCGGCCCTCCACATCGCCATCGGCCAGTCCGTGGACAAAGCCCCGTTGGCGTCGTACGCGGGCCAACTGTCCGCGCTCGAGGGCGTCGAGCGTGTCGAGACCAGCACGGGAACCTACACCAAGGGACAGTCCGCGGCGACCGGCCCGGCCAACTCCGCCCTCGGCCGGCCCGACGCACAGCGGATCAGCGTGGTGAGCAGCCTGACACCGAAGTCGGAGGCGGCCGAGAGCCTGGTCAAGCAGGTGCGCTCGGTCACCCCGCCCCTGGGACCCACCCTCTGGTCGGGGGGAATGACGCGGTACTCGTCGGCGCCAAGGAATCCATCGCCGACAAGCTCCCCCTGGCCGTGGCCCTGATCGTCCTCACCACCTTCCTGCTGCTCTTCCTGTTCACCGGCAGCATCGTGCAGCCGCTGCGCGCACTGGCCCTCAACCTGATCAGCCTGGCAGCCACCCTCGGCGTCATGACCTGGATCTTCCAGGACGGCAACCTCTCCTCACCGCTGGGCTTCACCGCGCAGCCGATGGAGATGACGATGACCGTGCTGATGTTCTGCATCGCCTTCGGCCTCTCGATGGACTACGAGGTCTTCGTCACCAGCAGGATCAAGGAACTCCACGACCACGGAGCCGGCAACGAGACCGCCGTGGTCAACGGCCTCGGCCACACCGGGCGCATCGTCAGCGCGGCTGCCTGCCTGCTCGCGGTGAGCTTCTTCGCCTTCGGCACCGCCAAGCTCAGCTTTATGCAGATGTTCGGCCTCGGCAGCGGACTGGCCGTGCTCCTCGACGCCATCGCCGTTTGCGGCATCCTCGTCCCCGCCGCGATGCGTCTGCTCGGGAAGACGGCCTGGTACGCGCCAGGCTTCCTGCGCAGAATCCACATGCGGTACGGCCTCAGCGAAAGCGGCCCCGAGCCGACGTCCGCACCTGGACCCGCAGCAGTGGCTCCGACACACATGGAGAACTCGAGCAGGGTCTGACCAGGCGTGCTGTCCGGGGCGGTGTCCGGGTGGACGTATCCGGCGCCGCCGCGGCGCTACCGTCCTTACTGCCGGATGCCCGAAGTTCTCTGATCAAGCTCTCACCCGCGTGGATGATGTATCGGCACGCGTAGTGCCCGCGGGGTGGGGTGTGCGGGCGGCGGGCGTGGCGAAGGATGCGGCCACCACGAGTATCAGGACCAGGAACAGTGCGTTGCGGAGTCCGAAGTGCTCGCCGAGTTGGCCGAGTGAGGGCGGTCCCACGAGGAAGGCGACATAGCCGAGGGTGGCGGCGAGGGAGACCCTTGCGGCGGAGTTCTCGCCGGAGTCGCCGGCCGCGGAGAGCGCGACGGGGAAGCCCAAGGACGCGCCGATGCCCCACAGGATGGCGGCTGTCGCCGCGATGGCCTGGTTGTCGACGAGGATCACGAGTGCGATGCCGACGGCTCCGATGATCGCGCTGGCGCACAGGGCGGTCGCGCGTCCGTAGCGGTCGACGAACCGGCCGCCGGCGAAGCGGCCGACGGTCATCGAGGCCGCGAAGACCGCGTACACGGCCGATCCGAGCGCGGGGTCGAAGTCATGGCCGTCGACCATGACCAGCGGCAGCCAGTCGTTCGCTGTTCCCTCGGCCATGGCAAGGGCGAGGATGATGCCGCCGATGAGCAGCAGTCTCGGTTCCTTCCACACCGCGGGGTGCGCGGAGACCTGCGTGTGCGTGCCGCTGTTGTTGTCGGTTCGCCGGCCCACTCCGGCGGGGACGTATCGGATGGTCGGCACCAGTACGGCCAGCACCACGGCGGTGACGATGGCGAGATGCCACAGGACGGGGAACGAGACGGCGGTCAGAATCATGCCGCCGGCCGCGCCGACCACCGTGCCGAGACTGTAGAAGCCGTGCATCGCGGGGAGGGTGGAGCGGCCGAGCAGCCGTTCCACCTCCGCCCCTTCGATGTTGAGGGCCACCTCGCCGCCGCCCATCCCGAGGCCGATGAGTCCGAGCCCGAGGGCCACGACCGTGTCCGCGCCCGCCGCGGCGCCCAGGCCGATGACGCCGGACCCCGCGGCGGTCGCCAGTGTTCCGGCCGCGATGAGGGGCCGGGCGCCCCAGCGGGCGACGAGCGGTCCCGAGCACAGGATGCCCGCCATGGACCCGACCGAGAGCCCGAACAGGACCAGGCCCATGCGTCCGGTGGAGGCTCCGAGCAGGTCGCGTACGTCGGGGGTGCGGGTCACCCAGGAGGCCATGGCCAGGCCGGGCAGGAAGAACAGGGCGAACACGGCGGTCCGGCGCCGGCCGGGGCTGACAGTCACAGGGAATGCCTCACAGGAGATGACCGAACACAGGAGTCCGAAGGAGTCTGTACGATCGTACACACTTCGGGCGGGGTCGCCGTGTGACACATTGGGGGCGTGAGCGGCACACGGCGTGAGATCCCGAACGATCCCGGACGCAAGGACCGGATTCTCGACGCCGCTCTCGACGTCATCGCGGAGGGCGGCGTTCACAGGACGACCCATCGCAAGATCGCTTCACGGGCCGGCGTCCCGCTGGGCTCGCTGACGTACTACTTCGACGGCATGGACGATCTGCTGGCGCTGGCGTTCGCCCGCCTCGCCGACACGATGTCCCAGCTCTACCGCCGCACCGTGCACCGCGCCGGGTCGACCGCCGAGGCGGAGGCAGCCGTGGTCGAGCTGATCTGCGGGCCGGCCTACGCCACTGACCGCGACATGACGCTCATCTTCGAGATGTACGCCTATGCCAACCACAACACCGCGGTAGCCGCGACCACCCGCTCCTGGCTCGCACGCAGCCGGGAAAGTCTCGCCCTGCACTTCACTCCCGGAGTGGCCCGGGCCCTCGATGCCCTGATCGAGGGCTGGCCCATGCACCGCCGCTTCGACGCCGCCCGCCTCAACCGGCAACTTGTCGCCGGAGTCGTGCACGCCGTCGTCAACGCCGCGCCTGCCCTCCCCGACGAACAGCTCTGATCGCTTCGCCTTCCCTCGTCCGGCAGGGATCGGGCACGGCGAAGGACGGGGACTTTCGACTTGTTGAGGACAAAGTATGGACGGTTCGGGGTGTTGTTCGTACGCTGGGCGTCGATTTCGTACGGACGTCTGCGTGCATCACGGCGGAATGCCGCTGCACCACCCGTACGTGGACGAACTCCACTCCATGACCGCGGTCCGCCGTCGGTCGCTCCGCCTAGCGCCCAGCAGGAGGAAGAGTGACGCCACGCAAGTACCTGAGCCCCCGTAGCCATCGCCGTGGGCCACGAAGATTCGCCGGCCTGCTCCTCGCGGCCCTTCTCACCGGCGGTCTCGCGACACCGGCCGCCGAAGCGGACGACAAGCCCTTCGGTGACCTGCCGCCCCAGGAACCTGGCGTCACCCTCCGCGTCTTCGACGTCCAGTCCCCGCTGAGCAAGCTCTGCGACCTCAAGCCGGCCCAGACCCCCAACGTCGACAAGCTGATCCCCAACGTCGACTGGTCCTCCACCGAGGGCTTCGGTTTCACCGACAACTTCGTGTCGCAGATCATCGGCAACATCAACGTCCCCACCGACGGCACGTACACGTTCCGCCTGATCAGCGACGACGGCTCCCGGCTGCTCATCGGCGACAAGAAGGTCGTCGACCACGACGGACTGCACGGTGCCGAGCCCAAGGACGGCGAGATCGCCCTCGCACCCGGCTACCACGCCCTGCGCATCGACCACTTCGACCGCGGTGGCGAGCAGCAGGTCACCCTCCAGTGGAAGCCGCCGGGCGCCGACGACTTCTCCCTCGTCCCGAACTCCGTGCTCAGCACCGACGCCGGCGTCGTCCGGGTCACCGCCCCCGGCCGCAAGGAGTGCGAGGGCAACTATGACACCCCCGGCGACGGCCTCCCGTTGACCTCGGTCAACCCCGGTTACACGCTCACCGATCTGCGTCCCGAGGGCTTCGAGCCGCAGGTCTCCGCGATGGACTGGCTGCCGGGCGGCAAGCTCGCCGTGACGACGTGGGGCGGCAGTACCAAGACGGAGGGAGAGGTGTACGTCCTCGACCACGTCACGGGTGACACCGGCCCGGACAAGGTCACGTACAAGAAGATCGCCGGCGGCCTGAAGGAGCCGATGGGGATCAAGTACGTCGACGGAAAGCTCTACGTCTCGGAGAAGCACCAGCTCACGGAGTTGTCCGACATCGAGGGCGACAACACCGCGGACGAGATCCGCAAGGTCGCCGACTGGCCGTACGGAGCGAACTTCCACGAGTTCGCCTTTGGACTGCTCTACGAGAACGGGAACTTCTATCTGAACCTCTCGGTGGCCATCAACTACGGCGGCGCGACCACCGATCCGCAGCCCGCCGCGAACCGCGGCACCACCATCAAGGTGAACAAGAAGACCGGCAAGGTGAGTTACCTGGCCGGTGGCCTCCGTACACCGAACGGAATCGGACGGGGCCCCCAGGGCGACCTCTTCGTCACCGACAATCAGGGCGGCTGGCTGCCCGCCTCCAAACTGCTCCACGTCAAGCAGGACCGCTTCTTCAACCACTACACCAACCCGGACGGCCCGTTCGACGACCGCCAAGTCACCAAGCCCGCGCTCTGGCTGCCGCAGAACGAGATAGCCAACTCGCCCAGCACGCCGATGCTGTTGAAGAAGGGACCCTTCGCCGGGCAAATGCTCTTCGGCGACGTCACCTACGGCGGTATCCAGCGCGCCGACCTGGAGAAGATAGACGGCGAATACCAGGGCGCGGTGTTCCGGCACACCCAGGGCCTGGAGGCCGGCATCACCCGAATCAGCACCGGACCGGACGGTGCGATCTACGCCGGCGGTCTCGGCGCCGACGGAAACTGGGGCCAAGAAGGAAAACTCCGCTTCGGCCTGCAAAAACTCACGCCGAACGGCACGACCGCCTTCGACATCAAGACCATGCGCGCCACCCGCGACGGCTTCGAACTCACCTATACCAAGCCCCTGTCGGCCGAGACCGCCGCCAAGCTGACGGACGGCGCCTACTCCGTCGAGCAGTGGCGCTACGTCCCCACCCCGGCGTACGGCGGCCCCAAGGTCGACGAAGAGGCCCTCCCCGTCGCAGCCGCCCGACTGTCCGCCGACCGTCGCACGGTCCGGCTCACCATCCCCGGCCTCAAGACCGACCGGGTGGTGCACGTACGCTCACCGCGCCCCTTCGCCTCGGACACCGGTGAGCAACTCTGGTCCACCGAGGCCTGGTACACGCTGAACGCACGCCCCGGCCCCGAGCAGCCCGTCACCTCGTACGACGCGGAATCGGCACGCCTGGCGGGCGGAGCCGACATCGACACCGAGCACGCCGGCTACACCGGCGGCGGCTTCGTCGACGGCTTCGGCACCCCGGGCGCCACGGCCACCTTCGAGGTCGACGCACCCGCGAAGGGCAGCTACGACGTGGGACTGCGCTACGCCAACGGCCCCCACCCCTTCACCGGCACCAAGACCCTGGGCATCACCGTCAACGGCGCGCAGGCGCAGCAGACCAGCCTCCCCTTCACCGGCGCCTGGAACCGCTGGTCCACCAAGACCGAGCGGCTCTCCCTGCGCAAGGGCCGCAACACCATCGCCTATACCTATCGGCCCGGGGACACCGGCCACGTCAACCTCGACATGATCGAGGTGCGCAGACCCGGCAGCCGGATCGACCTGTTCTCCGGCGGCAGCGTCTCCACCGCCTGGCAGCACACCGACGGACGCGGCGTCGAATGGCCGCACACCGCCGAGGACTCCATCGAGGTGTGCTGCGGCGACATCCGCACCAAAGAGGCTTTCGGTGACTTCAGGCTGCACGCCGAATTCCGGGTGCCGAAGCTGCCGGACGACGTCACCGGGCAGGACCGCGGGAACAGCGGCATCTACCTCCAGGAGCGGTACGAGATCCAGATCCTGGACTCGTTCGGAGTGGAGGAACTCGCCCCGAACGAGGCCGCGGCCATTTACAACAAAAAGGCCGCCGACCTGAACGCCGCCACCCCACCGGAAACCTGGCAGACGTACGACATCGATTTCCGCGCGGCCCGTTTCGACACCGAGGGCCGGAAGACCGATGACGCCAGGATCACCGTGGTGTGGAACGGCAAGAAGGTCCACGACAACGTGGCCGTGGACGGCCCGACCGCCGCCGGCGACGCCGAATCGGCGGCGGCGGGCGCGATCCGGCTCCAGGACCACGGCAACAAGGTCCGTTTCAGGAACCTCTGGATCGAACCGCTGGACTGACAGCCACGAAGAGAACTGTCCCGGGCCGGTGAACCCACCGTGCGTGAGAACACACGGCTTCGTCGGACCCGGGACAACTGGGCCCATGATCGTGTCGGAATGACCCGCACGCTGCCTCAAACCCGGACCGCTCAGGTGCGGCGCCGCTCGTGGCGTACCCGCCGCACGAGTTCATCCGCGGCCTGTGGCCAATGGGTGTGGTCGAATGTGAAGCCGGTTTCAAGTAGCCGGCCCGGCACGACGCGGCGGCTCTTGAGCAGGAGTTCGGTGTCGGATCGCAGGACGAAGGCGCCGATCTCGGCCATCCATTTCGTGGTCGGCAGGCCCACCGGTGCGCCCCACGCCTTTCGTAGCGCGTGCATGAACGCCCGCTGGGGGAGGGGAGCGGGGGCCGCGAGATTGATTGGTCCGGTGATGTCGTTCCGATCGATGAGGAACGTCGTCGCGCGGACGAAGTCATGGTCGTGGATCCAGGACATGTACTGGTCGCCGCCCGCGACCGGCCCGCCGAGGCCGAGCCGCGCCAGCCACAGCAGGTAGTCGAATACACCACCGCGGTCGGGGCTCATCACCATCGCCGAGCGCAGGGCCACCTTGCGGGTGCGCGGTGTCTGGGCCCGTTGCTGCTCCCGCTCCCAGTTCTTCGCGATCTCGACGCTGAAATCCCAGTAGCGGGGGACATCGGGTTCGCCGCCGCCGATCACTCCGGTCGCCTCGTCGTGAGGTGCGTCGAAGCGGTGGGCGTAGATGGTGGCGGTGCTCATCTGGAGCCAGACCTGGGGAGGCCGTCGGGCGGCCGCGATCGCCTCGCCCACGACGCGCGCGGAGTCCACGCGCGAGTCCATCATGACCCGGAGGTTCTGCTCGGTGTAGCGGCAGCTGACGCTGCGGCCGGCCAGGTTGATCACGACATCGCTGCCGTCGATCGTCTCCGCCCAGGGGCCGAGAGTTCTGCCGTCCCACCGGAGTTCACTGTCCTGCGTCGGCCGTCTGGTGAGCACCACGACCTCGTGGCCCGCGGCGGTCAGCGTGCGGTTGAGTATGCCGCCCACCTGACCGGTGCCTCCGGGTATCACAATCTTCACGGTGCTTCTCCCCTCCCGCGGTGCGCCGAGAGCACCGGTTCCTACTGCGATTTCAGTAGCTGGTCCAGTGACTTCAGTAGCCCGCAGTGCCAGTAGCCGCACGACGACGGGACACGCCCTCCCGGGCGAGGCTGGGTGGGCAATCGAGGAACGGATCTGGAGTGGCCTGACATGGCAACTTTTCTCTATCGACTGGGCCGTACGGCCTTCCGGCGACGAGGCTACGTCGCCCTGATGTGGTTGGCCATCGTGGCCGCCGTGGGTCTGGGTGGTGTGCAGGCGTCGGGGGCCTCCAGCGATGACTCCTCGATGCCGGGGATCGAGTCCCAGAAGGCCTACGATCTCATGCGGCAGCGCTTCCCCGGAGCGAGTGCCGACGGCGCCGGCGCCACGGTCGTCTTCGTCGCCCCCGATGGGCAGAAGGTGACCGCGACCGACAACAGGAAGGCCATCGAGGAGACGGTGGATTCCCTGGGCAAGGGCTCGCAGGTGGCCAGTGTCGCGGATCCCTTCGAGTCGCACGCCGTCAGCAAGGACGGTTCGACGGCGTACGCGACCGTCACCTACAAGATGGCGCAGGACAAGGTCACCGACGCCAGCCGTACGGCGGTGAGCGAGGCCGCCGACCACGCGCGTGAGGCGGGGCTGACCGTCGAGACCGGCGGCTCCGCGATGGATGCCGGCGGTGGTGTCAGCGGGGTCGCCGAGATCGTCGGCATCTCGGTGGCGGCCGTCGTGCTGCTGATCACCTTCGGTTCGCCGGCCGCGGCCGGGCTGCCGCTGCTGACCGCGATCGTCGGTGTCGCCGTGAGCCTGTTCGGGATCATGATGCTGGCCCACCCGCTCGGTCTGTCCTCGGACACCAGCACCCTGGGGATGATGCTGGGTCTGGCGGTCGGCATCGACTACGCGCTGTTCGTCGTCTCCCGCTACCGCGAGGAGCGTGGCAAGGGTCACACGCCCCAGGAGGCGGCCGGTCTGGCTGTGGGTACCGCCGGCTCAGCGGTCGTCTTCGCCGGCGTCACCGTGGTGATCGCGCTGGCCGGCCTCTCGGTGGTCGGGATTCCGATGCTGACGAAGATGGGCCTGGCCGCCGCAGGGGCGGTCGTGATCGCCGTACTGGTTGCGCTGACGTTCGTCCCGGCGTTCCTCGGGTTCTGGCCGAACGCGGTGCTTGGGCGCCGGATGCGCAAGGGATCCAGGACTGACGTCGCGGCGGAGAAGGCGGAGAAGGCGGAGAAGGGCGGCAAGGAGAACCTCGGCACCCGCTGGGCCCGTTTCGTCCTGCGCCGGCCTCTCCCGGTACTGATTCTCGGTGTTCTCGGGCTCGGTGCCCTCGCCGTACCGATGGCGTCCCTGCAACTGGGTATGCCGGGTGACGAGGCCAAGTCCACCGCCACCACCGAGCGCCGCGCCTACGACGACCTCGCCAAGGGCTTCGGCCCCGGCTTCAACGGCCCGCTGACCATCGTTGTGGACGCCAAGGGAGTGCCCGACCCCAAGGCCGCCGTGAAGATGATCAGCGAGAAGATCGGCGACACGAAGGGGATCGTCTCGGTCTCGCAGGCCGGCTTCAACAAGGCAGGTGACACGGCGGTGTTCCAGGCCATCCCGGCCACCGCCCCCACCGACGAGAAGACCAAGACCCTGGTCAAGACCATCCGCGCCGAACGTCCCGCCCTGGAGTCGGACACGTCCGCGACCTTCGAGGTCACCGGCACCACCGCGCTGAACATCGACGTCGCGGCCAAGGTCCAGTCGGCACTGGTCCCGTACCTGATCACGATCGTCGGTCTGGCCGTCGTGCTGCTGATGGTGGTCTTCCGGTCCGTCTTCGTGCCCCTCAAGGCGGCGCTCGGCTTCCTGCTCTCGGTGCTCGCGGCCCTCGGCGTGGTGGTACTGGTCTTCCAGCAAGGCCACCTCGCAAGCCTCTTCGGCGTGGAGCAGACCGGCCCGATCATGAGCCTGATGCCGATCTTCCTCGTGGGCATCGTCTTCGGACTGGCCATGGACTACGAGGTCTTCCTGGTCTCCCGGATGCGGGAGGCGTACACCCACCGTGAGTCGGCCAAGCAGGCCGTAGTGTCCGGGTTCCGGCACAGTGCCCGCGTGGTGGTGGCCGCCGCGCTCATCATGATCGCGGTCTTCTCCGGATTCATCGCCGAGGACGGCTTCATGATCAAGATGATCGGGTTCGGCCTGGCCATCGCCGTACTCTTCGACGCCTTCGTCGTCCGTATGGCGATCGTGCCCGCCGTACTCGCCCTGCTCGGCGACAGGGCCTGGTGGCTGCCGAAGTGGCTGGCCCGGATCCTGCCGCGGGTGGACGTGGAGGGGGAGGCACTCAGCTGCCGGCCGGACGGGAACCAGGCCCCGGACGCGGACCCGGCCCCGGCCCCGGACGAGCCGGTCGAAGCGCGCGTCTGACCGACTCCGCCCGCCCCTGGGCCGCCCGGGACAAGGCCTCGGGCGGCCCACACGGCCGCCCTCCCGGCCATCGGCGAGCATGGACCCAGCACTCCCACCCGGAGAAACACGATGACGAGCAACCTCGAACGGTACGCGGAGCGCCACTCCCGGGCCGCGGACGTGGTGATGGCAATGGCGCTGTGCGCCCTCACGGTCTTCGGAGCCCAGATCAGCACCTCCGAATCCTCGCCCCCGGAGAACGTGTGGCCCGCCCGGATCCTCGCCGTCGTCTGCGGCGCCGCCGTTCTGAAGTCCCGCAGCCACCCGCGTGCCGCACTTGCCGTCACCGTGGCGGCCACCGCCGTCATGACCAGCCTTGGCTACCTGCCCAGCCCGCTGCTGCTGGCTCCCGTCATCGCCACCCTCTACTGGCTCGCCGCCCTCACCGACTCCCGAACCACCGCGATCTACGGCTACCCGACCATGGCCGTGCTGGTGGCCACCTCGCTGTCCGCCGCCCCGCTCCGGGACAACATCATGCTCCGGTCCGTGGGCACGGTCGTGTGGCTGCTGCTGGCCCTGTCCCTGGGCGGCATGAGCCGCTTCAGGCGCGCCTACCTGGAGTCCGTGCAGGCCCGCGCCGCACACGCCGAACGTACCCGCGAGGAGGAGGCCCGGCTGCGCGTCGCTGAGGAACGCATGCGCATCGCCCGCGAGCTCCACGACGCCATCGCCCACCACATGGCCGTCGCCAACGCCCAGGCCGGCACCGCCGCCCACCTTGCCAGCACTCAACCGGAACAGGCCCGGAAGATCCTCACCGACCTGGTCGGCACCACCTCCTCCGCGCTGCTGGAACTGAGCGCCACGGTGAGCGTGCTACGTGAGACCGGCGACCCGGAGGCCGACCCTCTGGAGCCGACCCCGGGTCTGAGGCGTCTGCCGGAGCTGGTGGCCGGCTGCGAGTCGGCCGGTCTGACGGTCACGGTCACCACCGAGGGAAGGGTTCAGCCCCTGTCTCCGGGGGTGGACCTGACGGCGTACCGGATCATCCAGGAAGCCCTGACCAACGCCACGAAACACGCGTCCGACCATGCGGCCCGTGTCCGGCTCGTCTATTCGGACTCACGCCTGCTCATCACCGTGACCAACGAGGGCGCCGCCGTCACGCCGTCGCTTCCCGGCGGTGGCTACGGCCTGATGGGCATGCGTGAACGCGCCCACTCCGTCGGCGGCGACCTGCGCGCCGGGCCCCGCTCCGAGGGCGGCTTCGAAGTCGCCACCGCCCTGCCCCTCCAGCCCCAGCCCGAGCCCCAGCCCGAGCCCCAGACCCAGGCGGAAGCCCTGGCCGAACGACAAGAGGAAGACCGTTGACCATCCGTGTCCTGCTCGCCGACGACCAGGCCCTGCTGAGGGGCACGTTCCGGCTGCTGATCGACTCCTGCGAGGACATGGAGGTGGTCGGCGAGGCGGCCGACGGGCAGGAGGCCGTGGAGCTCACCCGCGCCCAGCAGCCCGACGTCGTGCTCATGGACATCCGCATGCCCGGCACGGACGGCCTGGCCGCCACCGCCGCCATCTGTGAGGATCCCGACCTGGCGGGCACCCGGGTGCTGGTCCTGACCATGTTCGAGACCGAGGAGTACGTCGCCCAGGCGCTGCGTGTGGGGGCCAGTGGCTTCCTGGGCAAGTACGTCACCACGGACGCGCTGCTGTCGGGGATCCGTACCGTGGCCGCGGGTGAGGCCCTCCTGTCGCCGGGCGCCACGCAGGCCCTGATCACCCGCTTCCTCACCGCTCCCGCTTCAGGGACACCCCTCGCCCCGGTGGAACGCCTTGGTGACCTCACCCCCCGCGAGCAGGAAGTCACCGTGCTGGCGGCTCAGGGCAAGTCCAATGACGAGATCGCCGAAGAACTCGTCCTGAGCGTCCTGACCGTGCGCACCCACGTGCAGCGTGCGCTGACCAAGCTCGGCGCCCGGGACCGCGCCCAACTCGTCGTCATCGCTTATCAGAGTGGCTTGGTGCGTCCCGAGTCGTCTGGCTTCTGATCGCCTTCGGGAGAGCCCCCGAGTCCGGTGTGCCCGGACACGGACAGACTCCCGGTCCCCGCTCCGGTCAGGGCGTGGGCGATGTGGAACTGCTGCCGCGCCTCGGCACCGCGGCCCGCCGCCTCATAGGTGTTCCCGAGGCGGCGGCGGACCTCCGCCTCCAGCGGTGTGCTCGTGTGCTCGGTGAGTGTGGACAGCGCCTCGTGGTGGAGGGCGACGGCCAGGGGCAGGTCTCCCTGACCGTGTTCCGCGGCGCCGAGCAGGGACAGGCTCACCGCGAGCAGTTGCAGATCCGCGACCTCCCGGGCCAGGTCGGCCGCCCGTCTCAGCAGGCTCCTGGCCTCCACGTGCCGCCCGAGCGCCAGGTGGGCCTCGGCGGCGAAGCCCAGGGTCTTGCTGATCATCCTGGGCCGGCCGATCTTCTCGGCGAAGGCAAGGGAGGTGGCGTAGTACGCGAGCGCCTCCTCGTGCCGCCCCTGTTGGTCGAAGATGGCGCCGAGGTTGCAGTTCGACATCCCGGCCAGCCAGTCGTCGCCGAGCTGGGCCGCGAGCTCCACCACCTCGCTGAGGTGGGCGACCGCCTCCGCGGTGCGGCCCATCGCCCGCTCCGTGGCGCCAAGACCGGCCATCGCCCGGGCCTGCTCGCGCAGGTCGCCCTGGCGGCGGGCGAGGCGCAGCGCGTCGGTACTCCAGGCGTGCCCCGCTCGGAAGCGTCCCTGGTAGATGTCGGCGATGGCCATGCAGTTCCGCAGCGAGGAGGGCATCCTCTGGTCGGCGGCTACGTCCGCGCAGCGCAGCGCGATCTGCAGGGCCGCCCGGCACTCGTGGAAGCGGCCCTGGCGGACCAGGTGGTCGACCATGCTCTCGGCGATCCAGCAGGCCAGGTCATGTTCCCCGGCGGCGGCGTAGGCCACCACGTCGACCAGTTCACCGCCCGCGGCGTCCAGCCATGCGGCGGCGTCCGGCCAGCCGGGGAAGGGCGAGCCGGAGACGTCCGGGCCGGTCGGAAAGCCCTCGGGACCCCAGTCGCTGGCGATCCGGCCGGCGGCTGTGTAGAGGTGCAGCACGGCGGTACGGTCCGCGGCGGCCTCTTCGGGCGCCGCGGCGGCGAGGCGGCGTGTGTGATCCCGCACGAGGTCGTGCAGCCGGTAGCGGCCGGGCCGCGGCTGCTGCAGCAGACTCGCGTCGACCAGGCGTTCCAGGAGATCCTCAGCGTCGTCGCGGGAACGGCCCAGCATGACGGCAGGGGTGAGCGGGTCGAATCCGGCGGTCGGTGACAGGCCCAACGCGCGGAACGCGCGCCGCAGTTCGGGCGCGAGCTGGTCGTACGACATCCGGAAGGCGGCCTCCACGCTGCGGTCGTCGGCCCGCAGCTCGCCGAGCCGGCGCGCGTCGTCCGACATCCGGTCCACCAGGTGGGCCAGCGTCCAGGACGGGCGGTTCTGCAGCCGGGCCCCCGTGATCCGCAGCGCCAGGGGCAGACCGCCGCAGCGGCGGGCGAGTTCATGCGCGGCCTCTGGTTCCCGCTCGGCGCGCGCCTCACCCAGGAGATGCGTGAGCAGCGTGACCGCCTCGCCCGTGCCGAGGGGCTCCGCGGTGAGCCGCAGGTCGGCGTCGAGTCCGGACAGCCGCTGCCGGCCGGCCACCAGCACCCTGCTGCCCGGACCGGCGGGCAGCAGGGGGCGCACCTGCTCCGCGCTGCGGGCGTCGTCCACGACCAGCAGCAGTCGCAGGGAGCTGGTGGCCGCGCGCCAGGCCGTGACCAACTCGTCCAGGTCGTCCGGCAGATCGCCGTCGGCACCCTTGACGGCACGCAGCAGCCGGTGCAGTGCCCGCTGCGGGCGGAGGCTCTCGTGTGCGGCGCTGTGCGCGTGCAGGTCCACGAACAGGCAGCCGTCCGGGTACTGGTCGCGGAGCGTCCAGGCGGCGCGGACCACCAGCGCGGTCTTGCCCACGCCCGCCGTGCCGTCCACGGCCGCCACCGACACGGCCCCGCCGGGCACGGGCGCGGTGAGCAGGGCGAGTTCCGCCTCCCGGCCGACGAGGCAGGCGGTGTCGCCGGGGAGTTCGTTGCGCCGCGCCGGGGGTTGCGCGGGCGCGGACGCTGCCGCGCGCTGCCGCACCGCCTGGCCGAGCAGCAGCAGGTCGTCCCGGCGCAGGACGCCCTGGTGTACCCGGCGCAGTTCCTCACCGGGCTCCACTCCCAGTTCGGCGCGGAGCCGGTCCCGTGTCTCCTGGTAAGCGGTGAGCGCCTCGGCCTGGCGGCCGCTGCCGTACAGCGCGCGCATCCGCAGGGCGGCGAGCGGTTCGTCGTACGGCTCCGCCGTGGGCGCGGACATGAGGTCGTCCAGGGCATCCGTATAGCGGCCGAGGAGCACCAGGCACTCCGCCCGCTGTTCGCGGAGTGCGCGCCGCTGCTGGGCAAGACGCTGCCGCTCCGTGTCCGCGAACGGTCCCGGGAGGCCGGGCAGCGGCTCGCCGCGGAACAGCCGCAGCGCCCGGGTGCAGTGGTCGAGGGCGGTGGCGAGTTCGCCCGCGGCCTTCGCGCGCCGGGCGCCGACGGCCTGTTCGGCCAGCTGACCGATGTCCGTCCGCGCGCCGCCCGGCACGAAGCGGTAGCCGCCGTGCTCGCCGCGGATCAACGACTCGGCAAGCCGGGCTCCGGGCACGTCCAGTGCCCTGCGCAGCGGGTAGACGTAGCTCGGCAGCACCCGGCGGCCCGTCCCCGGGGGCTCGGTTCCCCATACGTCATCAAGCAGTTGCTGGTGGGTGACCACTGTCTCCGTACGGAGCATCAGCGCGGCCAGCACCGCCTGCCGTCGTACGGGGCCGATGTCGAGCGGTGCCCCGCCCCGGCGGGCTCTGACCGGGCCGAGCAGGTCGATCCGCAGCCCTCCCGTCGCTTCTGCCGGATCCGCTCCCGAATCCGCCGGAACCGTGCCGACCTCGAAGTCCCCCATGGCCCCGCAGCCCCTCAAGTCCCAGCCCCCCAAGTCCCCTGCTTCAGCGAGATTTCATCGGCATTGCATCGCCTCGCGAAAGGGTTTCGCAAGTTGTGCCGGGCCCCGGTGCGCCTTCGCTCCGGCCCGGTCGACGGGACGGGCCCCGCCGGTCCCGATGGCGAGAACGGAAAGCGAGCCACCCCGTGAGTAAGACCCCGCAGTCGGACCCCCAGCAGGGGGCGCCAGGCACGCCCCAGTCGCCGGTCCCGCCCCAGTCGCCGGGCACGCCTTCGGCCTGGTCGCAGCCGGTCCCGGCGACGTCGCCGCTCAGCGGTGGCCCGGGCTCGGGGCGGCGGGGCGGCGCCCGTACGCGGCCCTGGCTGATCGGCGGCGGTGCGGCCCTCGCCGTGGCCGCGATCGTCGGTGTGGTCATCGCCATGTCAGGGGGTGACGGCGAAAGCGCCGCGGAGGGGAAGCAGTCCGGCGCCCCGGGCGGCGCCGGCAAGCCGCAGGCGCCGACGGCGGCGGGGAAGTCGTTCACCAAGGTGCCCGAAGGATGCCGGCTGATCAAGGCGTCCACCATCGCGCGCATCGCACCGGGAACCGAGTGCAAGCCGTCGCAGTTCGACAACGCCACCATGGCAGCGATGATCACCAGGATGCCGAGCTGGGACATGCCGTTCGGCTCGAGCGGCGGGTCGCTGAGCCTGCGGGTGAATCTCACGGTCAGCCCGTCGGCGAGTGGGATGTTCGACGTGCACAAGAAGAGCGCCCTCGAGGCATTGAAGAAGGTGCGCACGATCACCGACTCCCGGTCGCTCAGCGGGCTCGGCGAGGACGCCTACGTCGTGCATGGTGTGGACAAGGACCCATTCGACCTGGCGGAGGCCCAGGTGATCGTCCGTGAGGGCAATGCCGAGTTCACTGTGAGCCTCACCTACGACACCGGGGACTCCGGCAGAAACCAGCAGCAGGCCGAGGACGCCGTCGTAGCCGCCGCGCGCGACGTACTCGGTTCGCTGAGCTGACCCGCGTCCACGATCACGGTGCACACACCGGCACACGGCGGCAGCGACCCCACGGTTCCGCAGCCGCACACGAAAGTCTTCGAGCCGCACACGACGGTCCCGCAGCCGCAGCCGCAGCCGCAGCCGCAGCCGCAGCCGCAGGGCCCGGGCCGGATCGGCCCCTACGAGGTCTTCCAGCTCCTGGGCGAAGGCGGCATGGGCCGGGTCTTCCTGGCCAGGTCACCTGGGTCACGCCTGGTCGCCCTGAAGGTCATCCGGCCCGAGTACGCCGAGACGCCGAACTTCCGCGGGCGTTTCCGACGCGAGGCCGACGCCGCCCGTAAGGTCAGCGGGTTCTACACGCCTCCGGTGCTCGACGCGGATGCCGACGCCCCGCGGCCCTGGCTGGCCACCGCGTACATCCCCGCACCGTCCCTGCACGATGTCGTACGCCGCTTCGGCGTGCTGACCGAGCCGGCCCTGCGGGCCCTGGGCACCGGCCTCGCCGAGGCGCTGCTCGCGATCCACGCCGCCGGAATCGTCCACCGCGACCTCAAGCCCGGCAACGTACTCGTGGCAGAAGACGGGCCCCGTGTCATCGACTTCGGCATCAGCCGGGCGGCGGACGCGACGCAGGTCACCCGGACGGACGCCGTGATCGGGACGCCGGGGTTCATGGCCCCCGAGCAGATCGTGTCGAGCCGCGAAGCCGGACCGGCGGCCGATGTCTTCTCCCTCGGCTGTGTCCTGGTCTTCGCGGCCACCGGCCGGGGCCCCTTCGGCGCCGGGAACTCGGCCGAGATCCTCTACCGGGCCGTCCACGCCCCGCCACTGCTGGACGGCGTACCCGACGGCTTGCGTCCGCTGGTCGCGGCCTGCCTGGACAAGGACCCCACCCGCAGGCCGCCGACCGGCGCGGCGCTGGCCGCGCTCGGCCCCGCCGAACCGTCCGCGCTGCTCACACCGGGCCTGCGAGACGACCTCGCCACACGCGAGGCGCACGCCGCCGTGCTGGTGGCCGCACCCCCCATGCCCGTGACCTCGCTTTCCCCGGCGGCCCCGGGCGGGCCGAGCCGCCGCCGCTTCGTGTGGATCACCGTGGCCGGTGGCACCGCCGCGTTGGCCGCGGGCGCCGCGGTCGTGGCCGGGCGGCGGTCGGAGCCCGGCCGCACCCCGGGCCGTGGCGGTGGCGCGGGCACCACGGTCCGGCCGCGGGCCAAGGTGCCCGCGGGCCCAGAGCCGCGGTGGTCGAGCCCGCTGCGGCGGGTGGAGAACGGCCAACTACGTCTTCTCGGCTCCACGTTGGTGCATTGGGACAAGCAGACCGCCATCGCCTACGACACCACGACCGGAAAGGAACGCTGGACGGCCAAGGCCCGCATACCGTCCGACGCCTCCAGCGGGCCGGACTGGCTCACGGTCCGGGGCTCGACGCTGTTCGGCACGGCCTGGGCGGGTGAGCGCGGCTACCTGCTCGGTGTGGACGCCAAGGGCGACCTGAAGTTCACCCACACGGTCACCGAGCAGAAGGACACGGAGTCGTACGCCGACCAGGTCCAGGACGTCCTCAGCGTCGCCGGCTCAGTCGCCGTCATCAGCACCAGCGGCAATCAGGGCTACAGCGTGTGCGCCGTGGATCTCGCCGAGGGGTCGGTGCTCTGGTCCCGTACGGTGAACGGCTCCGACTTCCAGGCCATCGCCGACGGGCGCGATTGCTTCTTGCAGGACAACGGCAACGTCCACCGAATCGAGCTGCGTTCCGGCGAGGTCCGCTGGACGGTCCGGGACGTCATCAAGCCCGGCGCCTACCCGAGACTGGCCACCGACGGCAACGCGCTGCTGGTCACGCACGTCAAGGTGCGCGCGTTGAGCACTGCCGACGGTGGCGACCTGTGGACCGCCGTCAACGAGACGACGAACCTGAGCCCCACCACGGTCCAGGGCAAGCGGGGCTACGTCGCGGACGGCCAGGGCACCGTCTTCGCCCTCGACCTGCGCCACGGCGGCCAGCTGTGGCACACCCCGAGTCCGCTGACCCTCGACCCCTGGAGCGCACGCGCCCAGGGCCCCTCCGCCACCGGGTGCCTGGTGGCGCTCTCCCTGTTCGGCGCCGTCACCCCGGGCTTCATCGTGCTGCGCGCCGCCGACGGCAAACCGCTGTGGGCGCACCAGGCATCCGGGGCCGAAGCCAAGAGCAAGAAGTCCTGGTCGGTGCAGACCTCCGGCACGACCGTCTACGCCGCGTCCGACACCACCCTCTACGCCTTCCGGAGCCCCACCCCATGACCACGCAGGGCGACGCCACCACACACAACGCCACCACACACATCGGACCGTACCGGGTGATCCGGGAACTCGGCGCGGGCGGCATGGGCCGCGTCCATCTGGCCGCGTCGCGCAGCGGCCGTGCCGTCGCCGTCAAGGTCGTACGCCCCGAACTGGCCGCCGATCCTGGCTTCCGGCGGCACTTCAAGGCCGAGGTGGACGCCGCCCGCGCGGTCGGCGGCGCGTTCACCGCGCCCGTCGTCGACGCCGACCCCGAGGGGCCGCAACCGTGGCTCGCCACCGCGTACATCCCCGGCCCCTCGCTCACCGACGCCATCGGGGCCCACGGGCCCATGCCCGAGGCCACCTTGCGCGTGTTCGGCGCGGGCCTGGCCGAGGCGCTGGCCGCCATCCACCGCGCCGGACTGGTCCACCGCGACCTCAAGCCGTCCAACATCCTGCTCACGCTCGACGGTCCCAGGGTCATCGACTTCGGTATCAGCCGAGCCGTCGACGGGACCGTGCTCACCGCGGAAGGCCAGATCATCGGGTCGCCCGGCTTCATGTCGCCCGAACAGTCGACGGGGGCCGAGCTCACCCCTGCCGGCGACGTGTTCGCGCTCGGCGCCGTGCTCGCCTTCGCCGCCACCGGCGCCCCGCCCTTCGGCACCGGCGCGGCGCACGCACTGCTCTACCGCGCCGCCCACGAGGAACCGGAGCTGGACGGCGTCCCGCAGGCCCTGCTCGGCATCGTCGCCGCCTGCCTGGACAAGGACCCCGCCCGGCGCCCGACCGTCGCGCAGCTGCAGGACCGGCTGCGCCCGGCGACCACCGCGGGCTGGCTCGGCGCGGTCGAACTGCAGGTGACCGCGGCGCAGCGCAGCCTGCGCGACGAGGTGCGCACTCCGCTGCTCAGCAGGCGCCGGGTGCTGGCCGGCGGCGCGGTGCTCGCCGTCGCCGCGGCCGCCACGGGTACCGCGCTGATTCTCCGGTCGCGCGACGGGGACGGGGACGCGACCGCCACCCCCGAACTCTCCTGGACCACGGACCTCCCGCAGCCCGGCATGTCCCTCCTCGCGGTGACACCGTCCACCCTGCTGTGCGCCGGGGAGACCTCGGGGGTCTGCGTCGACCGGGCCACCGGCAAGCACCTGTGGCAGGACCTCAGCGGTCAGAACACCGACGCCATCGCCGACAACAAGCGCGTCTACACCGTACGCACCGACGGGAAGGTCCACGCGTTCGACAGCCGCTCCGGGAAGGAGCTGTGGACCGCGTCCCCGGCCGGGGACGGCGCGCCGGAGATCGAGTTCGCGAACGGCTCGCTGCTCGTGACCAGAAGCGACGGGCGCCTCCAAGGCATCGACCCGTCTTCCGGTGCGGTGCGGTGGCAGACCCCGGACATGGGCGGACCCACGGTCGTCGGCACCACCCGGGCGGACCAACTGATCGTCTGGGGCCGCGAGTCGAACACGTCCACGACCGCGATCCTCAACGGATACACCGCCATCGCGTCGGACACGGGTGACCGCCTGTGGTCCAAGGACCTCGTCGCCCTCTGTACGCCGTCCGAGGGCGAGGTGCTCTACGCCATCGACGGCGATATGCGGCTGCTCGCCCTCAAGCCCGCCGACGGCGACACGCTCTGGAGCAAGCCCACCGGTCTCCCGCCGACGAACAGTGCGATCCTCGGCTGGCAAGGATCCCTGGAGCTGCGCCAGGGGACCCTGTTCTGCTACCCGGCCACCGGAGCCGCCGGGGCGACCGGCGGGCTGCTCGCCGCCTTCGACCCCAAGACGGGCAAGACCCTGTGGAGCGTGCGGACCGCGGCTCGGGGGATGCGGGACTACGACCGGTCCGGTGACACCGTCTGCTACCTCGACCAGGTCCTGCACGCCGTCGACGCCCGGACCGGGGCGAAGCGCTGGACGGCAGGCTCCGGCCTCGGCGAGCCGCAGTTCCTGGGCGCCGTACGCGACCTCTTCCTCCTCGCGGGAGAGAAAGGGCTCTACGGCTACGACGCAGGCACCGGCCAACAGGTCTGGCACCACCCCGTCAGCGGTGGCTCCGGCTCCTGGTCGGCGGTCCCCACCGACGACCACGTCTTCGCCAGCTGGTCCGGCAAGCTCTTCTGCTTCTCGGTCTGACATAAGTGTTGACACGTGGATTTCCGACGGCCGTTTGCCGCGCCGCATTGTTGGTTAGGGTGGTTCTCGGGGTGCGGCATCGCGGTGGCGGCGGGTGACATGGCGTCGGCCCCGACGGGAGGGGGAGGGGTGCATCGCATCTGCCGGATGGTCTGCGACGGTGTGCGAGCGGACGCGGTGGGCCTGTGACCGGCCGGTCGGCGCCCGCTGTGCTGCCACCATCGCTGCGCGGGTGGCTCGGGCTGATCGCGGCCCTCGCCGGGCTGGTGGTCGTCGCGCTCGGGGTCCTGTACGCCGACGACAGCAAGCCAGGCACGGTGGACGCGCGGATCGGGACCGCGCTGTACGGTGTCGGGCCGCCGTGGCGGCACGTCGCTCTGACCACGGACTTCTTGGGGGAGCCCGTGGGAGCGGCGACGCTGGTCGTGGCCACCGTGACGGGCTGCCTGCTGCTTCGGCGTCCTCGCGCGGCGGTGATCGTCGTTGCCGGCGTCGGCATGACCGTGGGGACGGCGACGCTGCTCAAGTCCCTGGTGGGGCGCACCATCCACGACGGGAACCTGTCCTACCCGAGCGGGCACACCGCCTTCCTCACCGCGCTCGCCCTCGTGGTGGCGCTGCTCGCGACCGGCCGGCTCGGCCTCGGCAGGACGGCCGGCACATTACTCGTGCTCGCCGCGGCGCTGGTCGCCGGCGCCGCGATGGGCTGGGCGCAGGTCGCCCTGGGCGCGCACTACCCGACCGACGTCCTCGGCGGCTGGTGCACGGCGCTGGCGGTGATACCGGCGACCGCGTGGCTGGTCGACCGGATGGCTGACTGGCGCCTCGATCGGATGGCCGGTCGGACGGCCGGTCGGATGGCCGACGCCGGTCGGCCGGAGCGTCGCTGACGTCATGTCATATCACGTATCACGCCAAGCGGCGGAATACGGGCTTCACCGGTCGCCCGCCCAGCCAGGGGGTGGGGTCAGCGGCGTCCAGTGCCTTCCGGTACACCGCACATGCCTGGGCCACCACGTCGACGGTGTGATCGATGTCGGCGTCGTCGAGCGCGCTGCTCACCACGAACGACGGGGCCAGCACCCCGCCCGCGAGGAGTCGGCGCAGGAACAGGGTGCGGTACTGCTGCGACGGCTGCCCGTTTTCGTCGAGGGTGGCGAAGACCAGGTTGCTGGCCCGGCCCCGGACGACGATGTGGTCGCCGACGCCCATGCCGGCCGCGGCGTCGCGGATACCGGCGGCCAGCCGCTCGCCGAGGGTGTGCAGCCGCGCGGTGACGCCCTCTTCGACGTAGGTGGTGAGCACGGCCATCGCGGCGGCCAGGGAGTGCGTTTCCGCACCGTGCGTGGTGGACAGCAGGAACACCCGGTCGCCGGAGTGACGCAGCCCGCCCAGCTCCATCAGATCGCGGCGCCCGGCCAGCGCGGAGACGGCGAATCCGTTGCCCAGCGCCTTGCCGAACGTGGAGAGGTCGGGGACGACGCCGTACAGGCCCTGGGCGCCCGCCTCGGACCAGCGGAAGCCGGTGATCATCTCATCGAAGATCAGTACGCAGCCGTGCCGGTCGGCCAGCTCGCGCAGGCCGGTGAGGTACTGCGGAGTGGGGTCTCCCCCGCTCGAACGAAGTTGAGAGCTGGGGGAAGGCTCGGTGTGGGTGGCGGGTTCGAGGATCAGACAGGCGACCTCGCCCTGGTACCGGCTGAGCAGCTCCTCCGTGGCGGCCAGGTCCCCGTAAGGGAACGCCACGGTCAGCTCGTTGGTCGCCGCCGGAACACCGGCGGACATCGGCGTGGTGCCGATGAACCAGTCGTCGACGGAGAAGAATGGATGGTCGGCGCAGATGGCCACCCGCGAGCGCCCGGTGGCGGCGCGGGCGAGGCGCACCGCGGCGGTGGTGGCGTCGGAGCCGTTCTTCGCGAACTTCACCATCTCGGCGGTCGGCACCGTGGCCAGGAAGCGTTCCGCGGCCTCGACCTCCACGATGGACGGCCGGACGAAGTTGCTGCCGCGGTCGAGTTCCCGCCGCACCGCCTCGATCACGCGTGGGTGGGCATGGCCGAGGCTGACCGACCGCAGGCCGGAGCCGTACTCGACGTAGCGGTTGCCGTCGATGTCCCATACGTGGGCACCGCGGCCGTGGCTGATGACCGGGGCCAGATTTTCGGGGTACTGGTCGTCGCCCTTGGCGTAGGTGTGCGCGCCCCCGGGGATCATGGCGTGCAGCCGCTCGTTCGCCAGCCGCGACCGGGGCAGGCGGAACTCCTCGGTGTTTTTGGTGTTTTCGGTGGCCACGCCAACCTCAACTCTCTTTCTACGTCAGGGCCTCGGCGAGGCTCGGGGCTTCCCGGTCCCGCTGAGACATCGATGTGACCGGCAGCGGCCACGGAATGGCGAGCTCCGGGTCGTCGAAGGCGATCGTCATGTCCTCGGCCGGATCGTGCGGGCGGTCGATCCGGTACGAGACGTCGGCGGTTTCGGTCAGGGCCTGGAAGCCGTGCGCGCACCCCGCCGGGATGTACAGGGCCACCTGCGTCTCGTCGGACAGCTCGAAGAAGGCCCGGTTGCGGTAAGTCGGCGAGTCCGTCCGCAGGTCCACGACGACGTCGAAGATCCTCCCGTACGAGCACCGCACCAGCTTGGCCTCGCCGGCGCCGGAGCGCAGGTGCAGGCCGCGCAGCACGCCCCGGACCGAGCGGGACAGGCTGTCCTGAACGAAGGCGTCCGGGTCGAGACCCACCGAGCGGACCACGTCGGCGTCGAAGGTGCGGCAGAAGAAGCCGCGCTCGTCGCCGTGCGGCGTCGGCTCGAACAGGTACGCGCCGGCGATCGCCGGGACTTCGGTCGCTTTCATGGAGACTCCTGCCGAGCGTGGGCGTGGGTGTGGTCGGCCGCCGGGAACAGGGTTGTGGTCAAGGCGGTGAACTGGTGGGCGAGTTGCTGCGCGGCGGCCCGGTTTCGCTCGGCGAGGGTCTGCCGTAGCTCCGCCGCGTGCTTCTCCAGGTCCCGGAACTGTTCGAGCAGCCGGTCGGCGTCGACCTCGCGCGCCGGGTGGCAGTACGCGGCGAGGCCCATCTGCGCCATGAGCGCGTCGCTCTTCGCCGCATAGCTGAGGGCGAGCACCGGTGTGCCGGTCTTCAGCGCGCAGATCAGGTTGTGGTAGCGGACCGCCACCACGGTGTCGGCGGCCGCCATCTCCTTCATCAGGTCGGCAAGTGAGGCCGGTTCGGCCGCGCTGACCAGCGGTGAGTCGACCGCGTCGAGGATCGCGGCGACCACCGACACATCGCACTGGTCGCCGGTGAGCAGCCGGACCGGCCTGCCCTCCTCGACCAGCGCGCGGACGAACCGGATCGTCCCGTCGAGGTAGCGCCGGTGGATCTCCTCGGCCCGGGCGCGGTCGTCGTTGCCGCCGTGGAAGTCCATGACGCCGAGGCAGACGGGACCCGGTGAGCCTGTGGGCGTGCTCACCCGTGGTGTCGGCAGGGAGAACGCGAGGTCCGGGTAGACCTCGTCGCGCGCGGTGTCCACGCCCATCGCCCGCATCGCGTCGCGGGACTGGGCGTCCCGGTACGACCGGTACGCGGCCAGCCGCGCCGACCAGCGCACCAGGGCCCGGGTCGGCCGGTTGCGGATCTCGGCGGCGCCGACGCTGACCAGCGCGACCCGGGTGCGCAGCAGCCGGCCACTCGCGCAGAGCAGGAACAGCGAGTACGGGAAGCCCCACGGCCGCAGCGGCAGCGTGGCCTCCAGGACGCCCATGCCCGGCACGATCACCACGTCGTGCCGGCGCACCCAGGCGGCGGTGCGGAAGACGTCGACGAGTTTGCCCAGACCCTTCGCCGCGATCGCGCTCGCACGCGACGCGGTCCGGTACTCCGCGCGGTTCCAGTGCAGCCGCGTGGCGGGGATCCCGAACCGGGCCGTCACGGCCTCGGGCCCGCCGCACAGCGCGTCCACGACCGCCTCCGGGTGCTCGGCGCGCAGGTACCCGAGCACGGCCTCGAGCGACCCGTCGTTGCCGAGGTTGCCGGAGCCGAGCAGTCCGAACACTCCGACGCGCACCGGGGTTTCGTCCGCGGACGTCATGCCCGCCTCCCTTCACGTCCGGCGACCAGGGCGTCGACGGAGACAGTGAGCAGGCCCGGGTCGACCGGGGCGCGGTCCTCGACCCGCTCACCGGCGCCCGGCCGGGCCCGGCTGCTCATCCAGGCGGCCAGATGGCGGTAGCACGCGCGCCGGTCGGCCGGGGACAACGGCGCCCGCCGGATCGCCGCGACGAAGCCCCAGACATACTCGGCGAGCAGCCGGGGCGTCGGGTGCAGCGGGCCCGCCCGGCGCGGGTCCAGGTTGACGCACCGGGAGCGCTTGGAAGGGTTCGCCCGCTCGGCGCGGGTGGGGTGGTCGCGGCGGAAGTACAGCAGCTCCGGCACCTGGTGGAAGGGGCCGTGCAGGGTGATCTCGGCGACGAACGTGCGGTCCGCGTGGTGGTAGCTGTCGAGCGGCTTCACCCGGCGCAGCGCGTCGGCCCGCAGCACCCCGTAGAAGTCGTCGCCACCCGGCTCGAACAACAGACTGCGGAAGCGCTCCGGCGGGTGCGGGGAGTCGGTGGCGAGCCCGTACTCGTACGGGACCTTCACCTGACCGGCGCCGTCGATGACCGCCTGGCCGGTGTGCGCGAGGATCACGTCCGGCCGCTCGTCCAGCGCCTCCACACAGCGCCGCAGCAGGTCGCGGGCGTACAGGTCGTCGTGCGAGGCCCACTTGAACAGCTCGCCGCGGCATTCGGCGAACACACGGTTGTGGTTCGGCGTGGCGCCGATGTTCCGGGGCAGCCGGAGGTAGCGGATGCGTGAGTCCTGAGCTGCGTACCGGCGGCAGATGTCCTGGGTCGCGTCGGTCGAGGCGTTGTCGGAGATGACCAGCTCGAAGTCCTCGTAGGTCTGGCCGAGCAGGGCGTCGAGCGACTCGGCGAGGTACTCCTCGCCGTTGTACACGGGCAGGCCGATGCTCAGCCTGGGTCGGTCGGTCATAAGGTCCTCACTTCGGGGACGGGGGTGTGGTGGCGCTCGCGCAGGGCGGACCGCAACTGCAGCCACCACACGGCCGAGCTGCTCAACGTCGCGGCGGCGACGCCCCAGGCCGAGCCGACCGTGCCGGCGACGGCCGCGCCGCCGAGCCCGCCGCCGACGTAACAGGCGGAGGCGAACAGCTGGCAGCGCAGGCTGCGCCGGGCCGCGCCGAGCGCGCGCAGCCCGGCCGCCGCGCCGGTGCCCAGGCCCGCGCCCGCGACGCCGAAGGTGATTGCCACGATGAGCTCCGAGGCGGAGTGCCAGACGCCGCCGAGCACGAGCTCGCCGAGCCGGTCCGGCACCATCAGCAGCGGCGCGCCCCAGAGCAGCGCGGCGGCGGCCTGCCCGCCGCCCAGCAGGAGGCAGAACGTGCCGAGGCGGTGCGGGGCCTGCCGCAGCACCCGTGCCGCCTCCGGGACCGTGACCAGGGACAGCCCCATCAGCACGGCGAGGAACGGGCCCATCAGGAGCTCGGCGCCCCGCACCGCACCCACCGCGCCGAGCCCGACGATCGCGCCGAGCCCGTACGCCCGCAGCTGGCTCGCGCCGCTGAGGCTGACGTTCTCGACCAGGTACCGGTAGCCGAGATCGCGCTGCTCACGAAGCCACCCGCGCGCCCCGGCCATCCGGGGCCTGATGCCGGACTGGAGGCAGCCGTACGCGGCGGCCACCGCGGCGGACGCGCCCCAGGCGAGCACAAAAGCGGCCACGCTGCCCACGCGGGCGGCCACCACCATGGCCGGGACGAGCGCGACGCCCCACACGAGGTCGTTGACGAACGCCTTCCGCCCGGTGCCGGCGGCGAAGAACGCGAACCGCCAGGCGTCCTGCAGCAGCAGCGCCGGCAGCACGACGCCGAGGACGGCGAACGCGGTCCCCACGCTGCCGCCGAGGGCAAGCCCGACCACCAGACACGCCGCGCCGAGGGCGGTACCGACGCCGAGCGCGGTACCCGACGACCGGGCCACCGCCCCGCGCCAGGACGTGTCCGACACGCCGCTGAAGCGCACCACGAGCGGGTCGGTGGCCAGCCCGCGGGAGACGTTGAGCACCACGCCGTAGGTCACCCAGGCCAGGCTGAACACGCCGAACGCGGCAGGCCCCAGCGAGCGTGCCACGTAGACCCCCACCGCGAAGTTGCTCAGGCTGGAGGCCGCCTGGTCGGCCAGTCCCCAGGACAGCCGGCCGACCATGGCCCGCTTGGCGGTCGGGGCCGCCGATGCCGTCGCCTTCTCCCGCTCGGTGGTCATCGGCGTCATGCCTTGATCAGCCCGGCGCCGTGCAGGGCGTCGGCCGCGGCGGCGACGGTGTCGAACGGCAGCCCGGACCGCTCGGCGACGTCCAGCAGACTGTGCTCGCCGTCGGAGAGGCTGAGCACCCAGAGCATGGCCATCTGGGCCTGCTTCGCGTCGCTGCGGCCGCCGACCGAGTCGTACAACCCCCGCCGGCCCAGCTGCGGCTCGCCGTAGGGGCTGAGGTTGACGTATCGCCGGTTGCGGTCGAGCACGGCGAATGCCTCGCGGCAGACGGCGAGCGTGTCCGCCATCGCCTCCGGGGAGACGAAGTCCGGGTTGTCCGCCGAGGTGTGGTATTCGGGGTAGCCGGCGTACGGGGTCCGGCTGAGCGAGCCCACGCCGAGATCGAACCCGGGCGAGCAGAACTGCCGCTCGTCATAGCCGTACGGAGTGAACTCGGTGACGCGGTGCGGGCGTTCGGACGCGAGCAGCACATGCCGCATCACCCGGTCGATCTCCGCGTCTCCGCGCCTGCTCTGCTTGTACGTCAGTTGGCCCCGGTCGCCGGCGCAGGCCAGCACCAGCCCGTGCTTGACCCTTCCCCGAGCTCTCGGCTCCGCTCGAGCAGGGGATACCCCATTGATCCGCTCCGCGTTGCGGGCCAGCCAGGTGATCGCCCCGATGGTGCCGGGCGCGAAGATGAACCGGTAGGTGTAGTACGGGGTTTGCTCCGCCAGCGCCCGGGCCAGGAACGTCGCCACCGCGATGCCGGCCAGGTTGTCGTTGGCCAGCGACGGGTGGCAGACGTGGCAGGAGACGATCACCTCGTCGGCGATCTGCCCAGGGACCACGTGCTCGGCGTAGGTGAGGTGGCCGTCGGCGAGTGTGGAGTCGATGCGCACCTCGTAGTCGCCGTCCGGGAGCGCGTCCAAGGTGTCCTGGGCCAGGCAGAAACCCCACTCCGGCTTGTAGTAGCTGGTGCGGTACGGCACCCAGCTCGGGTGGTCCGGCAGGGTGTGCAGATGCGCGCGGAGCTCGGCCAGCGGCATGGTCGCGGACACCGGCACGCTGTAGCCGAGCACGTGCAGGCTGGACGCGGCGAAGTCGACGACCCGGTTGCCGGCGGAGTCGGCGATGTACGCGTCGCGGATGTTCCACTCCTGTGGCACCGTCCAGTCGAGCACCTGAGTCCCGGTCGACACCTCGTGCACCCGCAGCGGAACGTACTCGCCGACGATCTCCAGGGTGGCGCGCACACCGTCGCCGGTGATGCTCCGGCACAGCGGGTACAACCGCTCCACCAGCGCGTGCATCTGTTCGCCGGCCGTGGTCATCGGCGCCACCGCAGGGTGTCGTCGACGGCGCCGGCGTCAGACGCCGCGCGCAGCACGGCCAGCCGGGTGAAGCGTCGTTCGAAGTCCTCCCGGGTCAGCCCGTGTTTCCGGTAGGCGTCGGCGAGTTCGAGCGCGCCCTGCTTCACCGTCCACTCGCAGTCGAAGCCGGGCACCGCGGCGCGGAACCGGGAGAAGTCCACCCGGTACGACCGCGGATCGGCACCGGTCTCCCCGGTGATCACCACCTTGGCGCCGGGCACCGCCTCGGCGACCTGCTCGGCGATCTCGGCGACCGTGACGTTGTTGATCTCGCTGCCGATGTTGAACGCCCGGTCGTGCACCGCTTCCCGCGGCGCGACCAGCGCGGCCGCGAAGGCCCGGGCGATATCGGCGGCGTGCACCAGCGGGCGCCAGGGGGTGCCGTCGGAGAGCACCAGCACCTCGCCGGACAGGAGCGCGTGGCCGACCAGGTTGTTCAGCACGATGTCGGCGCGCAGCCGGGGTGAGTAGCCGAAGGCGGTGGCGTTGCGCATGAACACCGGGCTGAAGTCGCCGTCGGACAGCGCGTGCAGATCGTCCTCCACCCGCACCTTGGACTCCGCGTACGGCGTCACCGGGCGCAGCGGGGCGTCCTCGGCCACCAGGGCATCGCCGCCGGCGGCGCCGTAGACCGAGCAGGTCGACGCGTACAGGAAGCGCCGCACTCCGGCGTCGCGGGCCAGCCGGGCCAGCCGCACGGACGCGTGGTGGTTGATGTCGTAGGTGAGATCCGGCGCCAGCGCTCCCAGCGGGTCGTTGGACAGCGCGGCCAAGTGGATCACGGCGTCCACCCCGGCCACGTGTTCCGCCGTGACGTCGCGCAGGTCCACCCGATGTCCCGCCGGGTCCGCGGGAGCCGGGCCCAGCACACAGTCGGCGAACAGGCCGGCGTCAAGGCCGACGACCTCGTGCCCGGCGGCGTTGAGTACCGGGGCCATCACGGTGCCCAGGTAGCCCTGGTGTCCGGTCAGCAGTACGCGCAAGGTTCATTCCCCCAGGTTGAGAGTGAGTTTGGTGACGGCGAACGCCTCGGCGTAGCGCGCGTGGCATTCGATGCCGCGGATCCGCGCAAGACCGAGGAAGGCCTCCCGGTCGTACCAGGGCCGGTGCCGCTGCGAGGGGTAGTGCTCCTGCAGCAGCCGCACCTTCCGCTCGGCGATCTCCGGCGGCAGCGGCTGGTACGCCGCCGGACGGCCGAGATCGCCGTCCCACTTGACGATCTCGTAGCCGAGGACCAGGTGGTCGCGGAACGCGGTGGGTATCAACTGGGCCAGGCCGCGGTGGTCCTGGTGCGCGTCATCGGTGCGCGGGGCCAGTACGAGCTCCGGCTCGGTCCGCGCGCGCAGCTCCTCGACCGCGGACTTGGCCTCCTCCCAGTGCGCGGGCAGCCGGCCGTCCGGCAGCTTGTGCACGGTCAGCCGCAGGTCGGCACCCGGGCAGAAGGCGGCGAGCGCGGCTCGCTCCTCCTGCTCCCGGTCGGTGCCGCCGCCGGAGAGCACCAGCGCGTCGACGCGGATGCCCGGCCGCGCGAGGCACAGCGTCAGCAGTGTGCCGCCGGCGCCGATGGCTATGTCGTCGCAGTGCGCGCCCACCGCGACGATCCGGTCCAGGCGCCCGGGGCCGAGCCGGATCACGCTCTCGCTCCGGCGATGTCCCGCTCCCACACGGCCCACGGGCGGTCGCCCCGCGCGTAGGCGGCGTCGAGCGCCGCCCGCTCCTTCACGGTGTCGGTCGGCTTCCAGAAGCCGCGGTGCTGGTGCGCCACCAGCCGCCCGCGCTTGGCCAGTTGGGCGCATCCGTCGGCGACCAGGTCCCCGTTCTCCGGGATGTGGTCGAAGACCTCTTGGCGGAGTACGAAGTAGCCGCCGTTCTCCCACAGCGGCAGTTCGCTCACCGGGGTGATGCCCCCCACCAGGCCGTCCTCGCCCAGGTCCACGCAGTGGAACGAGGACTGCGGCGGCACCACCATCATCGACGCACCGGCGTCGCGCCGGGCGAACCGGTCGATCATCTCCGGCAGCGGGGCGTCGGTGAGTACGTCGGCGTAGTTGGCGAGGAACATCTCGTCGCCGTCCAGGTGGTGCCGCACCCGGCGCAGCCGCTCCCCGATCGGTGACTCGGTGCCGGTCTGCACGAATGTGATCGTCCAGTCGGCTATGTCGGTGGACAGCAGCTCGGTCCGGCCGCCCCGCAGCACGAAGTCGTTGGACGTGGTCTCCTCGTAGTTGAGGAAGAAGTTCTTGATGTGGTGGGCCCCGTAGCCGAGGCACAGGATGAACTCCGTGTGCCCGAAGTGCGCGTAGTAGCGCATGACGTGCCAGATCAGCGGCCGCGGCCCGACCATCGCCATCGGCTTGGGCACGTCGTCTGCGGCACCGCTCCGCATACGCATCCCGTAACCGCCGCAGAACAGAACGACCTTCATGCTGTGACCTCTTTCAAGACGCGACCTCGACAATGCTCAGTTCCGGGATGGGAAAGACCAGCCGGCCGCCCCAGGCGTGCACGAAGGACAGCTGCTCGACCAGCTCGGCCCGCAGGTTCCACGGGAGGACGAGGACGTAGTCGGGTCTGTCGGCGGCTATCTGCTCGGGCGGCAGGATCGGGATGCGGGTGCCCGGAGTGAACCTGCCGTGCTTGTAGGGGTTGCGGTCGACCGTGTACGGGAGCAGATCGGGCCGGATGCCGCAGTGGTTGAGCAGGGTGTTGCCCTTGCCCGGGGCGCCGTAGCCGACCACCGTCTCGCCGCGCTCGGCCGCCTCGACGAGGAACCGCAGCAGGTCCCGGCGCACCTTGGCCACCCGAGCGGAGAACTCGGCGTACCCGGACAGCTCCCGCAGCCCGGCGGCCTTCTCCCGGGCCAGCACGTCGGCCACCCGCTGGGTCGGCTCTCCGGCCACCTCGGCCGGCCGGGCCCACAGCCGGATGGAGCCACCGTGGGTGGGCAGCAACTCGACGTCCACGAGCGCGAGTCCACCGCTCGTCAGGGCACGGATCGCGGAGGCGACCGTGTAGTACTGGAAGTGCTCGTGGTAGATCGTGTCGTACTGGTTCTCCTCGATCAGGGTCAGCAGGTGCTGCACCTCGATGGAGACCCAGCCGTCGTCGGCGACCAGGGCGCGCAGCCCTCGGGTGAACCCGACCACGTCGGGGATGTGCGCGTACACGTTGTTGGCCACGACCAGGTCCGCCGGGCCATGTTCGGCGCGGACGGCCGAGCCGGTGTCCGGGGACAGGAACTCCGTGAGCGTCGGCACACCCGCGTCCCGCGCCGCGGCGCCGACGTTCACCGACGGCTCGATGCCCAGGCAGCGGATCCCGCGGTCCACCACGTGCTTCAGCAGGTACCCGTCGTTGCTCGCGACCTCGACCACGAAGGAGTCGGGGCCGAGACCCACCCGCTGTGCGGCGTCGGCGACGTATGTGCGCGCGTGCTCCACCCAGGAGGTCGAGAAGGAGGAGAAGTACGCGTACTCGCTGAACGTCTCCTCCGGCGTGATCAGCGGTGGTATCTGTGCCAGCCAGCAGTCGGTGCAGACCCGCAGGTGCAGCGGGTACGCCGGTTCCGGCTTGTCCAGTTGGTCCGCGGCGAGAAAGCTCTCACACGGTGGCGTCGCCCCGAGATCGACGACGCTCGCCATCGCTTCCGAGCCGCAGAGTCGGCATCGTGTCATCTATTGCCCCCCATTGATTCCGTCCGATCCGCGATCGCGGTGCGGTACCCCTCCACCAGGCGCTCCAGCCCGACGGCCGGGCTGAAGTCCCGCTCGTAACGGCGCCGGGCCGACTGCCCCATCTCCCGGTTGCGCGCCGGCTCGGCCGTGATCCGGCGCAGGCAGGACGCGAGCGAGGCGGGCTCGCCCGGCCGGTGCAGCAGCCCGGTCACCCCGTCCTCGACGAGTTCGACGAAGGCGCCGTGACCGGCGGCGACGGCCGGGACCCCCGCCGCCATCGCCTCCACGACCACCAGGCCGAACGCCTCCAGCCACGTCGAGGGAGCCACCACGGCGACCGACCGCGCGATGGCCTGCCGGCACTCCGCCGTGTCGTACAGGCCGACGTACCGCACGTCGTCCCGGCCCGCCGCCCAGGCGGTCACCTCTCGTTCCAGTGGCCCCGCGCCGGCGACCATGAGCGGCACACCCACACCGCCGCTCGCGGCGATCTCGTCCCACGCGGCCATGAGCAGCCGTACGCCCTTGGCCTCCGCGAGCCGGCCGAGATACAGCAGATGCTCGCCGGCGCCCGTTCGGCGGGCGCCCGGTTCGGGCACGAAGTTGTGCTTCACCGCCAGCCGTTCGGCCGGCATGCCGGCCCGCACCAGGACGTCGCGCTGCGCCGCGGAGATGCAGAAGAACCGCTCCACGCCGGACCACCACCGCCGCCGGTTGACCGACAGGCTGACCGCGAGCGGCACCGTCGCCAGCCGGGAGCCCCGGTAGCAGCCGTGCCGGACGGAGGGCAGTGGCGTCGACCCGACGCACTCGGCGCACGGCCGGCCGTCCCGCTGCAGCGTGCCGGGCGGGCAGACCTGGGTGTAGTTGTGCAGCGTGGCGACGGCGGGCACACCGGCGTCGGCGCAGGCGGCCAGCACCGCTGGCGACAGGAGCGGGAAGACGTTGTGGACGTGCACCACGTCCGGCCGCTCGGTGCGCAGCCGGGCGGCGAGCTCCGTGCGGACCGCCGGGTTCCACGGCACCAGCAGCGGTACGGCGGCCTTGCCCAGCAGGGAACGGGCGGCGATCTCGTCGCTGCGCCGCTCGAACACCTCGACCCGGTGGCCGGCCGCGCGCAGCAGTTCCACCTCCTGGTCGACGACCTTGTTCTCCCCGCTCGGCTGCGCCGAGGCGTAGCGGTTGTGCACTACGAGGACGTGAATGCCGTGCATGATCAGGTCACCTCCGATCTCCGGGCCCATCGCGGAATGCGTCGTCGAGGAACTTCGGGCGTCGGGACGGGCGTGGCCGGGGCAGGTGCCGCCAGCAGCGAGCCGGCCACGGCCAGATGCAGCAGATACGGCGAGGCGTCGCCCAGCCCGGCCTCGGTGTACGACGCGATCGCGCAGTAGCTGATCAGGAAGATCGCGCAGGCCCTCTGCAGCGACGGTGGCCGCAGCAACGCGACGCCACCCAGCACGATGATGATCGCCGCCACGAGGGCGACGCCGAGCAGACCCTGCTCGTTGTAGACGGCCAGCCAGCTGTTGTCGATCGGCAGCCCGCCGAACGACTTGTCGCCCAGGCCCACGCCGAACACCTGCTCCACGGTCGTCCGGGGCGCTGCCAGCAGGGCGTCCCAGACCTTGGCCCGACCGGTGAGGCTGGAGAAGTTCTCCTTGCTCTGTCCGCGCAGGAACCACGCCTGCAGCGCGGAGCCGAGCGCCACCGCGGCCACCGCGGCGCACAGCACCGCCCGGGTGAAGAACCGGCGGGCGGCGGCGCTGGTCAGGACGAGCGAGCCGATCGCCAACGCCAGCCCGATGAACAGGCCGAGTGTGGCCGTCCGGGTATGGGTCAACGCGAGCAGGACGAGTGACGGCACGATGACCAGCGCCGCGCTCGCCCGGTCGGTCCGGCGGCCCAGTACGAGCAGCACGGTGAGCCCGGTGATCACCGCGGCGTACTGTCCGATCTGCGGCGGGGTGAGCGGCCACAACGCGCCGACCAGCCGGCCGCCGTAGAGGTCGGGCATGGCAGCGCCCGGCGAGACGACCAGGCCGGCGGCCACCGACCCGAGCACCGCGAAGTACATCCGGATGTGGTGCCGCACGAACGTCAGACCGCCGTCCCACCAGCGGCTGAGCAGCCACAGCGTGCCGACGAAGAGAGCCAGCCGGGCGCACCGGAACAACGCGCCGAACCCGGACTCCAGGTGCGCACTGGAGATCACGCTCGGCACGAGCAGCAAGGTGAGCAGGAACAGATAGGCGCTGGCTCGGATGCGCAGCCGCAGATTGAGGGTGAGCGCCAGCGCGAACGCGGTGACCAGCGCGCCCATGGTGACCAACTGGATGAGGGAGCGGGGGAGCGGGATGATGGTCTTCGCCCCGGCGGAGCCGAGCGTGTTGAGGATCAGCAGTCCCCAGACCGTCCCGACGATCTTCGACGTGTGGGACGTGTGGTCGGTGCTCATCTCAACCACCGTCCCGTGCGCGGAAGGTGCTGCCCGCGTCCTGCTGGTACGGCGTGCTCTGCCACTGCCAGGAGTCGAGTATCCGGCTCGGGTCGTGGGCGACGAACTTCCATGGCCCGAGGTAGACGTTGTCGTGCCAGCGGTTGTGCTGTTTGCGGGTGATCGCCTCGGCCACCCGCTCGCCCTGGTACGGCGACCAGTCCGGATAGGTGCCGTAGTTGGCCAGCAACGCCATCCGGTCGCACTTCACCGTGCAGTCGACGACGGATTCGTCCAGCACGAAGCGGTTGCCGTGGATGTCCACCCGCTGGGTCTTCCACCGGCAGTCGGCGTAGAGCGGGGCAGTGGCGATCGCCGGCTGTGCGCAGCGGTCGGTCTTCTTCACCAGCAACGTGCAGTCACCGGAGGAGGTGTTGGCCGGGCTGTTGCAGAACCGGTCGGCGTTTTCCCACAGGGTGATTCCGGACCAGTTGTTCTCCAGCACGTTCCGGTAGATCTCGATCTTGTCCGTACGGGCCCGGATCCGTGGTTCGCCGCCGGACTCGGACAGGTAGATGGTCGGATACGGGAAGTTGTCGCCTCGGTCGGCGTACCTGCGGCCCTCGACCCAGTTGTTCCGCCGGATCGTGTTCTTCCGGATGACCGCGTTGTAGCTGGTCTCGTAGATCAGCGCGGCACCGTCGTTGGCCTCGAGCACGTTGTTCTCGATGCGGAAGTCGTTGTTGTTGGTGTCCGCCCATAACCCGGCTCCGCGGTTGTCGTGCACCCAGTTGCCTCGTATGTCGGCGCCGTTGACGGCCCAGAACTTGACGCCTCCGGTGCAGCCGCAGCCCGGCCGTCGCCGCTCCCAGTCGTCCCGGTTGTTGCCCACGATCTCGTTGCCCTCGACCACCAGACCGCTGATACGGCCGGTGGCCTTGTACGCGTTCATGCCGTACTGACCGTTGCCGCGCAGGCAACTGGCGCGGACCCGCTGGCGGGCGCCGGCCATCAGCCCGGCGCCGGAGTTGTTCTGGATCGTCGCGTGCTCGATCACCCACCCGTCGGCCGAGTCATGGTTGACCACGCCCTCGTTGTGCGGCGCGACGAAATCCTGCACGGTCAGGAAGCGGATGGTGACGTTGCGGGCGGTGCCGCCGAACGCGTACTGGTTGGTCTTCCGGCCGTCGAGCACCGCGCCCGGCGCGCCGAGGTAGGTGTTCCCCTCCTTGGGGATGACCTGGGCGTAGCGGTCCGGGTCGAGCCTGTGCTTGCCCGGTCGAAGCCAGAACGTGGTGTTCGGAGGGCTCTTCTTGGTCTTCGCAGCCAGGTCACCGGCCACCGCGGGGTCGACCATCACCGCGCCCGCCGGCGCCTTCGCCGGCCCGGCCGCGGGCTTGGCGCACACCCGGGCCACGGACGTGGACGGCGCAGCGGGCGGCTTTGACCGAGCGCCCGGCGTGCTCTCACAGCCGGCCGCCGCCAGCAGGGCCAGCGCCAGTGGTGCCGCCGGAAACGCCCAGTGCCGCCACTTGATCCCCAAGCGTCCTCCTCCCTAGCCGCGGAACCTGAGTACGGTGGTGAACTCCCCCAACAGCGCGGTGCCGTCGGCGAAGCCGGTGCCGACCAGCGTTGTGGTGGGTTCCTTGCGCCCGAAGCCGGCGGAGTACCAGCCCAGCGGCGGGTCACTCTCGCCGCGATGCGCCCGCCAGCACAGCTGCCCGGGCAGGTCGAGCGCCGCGGAGCGGTCCTCGCCGTCCCGGGTCCAGGTGAGCTGTGCCCGGTTCCCCACCAGGTCCGCGGCGATCGCCGGGCCGAGGTGGAACGCCAGGCGCACGGCCCGGCGCGGGCCGCGCACCTCGTCGACCACCCTCAGCTCCTTGGCCGCGGCCGTCAGCTCCACCCTGCGGCGGTGCACGGATTGCTGGTAGCCGTCGTGCTCGGCGCACCAGCGGGCCGTCCCCTCTTCGGAGGCGCCGGATGTGTCCGCGATCAGGACGCGGCTGCGGGCATGCCGGGTCCACAGGAACGGGCCGCCGGAGACGGACTGGTCACCGCCGTCCAGTTGCAGGGTGTTGTGGCCGAGGGTCGACCGGAAGTACTGCCGCCACTCGGGCTGCCCGTGGTAGCAGAATGTCCCCGGGTCGGCGAGCACGTCGACCCCGTCGTGCCGGACCTCCACGGACAGCGCGTCCGCGTGAGCATGCGCGGCGATGGTCAGGAACCCGTGCGGACCACCGTCGCAGCGGCACCAGATCTCCGCCGGACCGCGCAGGATGGTAAGCCCCGCGTCGGCGAAATGGGCCGGCCGGCTTGGCGGTCGGGACACGGCCGGTGCGGTTCCATTTTTCGCGTACGGCCGGATGAGCGCGGCCAGCAGCGGGGTGCGCACATCGGCGCCGGTCACCGCCGGCCACCAGGCGAGCCGGCCGAACACGGCGTCCCCGGTGGCCAGCAGCGAGGCCCAGCGGTCGGTTCCCGCGCCGTCCACGACCAGACCGTGCCCGTCGTCCGCGTCCCCCTGGCGCGGCGGCCGCAGCCGGTTGTCCACGATGGCCGCGAGCGCGTCGGTCATCCGCAGCAGCACCAGCCGGATCGACGCGGGGACCGGCACGCCTGCGGCATCCGCCTCGGCCACCGCGGCCAGGCCGAGCTCCAGCACCAGTCCGTGATACTCGGTGGCCAGCTCGCGGTTGAGACCGGAGTCGAAGGTGTTGCTCCGCAGCTGCCGCTCCAGCGACCGCAGCGCGTCGGCTCGCCAGCGCGCCGAGGAGGGGAACCACCCGAACGCGCAGGCCGCGGCAGACTGCCCGGCGGTCTCGGCGATGACGTGGTTGTTCGCCGAAGACCCCCGGCTGGGGAAGGCGGCCAGCCAGCGCTGGTGGTGCCAGATCTGGTTCAGCGCCACCGGGTTGCCCTCGAACAGCCCGGCCGCGCCCGGCCAGCCGTCGAGCAGCCGGCGGATCCACACCCACGACAGCAGCCGGATCCCCAGCTCGATGCCGCTGGTCCAGTGCACTCCGCGCAGCGGCGCGTTGCCCGCCCACCACGACCGCAGGTGCTCGGCCACGCGCTCGGCGTACCGCTCGTCCCCGGTGATCGCGTAGGCGGCGGCGAGCTGGGTGAGGTACTGATGCCGGGACAGCTCCCAGATCTGCTTGATGTCCCCGACCGCGTCCTCGTTCCGGTACGGCACGTCGAAGGCGTAGCCCCACGGAGCCCGGCGCCCGGTCTTCGGGTCGTACCACCAGTCCGGGTCGGCCAGGTCGTCGCGGACCACCCCGAAAAACTCGGCGTGCCCGGCCATCAGCCGGTCCGCCTCGGCGATGAGACGCTTCGCGGCGTCCGGTGGCACCGCGGCGATCGTCCCCGCGGGCAGTACCGCGGTGAACCGGGCGCCGGTCACGCTCGGGCAGTCCGGCCGCGCCGACCGCCACCGCCGCCTGCGCACGGCGTCGCCCACCCGGCCGCCGACCTCCCGCGGCCCCATCCGGGACAGCCGCCGCAGGTACCAGCCCGGACTCCCCGAGCTCACAGTCATCGCGCCCTCGCCAACGTGACCGGCGCGCCGCCGGCCAGGCCGGTCCGCACGGCGAGGGTGGCCGCCGTGGTGGCGACCAGCGACTCCAGCGGCACCGGCATCGGCCCGCCGGTGCGCACGGCCTTGATGAACGCGGCCAGTTCGGCGGACTGGCCCTTGTCCCGGGCCTTGGGCAGCCGCGAACTGACCCACCGCTTGCCGCTGGCCCCCCTGTCTGCAAACAGCGAGGCACGGACGAAGTCGTCGAGCCGCAGCACCTTGCCGTCCGCGATCAGGTCCAGCGTCTCCTTGGGGAAACCGGGCGCGCCGGTGGTGACGTAGCTGATGGTGGCGGTGGACCCGTCCGGGTAGCGCAGCACAACCTGAAGGTCACCGCTGCCCTCGTTGCCGGACGTGGCGACCGCGTACACCGAGACCGGGTCGGCCTCGAGCAGCCAGCTCGCCGTGTCGATGAAGTGCCCGCCCTCGCCCTCGAACCGCGAGCCCTCGGTGTCTTGCTGGAGGTACCAGCTGCCGTGCTGCAGCCGGCCCGCGTTGACCAGGTAGCGCAGGCTCGCCGGGCCGGTCCGGGCGCCGAACCGCTTCCTGGCCTCCTGCAGCAGCGGGGCGAAGCGGCGGTTGAAGCCCACCTGCAGCCGGTCGTTGCCGGACTCCTCCACTGCCGCGAGCACGCCGGCCAGCTCGTCCTCGGTGAGGGCCAGGGGCTTCTCCACGAACACCGTCTTGCCGGCGAGCAGCGCCTTCCGGGTCAGTTCGGCGTGCGAGCTGTGCCGGGTGACCACGAACACCGCGTCGATGGACTTGTCGCCGAGCACGGCGTCGAGATCGGTGGTCGCCTCGGCGAAGCCGAACTTCCGCTGCGCGTTGGCCGCGGACAGCGCGGTCGTGGTGACGACCGTGGACAACTCGACGCCGTCGCGCCGTGCCAGGTGCGGCAGCAGCATGGATGTCGTGTAGTTTCCCGCGCCGACGAACGCCAGCCGCACCGGCGCCTTGGCGGACCCGGTCGGGGTGGACACTCCGCCGCCGGCTCTCCTCACCGCGGGCACGGCCACCGCCGGGGCCTCCGCTTCCGCAGCTTGGCTGGGGTGGCCGGGGTACCGGAACAGCACCGCCACGGCCTTCAGATCGCCGTCCTTCAGGCGCTGATACGTCTCGACGGCGTCATCGAAGGCGGCGATGTGAGAGACCAAGGGCTCCACGTCGACGCTGCCGCGGGCGAGGAGATCGAGGAAGCACGCCAGGTTGCGGCGTTCGGTCCAGCGCACATAGCCGATCGGGTAGTCCCGCCCCTCGAGCTCGTACTCCGGGTCGTAGCGCCCGGGGCCGTAACTGCGGGAGAACCGGACGTCGAGCTCCTTCTCGTAGTACGCGTTCCACGGCAGGTCCAGGCGGCACTTGCCGATGTCGACGACCCGGGCTCGGTCCCGGCACAGCCGGGCGGCCAGCTCGACGGGCTGGTTGCTGTTACCGCCGGCGGCCAGGTACACCTGGTCCACACCGTGACCGCCGGTGAGTTCGGCGACGGCGGCTTCCACGGCCGCGGAGGCGGGATCGCCGCAGGCCGCCGCGGACAGGCGCTCGGCGAGCTCGCAGCGCACCGGGTCGGGGTCGACTCCGACGACGCGGACTCCCGAGGCGGCCAGCAGCTGCACCACCAGCTGCCCGATCAGCCCGAGGCCGATGACCAGTGCCGTGTCGCCGAGCTGCGGCTCGCCGCGGCGGACGCCCTGCATCGCGATCGACCCGACGGTGCCGAAGGCCGCGTGCCGCGGCGCGAGGCCGTCCGGCACCCGGGCGTAGAGGTTCTTCGGCACCCAGTTCAGCTCGGCGTGCAACGCGTGCTCATTGCCGGCGCAGGCCACGAGGTCACCGACCGCCACATCGTCGATCCCGGTGCCGACCTGCTCGACCACTCCGCACAGCGAGTAGCCCAGCGGCGTGTAGGAGTCCAGCTTGCCCATCACCTTGCGGTAGGTGGCGGGCAATCCGTTGGTGGCCACGCTCTGCATGACCTTGGCCACCTGGTCAGGCCGGGAGCGGGCCTTGCCCAGCATCGACATACCGGCCTCGGACACCTTCATGAGCTCGGTCCCGGTGGAGATCAGCGAGTAGGCGCTGCGGACCAGCACACCCCCCGGCTTGCATCCCGGCACCGGCACGTCGAGCACCGCCAGCTCGCCGCTCTTGTAGTTCTGCACAACCTGTTTCACCCGAACTCCTCTGAATTCCTAAGCCGTTAACCGAGTGCTCTGGCCGGACCCAGAGGTCGCGTCGCGATACCAGTACTCGAGGGTCAGCACATGCCACAGATGCTTGGAGAAGTCCCGCTGCCCGGCGGCGTCCTCGGCGACGAGCCGCGCCAGCGCGTCGCGGCGCAGGAAGCCGGAACGGACGAGCACGCCGTCGTGCACCACCTCGCGTACCAGCGGTGCCAGATCCCGGCTCATCCAGGCCCGCAGCGGGGCGCTGAACAGGCCCTTGGGCCGGTAGACGATCTCCCGGGGCAGGATCGAGGTGGCCGCCTCCTTGAGGACGGCCTTGCCCTGCCGTCCGACGATCTTGCGATCACCGGGCACGGCGAACGCCGCCTTGACCACCTCGACGTCCACGTACGGCACCCGCACCTCGGTCGACGCGGCCATGCTGGAGCGGTCCGTGTACGTGAGGTTCAGGCCCGGCAGGAACATCCGGGCGTCGCCCAGGCACATGCGGTTGACGAAGTCGTCGAGGTCGTTGTCCTGATAGATGTCCGCGTGCTCGGTGAGCACGTCCTCGACCGTCCCGGCCAGGTCCGGATCGAGAAGGGCGAGCAGCTCGTCCTGGTCGTACATGGTGTAGCTGCGCCGGAACGCGGTCTCCTCCGGCAGCTCGGCGAAGGAGAGAAACCGCTTCGCGAAGCGCACCGACCGGTACCCCCGGCGGGCCGTGGCGACCGGCAGCCGGTCCACGGCCCTGAACACCCCGCGCCGCAGGGGCCGCGGGACGCGCTGGTAGCGCAGCGCGATCAGGTTGGCCAGGTGCTTGCGGTAACCGGCGAACAGTTCGTCGGCACCCATCCCCGAGAGCATCACCTTGACCCCGGCCTCCCGGGCGGCCGAGCAGATCAGGAACGTGTTGATCGCGGCGGGGTCGCCGATCGGCTCGTCCAGGTGGTACGTCATCTGCGGCAGCAGATCGAGCACGTTCGGGGCGATCTCGATCTCATGCAGGTCGACGCCGAACCGCTCGGCCACCTGCCGGGCATAGCGCAGGTCGTCCGGCATCGCCTCGAACCTGGCGTCCTCGGAGCGGAAGCCGATCGTGTACGCGGAGATCCCGGGTCGGTCGCGGGCCGCCAGCGCGGTCAGGTAGCTGGAGTCGAGACCGCCGGAGAGGAAGGTCGCCACGGGTACGTCGGAGAGCAGGTGGCGCCGCGTCGACTCCTCGACGATGGCGGCCAGGTCCGGCTGCTCACCGTTGCGGGCCCGTTCCCGGCCCTCGGCGGCGACGTCCTTCAGGTTCCAGTAACTGCCGCGCTCCACCCGGCCGTCGGGCCGGATCCGCAGCCAGCTCCCCGGCGGCAGCTTCTCCGCCTCGCGGAACGCGCAGCGCGAGTCCGGCACCCAGTAGTAAAGGAGCGAGGCCACCAGCGCCGCCTGGTCCACCTGCAGCGACCCGCCGGTGGCGGCCGCGAGCGCCTTGAGCTCGGAGGCGAACACCAGACCCTCGCCGCGCCGGAGCAGGAACAGCGGCTTGATGCCGAGCTGGTCGCGGGCGAGCACCAGCTCACCGGTTCGCTCGTCGAAGATGCCGAACGCGAACATGCCGCGCAGCCGGGGCAGACAGTCCGTGCCCCAGCGCCGCCAGGCCCCCAGCAGCACCTCGGTGTCGGAGGTACCACGGAAGCGCACCCCGGCGGCTGCCAGCTCGGCACGCAGCTCGGGCGCGTTGTACAGCTCGCCGTTGTACGTCAGGGCGAGGCCGTCCGAGACCATCGGCTGGGCGCCGGTCCCGGACAGGTCGATGATGGCCAGCCGGCGGTGCCCGAGGTGCACTTCGCCAACGCCGGCGGCGTGGCTGTACCGGCCCGCCCCGTCCGGGCCGCGGTGGGCGAGGGTATCGGTGAGCCGGTCGGTCACGACCTTCCCGTCCGGCCATCGGTAAGTGCCTGCGATGCCACACATGTCCTACCGCGCCTCCTGGTCGCTGTCCGGGATCCGTGCGGCCCACATCGGCTGCCGCTCCGTCCGCCACCGGCCCGTCCCGTTCTGCCGGGCCGGCCGCTCGCTCTGGCCGCGCAGCGCGGTGTGCGGCCCGTCCCACAGCGTGCCGTCGGACCGGTCACGCGGATCGGGGTCGATCAGCACCACACCGATCACTGGAATGCCCTGGTCCGCGAGGTGCCGCGCCACGGTGTGCAGCCATGCGGCGCTGCCGTGCCCGGCACGTACGACGAGCACGGTCCGGGCGCCGAGGTACTGGAGGTCGGTCCACGCGGTGCCGGGCGCCACCGAGCCGACGCCGAGCCGGAGCTCCTCCTGCGACACGGCCGCGGCACGCTCGCCGCTGACCACGGTGGGATCTCCTGGCTTCGTGGTGCGCTTGGCGAGTTGCGGGCCGGGCAGTGCGTCGATGATGACCGCTGGCCCCTCCGCCGCCAGTGCCCGGCCGAGGTCCAGGGCGATCACGCTCGCGCTGCGCGCACAGCCCAGTTCCAGCAGCGACACCGGTTCCGCGGAGCCGCGCACGGTGCGGGCCAAGGACGTGGTGAGCCTTGTCCGTGCCGCCCGGATCCGTCGGCGCTGCCACAGCCTGCCCGACCGCCGGGGCAGCTCCGCGATGACCGAGGCGCCGAGGTTCGCCGCGATCTCCCGGCGCAGCACGGGGCGGTCCGCGACCACCGCGCCGACCGCGGCCACCGCGAGCCCGAGGGCGAGCCCGAGGACGAGCCCGATCGCCGCGTTGGTGGCAACGGCCCTGGGCAGGGAGTGCCGCACCGCGCGCGGGGCGTCCACGATCTGCGTGCCGGCGATGAGCTGGGGCGTGCCGATGCGCGCCTCCGCGGCGCGCTGGCCGAAATCAGTGATGCGCGAGGTGAGCTCGGCCCGGCGGGCGAAGAGCGACTCCATGTTCGCCGACGCCTTCGGCCCGCTCTCCGGCGATCCCTCTTCGATCGCCTTGTTGACCTGGGCGAGTTCGTCCCGCATTCGGTCACGCTGGTCGAGCAGGGTCTTGGCTTCGGCGTTCGCGGCTTCCCGTATCCGCTTCACATGGTCCGCGACGAACGCATCGGCCAGCGCCTTGGCGCGGGCCACCGCTTGCGCGTCGCTGTCACCTGTCACATTGATCTGCAGCAGGTTGTTGGTCAAACCGATACCCCCGTAGTCCTGCATGAAGTCCTCTGGTTTTTCCGGGGACCCGAGGGACTTCAGGGCCTTACCGGCGATCCGCGTGGTTTGCAGCAGCGCGACGTCGGTGCGGATCAGCGTTCCGGGGTCGTTCGGCTGGTCCTCCTTGTGCGCGACCAGCACCTTGGTCACCGCGCTCGGCGGCGGCGGCAGCAGGACCGCCAACGCCGCACCGACGAGCAGCCCCAGCAGCGCCAGGGAGCCCCAGAGGCGGCGCCGCCTGCGCACCGCCACCACCAGCGACTGCAGGTCAAGCAGCGGAGCGGCGGCCGACGACTCCGATGTCGTACTCGTCGTCACCCTGAACCTTCCGTCGCATGGTCGCGGGCCGCGAGCGCCGGCGTCGCGGCATCCCGAGGACGGTCGGCAGTCCGCGTCGGACGGGCCCGGACCGTGCCGGCGAGGACGATGCCAACGACCTCGTGCCCCGCGTCCGCACACGCGCCGGCGATGCCGGCGAGCTCCCCCGCGGTCCAGCAGCCCGCGCTGAGCACGACCAGGGCACCGGACTCGTCGTCGCGGTCCGGCACCATCGGCCGGTCCACCGAAACCCCCACCACCCGCAGCATGGGGTACCCCCTGCTCGACGAGGACGGGATGGGGTATCCCCTGCTCGAAGAGGACGGGGAAGGACCGCTCTCGGCCTCGGCGACGAGCTGCCCGGCGGCCCGGCGGGCGATCTCGTCGCCGTCCGGGACGACAACCAGCAGCCGCCGGGGGGCCGGCAGTTGGTCCCGGAGGCGGGTGCACACCCGCCGGTAGCGGATCTGTCTGCCGGCCTCGTCGCCGGACGTCCGCGGGGTCGGTATGTCCCACCGGACGTCGACGCCCAGCAGCCGGCGGATCCGGGCCCGCGGGCCATGGCCTTCCGGCCGGTGCGCGCGCCGTTCACCGGGTACCTCGACGGTACCCAGCAGCACCGAGCCCATCGCCGCGGCGATCTCCGGTTCGGTACGCAGTCGGCGACTCATCCGTGCGGCGGTGAGATGGCCGATGACCGCGAGCAGGAAGAACAGCAGCGCCCCGGCGATGATGAGCTGCATCCGCGTCGGCGGTGCCTCGCCGGTCGGCCGGGCCGCCGGCCCCATGACGACCATGTTGGTCTTGTTCGCCTTGTTGGCAGCCGGGTCGGCCTGGTCCAGCTTGTTGATGGCCTCCTGCAGCGTGGTGCGCAGCTTCGCGAGCTCGGTGCGGGTCTGCACGCCCTCCACGGTCTGACCCGGATCGGCCGCATCGGCCAGCTCGGTGATGCGGCGGCTGGTCCGCACCACCATCTGCCGCAGTGCCTCGGGCCGCGTCGCCGCTTCGGGGTCGGTGTTGTCGCCCGCGATCCGTGCGGCGAATGTGACGAACTGCTGGGCCACTTGGTCGGAGAGTTTCTGTGCGCGCTCCGGGGTGTCGGCCGTGCCCGAGATCGTGATGATGTTCCCGTCGGCGGCCTTGGCGCTCACCTGATCCCGCAGCTCGCTGCCGCTGACCCCGGTCCAGCCGAGCGTGGTGGCCGCGCGGTCGACCACCACCGAACTGGTCGCGATCTCCACCTGAGTCGCCAGCTCGCGCTCCTGCCACGCCCCCGGCAGCAGTACCGATGCCGACGTCGTGTAGCGCGGCGGAAACAGTAAAGAGGTGCCGTAGCCGACGAGCGCACCCACCACGGCGAGGATAGTGAGAAGCCGTCGGCGCCGACGGATAATCCGCCCGATCGTGACCAGGCGTATCGTGTCGTCGCTCAACGGCGCTGCCTCTTCCCTGCCCGGTTCGGGGCGCCCGCCGACACCGGAGTGTGGTCACGGCAGGCAGCGGCGTAGGCGGCGAGCAGCGACGCTTGCGAGTTCCGCCAGGAGAGCGGTCCGCCGATCCGCTCCTGGCCGATCTTGCCCATCCGGGCCCGCCTCTCCGGATCGTCCAGCAGCAGTGCGATGAGCCCCGCGAACTCGGCCTCGTCGTTGGCGGATGCGTAGACGGCGGCGTCACCGGCGGAGACCCGCGCCTCCCGGAGGTCGAACGAGACGATCGGCCGGCCCATCGCCATGTACTCCAGGACCTTGTTCATGGTCGAGACGTCGTTGAGCGGATTGCGCGGGTCGGGGGAGAGGCACACGTCCGCGGTGGACAGGTAGCGCACCAGGTCGGCGTCCGGAATGCGCCCGGTGAACTGCACCTGCTCCGAGAGCCCGAGCCGCCGGGACAGCTCCACCATCGCGTCGAAGGCGTCGCCGGCGCCGACGAACACCGCATGCCAGTCGGTCCGCCCGAGCTCGTCGCGCAGCTTCGCGAGGGCCCGTAAGGCGTAGTCGACGCCGTCCTGAGGGCCCATGACGCCGAGGTAGCACAGCAGATGAGGCTTGCGGCGCTTCAACTCCGGCTCGGGTGGCACCGGTTGGAACCGGTCGATCGAGGGCGCGCTGCGCACCACGAAGACGTCCTCCGGCCTCCGACCGCCACGGCGTATCGCGACGTCCCGGTAGCTCTCGTTCGTGGCGAGCACGACGTCCGAGGCCCGGTAGGTCCGCCGTTCCAGCGCGCACACGGCGCGATAGAGCAGATCCTCGCCGCGGTCGAACCGGGAGAGGTACAGCTCGGGTACCAGGTCGTGCTGGTCGAAGACGAACCGCGCGCCGCGCCGCTTCAGCCACAGTGCCGGCAGGAACAGCAGGTCGGGCGGGTTGCAGGCGTGGACCACGTCGACCGGGCCGACCTTGCGGGCCAGCCGGGCCGTATGCCACAACGCCGATCCGTACTCCCGCAGATAGCCGGCCGGCCCTCCGGTGGCCGCGCGCAACGGGTAGCGGTGGATCCGCACCCCGTCGATCTCCGCCTCCGGCTCCGTGTCCCGCTTTGTCCCCTGGGGACAGATGACGTGCACCTTCCAGCCCGCGTCGCGCAGCGTCGTGCACTCCTGCCACACCCGCCGGTCGAACGGCACCGACAGGTTCTCCACCAGGATCAGCGCGCGCCGGCCCGGCCCGTCGCCGCTGACCGTGTCACCGAACGATGTGTCACCAAGCAAGGCCCATGTACCCCGGTTCGGCCCGGCGCGCCTCGGCGTCGGGAAGGCGGATGAGGTCGACGATCACCGGGCCGTCGCCATGCGGCAGGGCCGACAGCACGGCCGGATCCCTGGTCCCGACCAGGCACACCTCGGCGTGCTCGAGCACCTCGTCGACGGAATCCGCGAGCAGCTGCGCGAGGTGCGGCAGCCGGTTCTCGATGTACTCGCGGTTCGCGCCGATCAGCCGGGACAGGCTCACGTTGGCGTCGTGGATCCGCAGGTCGTAACCCTTGCCGAAGAGCCGCTCCGCCAGCTCGACGAGCGGGCTCTCGCGGAGGTCGTCGGTGCCGGGTTTGAAGGACAGCCCGAACAGGCCCACCCGGCGCTTGCCGGTGCGCTCGACCAGCTCCACCGCGCGCTGAAGATGGTCGGAGTTGGAGGGCAGCACATGGGCGAGGATGGGCACCGAGACGTCGGCCCGCTGCGCCGCGTGCACCAGGCTGCGTAAGTCCTTGGGCAGGCAGGAACCACCGAAGGCGAAGCCGGGCCGCAGATAGGCGGGGCTGATGTTCAGCTTGCGGTCGGCCAGGAACACGTCCATCACCTGGTGCGAGTCCACCCCGAGCGCCTGGCACACCGCGCCCAGCTCGTTCGCGAAGCCGATCTTGAGGCCGTGGAACGCGTTGTCCGCGTACTTGATCGCCTCGGCCGTCGGGACCGGCACCCGGAACACCTCGCCGGGCAGGCCGTCGTACAGCGCCATCACCGCATCGCCGCTTGCCGGGTCGAGCTCGCCGATGACGGTCTTGGGCGGGTCGAAGAAGTCCCGCACGCTCGTGCCCTCGCGCAGGAACTCCGGGTTGACCGCGACCCCGATGTCCACCCCGGCCGTGCCGCCGACGTACTTCTCCAGAATCGGCACCAGCAGGTTCAGGCAGGTGCCCGGGAGCATGGTGCTGCGGAACACGACGGTGTGCCGGCCCCCCTGCTTGGCCCCCTCGGCCAGCGCGGCGCCGATCTGCTCGGTGACCCGCTCCAAGTACGTGGTGCACAGGCTGCCGTTGGGCTCCGACGGCGTGCCCACGCAGACCAGCGACACCTCGCTGCCCGTGATCGCCTCGCGGACATCGCCGGTGGCGCGTAACGCCCCGGTCCGCACGACCTCGGCGATGAGCTCGCCGATCCGCTCCTCGACCACCGGGGCCTTGCCGTCGTTGACCAGGTCGACCTTCACCTGGTTCACGTCCACCCCGATGACCTCGTGACCCATGCCGGCCAGGCACGCGGCCGACACACAGCCCACGTAGCCGAGCCCGAAAACGCTGACTCTCATGACCCGTTCCTCCCCCCAGGCAGGCCCTTCTGGCCTGCGGTCCGCGCGTCGGCGCGACCGTTGAATTGCAGACCCCCGTGCATCAGTAGGCCCCCTGCCCGTAGAGCACCGCACGCAGCGTCTTCCACAAGATCACTGTGTCCAGGGCGAGCGACCAGTCCTCCACGTACCGCAGGTCCAGCCGGACCGCCTCCTCCCACGACAGGTCGCTGCGTCCGCTGATCTGCCACAGGCCGGTGAGCCCGGGCTTGACCAGCAGCCGCCGCCGGATGTCCGGGTCGTACGCGGCGGACTCCTCGGGTAACGGAGGCCGCGGACCGACGAGCGACATGGATCCGGTGAGCACGTTGAAAAGCTGCGGGAGCTCGTCGATCGAGTACCGGCGCAGCACTGCTCCCACCCGGGTCACCCGCGGATCCCGGCGGACCTTGAACAGCAGGCCGGCGCCTTCGTTGCGGTCGGCCAGCGCGGCACGTGCCCCGTCAGCCCCGGCGACCATGGTGCGGAACTTGAGAATGGTGAACTCGCGGCCGTCCTTGCCGACCCTGCGCTGGCGGTAGAACGCCCCACCCCGACTGTCGGCCATCACGAGCAGTCCGACGAACACCATCAGCGGCGCGAACAGGATCAGCAGGATCGCTGCGCCCATCCGGTCGACGACCCCTTTGACCGCCCGGCGGCCCCCGGTGAAGGCAGGCATGCTGACCCGCAGCAGCGGGATCCCGAGCACCGCGTCGACGTGCAGCCGCGGGCCGGCCACCTCCATCAGCACGGGGGCCACGACCATCTCGGCGTCGCTGCCTTCGAGGTTCCAAGCCAGCCGCTGCAACCGGTCCGGTGACCAGTGCGGGTCCGGTGTGACCGCGACGACACGGTAGCCGTCGCGGCGGACATGGCCCGCCACGTCCGTCAGCCGGCCGACGACCGGCACTCCGTCCAGTTGGTCACCGTCGAGCCCGAGACCGTCTGTCGTGCACACCGCGTCCACCCGCCAGCCGAGGTGCGGGAACTTGCGTGTTCGGGTGATCAGGTCGTGCACGGTGGCCGGGCTCCCGGCAGCGAGCACCGGTCGCAGGCACCGCCCTTCCTTCCGCTGTTTGTGCAGCCAGAGGCGCAGCACATACCGCGCGGTCATGGTGATGAGCGCGATCGCGGGGATCGCGACGAAGATCCAGAGCTTGATGTTGCGCGAGGTGAGGGCGATCCCGCCGAGTGCCAGTACGACGGTCGCCGTGAACAGTGAGCGTCCGAGCCGGCGGAATTCCTCGGCGCCCTGGCCGAGCACGGCCGGAGCCCACGACCGGCTCACCGCAAGCGCCCCCAGCACCAGCAGCTCGGTGCCGAATGCGAGAATCCCCCACTTCTCGTGCCAGTTGGCCGCGTCCCGGGCCCCGAAGAAGTTGCCGATCGCCGCCACCACGATGGCGGTGGCCACGGTATCGCTGGTGATCACGGTACGGCGGTACCGCTGCTCCCAGTCATTCGCGGGCCGACTGATTGCCCCGTTCGCCAGACGCCCGCGCTCTGACGAAAACGGGCTGACTAATCCCCCCTGCCGCACAGAACCCCCCAGGTCCCCAGTGGTTCGACGTGGTCGCCTAACACTGTTCATCCCGCCGGGAGGCCCCCACCCCCCGCACCGTCCCTCCCCTCGGGGGCCCCCGCCCCCGCCGCGCCGGTCCTTCCCACGGGAGGCCCCCACCCCCCGCGCATGACATCTCAGCTGTTTCAGAGCTACTTGAAGAACGTGCGCAGGAACCCGTCGAAATCTTGGGTGCTCCCCGCACCCATGGCCCCCCTCGGGCTCCAAGAATTGTTTCCGTAGCGCCGGACCTATAGATCATTAGTGGTTCTCTAGATCATTACCGGTCGCCTCGTGCCCGAACGGCTGAAGCACGGTCAATCTAGACCATCGGAGCCCGGTATGTAGAGAGGATGTGTGTAATTTGTGGTCAAGCTTTGGGGCTGGATCCACCGACCGGTGACCGCCTACGGGGCCCTTGACGCCACCGCGCGCCCCAGCAGTGACGCCAAAATGACGTGCCCACCCATGTCATCCGCTATGCGGCCGACATGGATGGGCACGTCGAAGCGAGGTCCGTCTACGACATCTGCGCCTATGACGACGTTCGACCAATGCGGACATCAGCTGAGGCGGCGTTCTACCCCCGGCCGTGTGCCTGCCGCGACCGGCGGGCTACGGCATCCAGGCCCACGGCCAGGAACAGGACCAGGCCGGTGATCACGAACCGGTAGGACGAGTCGAGGTTGAGCAGGGTGAGACCGCTGGAGATTGACTGAATAACGAGGGTGCCGAGCAGGGCGGCGAAGGCCGAGCCGCGGCCGCCGAACAGGCTCGTGCCGCCGATCACCGCCGCGGCGATGGCGTTGAGATTGACGTCTCCGCCGCCCGCGCTCTGGTTCGCCGCGGCGAGCCGCGACGCGGCCAGGACTCCGCCGAGCGCGGCCAGGCTGGAACAGATGACGAACACCGACGTGTACACGCCCCGTACGTTGATCCCCGCCCTGCGGGCGGCCTCAGCATTGCCGCCGACCGCGTAGACGGACCGCCCGTACTTGGTCCGGGTGAGCACATAGTGCAGCGCCAGCACCAGGGCGACGAAGAGGATGAACATCCAGGCGACGCCACGGGTGCGGCACAGGTAGGAGACCATGAACAGCAGCGCGGCCAGCAGCAGTAGCGACTTCGCGATGAGCCACTGCGGCGACTGTGCCGAGAGTCCCGCGCGGCGCCGCGTACGGGCGCGCACCCAGCCGGCGGCGGAGTACCCCGCCCCCCGCCGCCACTGCCAGCGTGTAGGCCAGCCAGTCGGGGACGAACCACAGCTGCGCGAACTTGACGAGGGTGGAGTCGAAGGGGAGGTTGATCGCGTTCTCGCCCTGCAGCACCAGCAGTTGGACCCCGAGGAAGGCCAGCAGACCGGCCAGGGTGACCACGAAGCTGGGCACCCCGACGCGGTTGAACCCCTGGCCGTAGAGCCATCCGATCAGGCAGCTGGCGGCCAGGGCCGCGAGGACGGCCAGCCAGGTCGGCTGCTCGAACCGGACCATCACGACGGCGGTGATCGCCCCCGACAGGCCGCTGACCGATCCCACGGAGAGGTCGATCTGGCCGACCAGCAGGACGCATACGATCCCCAGCGCGATGACGCCGATCGGAACCATGTCGAAGGACAGGTTCACCAGGTTGGTGCTGGACAGGAACGTGGGGTTCAGCAGTTGGAAGATGGTCCAGATCACCGCGATGCCCGCGATGACGGGCAGCGCGCCCAGGTCTCCGTCCCGGACCCGGCGCACTCCCGCCCGAACGTGGTCGGCGATGTCCCGCGGGGTCGCGAGACGCTCGTCTCGCAGATCGGCGGGCGGCGCCACCCGACTGTCCTCAGTAGTACTCACGGCTGTTCCTTCTCTTCCCGCTGGGCGAGCGTGTGGCGGGCGGCCCGCCGTGACACCACGTTGTCGGCCGCGCCGGTGATCGCGGCGACGATCTCCTCGGACGAGACGTCCCTGACGTCGAACACGCCGTTGTTGCGGCCCAGCCTGAGGACGGCGACACGGTCGGCGACCGCCCGGACGTCCTCCATGTTGTGGCTGATCATCACCACGCCGAGTCCGTTGTCCTTGAGCCGCTCGACCAGGTTCAGTACCTCGGCCGTCTGCGCGACGCCCAGGGCCGCCGTCGGTTCGTCGAGCAGGACGACCTTGGGGCTGCTGAGCAGCGACCGCGCGATGGCGACCGTCTGCCGCTGACCGCCCGAGAGAGCGGCCACCGGTACGTCGAGTGTCGGGATCTTCGCCGACAGCTCACGCAGCAGTTCCCACGAGCGCTTCTCCATGGCGACCTCGTCCAGCATCCACGGCCGGAGTTCCTGACCCAGGAACAGGTTCGCCTTGACGTCGAGGTTCTCGCACAGCGCCAGGTCCTGGAAGACCGTGGCTATTCCCATGGCGTGGGCCTCGGCGGGCGAGCCCAGGGAGACCTCGTCGCCGTGAAAGAAGATCTTCCCCGCGTCGGCCGCGTAGACTCCGGAAAGGACTTTCACGAGCGTGGACTTGCCGGCCCCGTTGTCCCCGACGATGGCCACCACCTCGCCGGCCGGGACATCGAGGTCGATGTCGGTGAGCGCGGCGACCGCGCCGAAGTGCTTGCATATGCCGCGCAGTGACAACGCGGTGTCCGTGTTCTCGCGGGGAACCGCTGTGCCCGTACTCATGGCCCGCTCTCCTCCAAGGCGAAGACCGCTACTTGATGCCCAGTCGGCGGCAGTCGGCGGCGTACTGCTTGGTGCACACGTCCTTGGTCTTGAGAACTCCGTCGGGGCCGAAGATGACCTTCTTGAGGTTCTCCTGCGTCACGACGGTCGGCTGGAACAGCTGGGAAGGCGTGTCGAACAGCGTGGTGTCGGCCTTGGGCTTCTTCCCCTGCATCAGCTCGTGGGCGACGTTCGCGGCGGCCTCGGCGACGGTTTTGATCGGCTTGGAGATGGTGTTGTACTGGTCCCCGGCGATGATGCGCTGCACCGCCGCCAGCTCGGCGTCGTTGCCCGTGACCGGCGGGACCTGTTCATCCGCCGCCTTGAACGCGGCGATCGTGCCCCCGCCGGTGCCGTCGTTGGCCGCCACCACGCCGGCGATCCGGCCCTTGTACTGTGCGATCTGGCCGCTCACCCACTGCTGTGCCTTCTCCGGCGACCACTTCGGCGCGTCGTACTCGGCGAGCAGCTTGAACCCGCCGCCGTCGACGGCCTTGTGGATGCCCTTCTTGATCAGCCCGGCGGCGGCGTCGGTGGGAGACCCGTTGACCTCGAGCAACCCACCCTTGGCCTTGGTCGTCTTCAGGTGATCGATCAGCGACTTTCCGATCGACGCGCCGATCGCCTCGTTGTCGAACGAGACGTAGAAATCGGCCGGCTTCGCGACAATGGGTCGGTCGTAGGCGACCACCTTGACACCTTGGGACTGTGCCGTCTGCACGATCGTCGCCGCCGCGGTCGAGTCGACCGGGTCGAGGACTATCACCTTCGCGCCCTGAGTCATCGCGGAGTTCGCCTGCTGCTGAAGCGAGGCGTCGCTGTTGGCATTCTGATAGATCACCTTGCAGCCCGAGCACAGCTCGGCCATGCGCTTCTTGAACAGCGGAGCGTCGTACTGTTCGTAGCGGGTGGACGCGAGGTCGGGCATCAGGAACGCGACCTTGCCCGTCGCGTCCTTACCCTGGACGGCCTTGGTCGGTTCCTCGGCGCATGCGGTGAGGACACTCAGGGCGATGACGCCGATGAGAGCACCATTGGCCGTTCTCCTCATGTTTCACTCCTTGATCCTGGGCCGCGAACCGGTAGCTATGTCACAACGCACAAAGACGTAGCGCACAAGTAACGTGACGGTCATCGGAAGAGTCAACAGGCGGCCGGAAACGAACATGAGTTGCTGGGAATTCGATCACCTGAAGTGTTCGATTGCCTTGCGTGGCTGAACAGCGGCATACCTCACTTCCCGGGGGGAACACAGGGCATGCCCGGCTGTCACAGCTTCTCTCCAGGTGGAAGTCCCGAAGTCGGCAGGCGGAGTCCGGTGCGCGCGAGGATGTTCTCTTCACATCAATCGAACAGGGAGTCTCATGGAGGCAAACGAACACCCGACCGCCGACGAAGGCGGCCGGGGGCCGAGCGACAGGCGGGAGCGGATCAAAACACGCGTTGTCGACGAAGGCTTCGTCCGCATCGAGCAACTCGCTGACGAGTTCGGCGTCACCCCGATGACCATCCGTCGTGACCTGGACTACCTACAGGCCAAGGGATGGCTCAGAAAGGTGCGTGGCGGCGCGACCGCGCAGCCATCGACGGCATTCCACGGTGACGTCCGGCATCGCACCCAAGCCATGGTGGCGCAGAAGAGCATGCTCGCGCGTGCCGCGCTGACCTTCGTCAAACCAGGTCAGTCCATCGTGATCGACGACAGCACGTCCGCCCTCGCCCTCGTCGGACTGCTCCCGCAGCGGGCACCGCTGACAGTCATCACCAACTTCGTGCCCGTGACCCAGCTTCTCGCCGGCAGCGCCGGAATCGATCTGATATCACTGGGCGGCTTGTACTACCCTGCCTACGACGCCTTCCTCGGTATCCGGACCGTCGACGCGGTCAGCACCCTGCACGCTGACGTCCTGTTCGCCTCCACGACCGCCATCACCCGCGGTCACTGCTACCACCAGTCCCAGGAGACAGTGGCGGTCAAACGAGCCTTGATGGAGGCATGCGACCGTAGAGTCCTCCTGGTCGACCACACCAAGTTCCGACGACGTGGGCTGTACCAACTCGCGCCCGTCACCGCCTTCGACCTTGTCATCGTCGATGCCGACATCCCGGAGCCGGACCTCGACTCGCTGCAGAGCAAAGGTGTGGAAGTCCTCGTTGCCCGACCGGACTGATGGGAGTCGTGAACTACGCGGCCTGATAAGCCGCGACGGGGCCCGTGATCAGTTCCGCCCAGATCGTCTTGCCATGATGGCCGTGTCGGGTGCCCCAGCGTTCGGCGAGCTGGGCGACGATGAACAGGCCGCGGCCGACCGCGCCGTCTACTTCGGCGCCAACGTCCTCATCCTCGACGAGCCCACCGCCGCTCTCGGCGTGAAGGAGGCCGCGCACGTCCTGCGCATCGTCATGCAGGCCCGCGCCAAGGGCGTCGCGGTCATCCTGGTCACCCATAACGTCCGCCACGCGATGATGGTCGGCGACCACTTCGCCGTACTGATCCGCGGTCAGAAGGCCGACGACTTCCGCAAGGGCGAGCGCACCCGCGAGGAGATCACCGACCTGATGGCCGGCGGCGAGGCCATGGCCCACCTCGAAGCCGAACTCGCCCAACTCCAGGCCGACGCCTGACCGTCGCCGCCGCGCAGAGAGCCGCCCGGGGCCGGTGCCCTGGGCGGCTTTGACGTGTCTGTGGCCGAGGTCGCCCCGGACGGTGATGCCCGTCGCGCCGCCGCTGGGGATGGCGTGCCCGCCCCGGACGGTGATGCCCGTCGCGCCGCCGCTGGGGATGGCGTGCCCGCCCCGGTGCACCGCACTGCCTGCCGCGCGGTACGCGGTCGGAATCCCCGGCTCCGCGCCATGACGCGCAACCTCCGCATGTCCCGCGCCCTCTTCCATACCGGCCATGACCGTAGGCGCCGATGTGCCCCGGTCCGGGCCGCACGCCGGCTGACCGACTTCGGTTCCGACTCCACGAGGACACACCGCCTGATGCCCGACGAACACTTCGACCGCATGAGGACGATGTCATCGATCGTCCGCGCACAGCCCGTTGCGTTCGTCGAGAAATGTACAGTTCGGTTTCCGGGGAGTCGGCTCACCACGCGTCGGCGAAACCCGACCTGTGCGGAGCCGCCGCTGCCCATGGCGCGGACCGTATGACACCGATCCGCACCCGGGGCATCCGGGCGCACGCCGGAACCGCAGGAACCGTCCGAGCCGTCGTCTGTCCTTGCGCAGACGGCCTCGGTGTACACGATCGACTTGGGGCCGACATGCCGGAACTTGTACTGCATGCCAATAGACGCACCTGGACCCTGGACGCGTCCCGGAGCTACACCATCGGGCGCGACCAGCAGGCCGACATCTCGTTCATCGACCGTCGAGTCTCCCGGCGGCACCTCGTGATCCGTTGCGAGGGCGGGACGTGGGTCATCGAAGATCTCGGCAGCGCGAATGGCACGTTCGCCGAAGGGCGTCGTATCCAGCGGATGGAAATCGGCCACGGTTCGATCGTCCGGCTGGGAGACGTCTCCACCGGTATGCGGCTGGACTTCACGGGAGCCTCGGCGGCAATGGTTGACGATCAGGCGCGTGCTGACGTTCCGATACGCGCGGGGCTGCCTCAAGGCGAGGCCCGTCCCGAGGCCCGGGGAGCCACGGATCGGGACACGCCGGAGGCGGCCGCCATGCCCCCGGTGGTGCCCGGTCCCCGGGCGGGGGAGGTTCCGGGAGCCCCCATGAGGGTGGCGGCGCCCGGTGGCGACGACCTGTTCCGGCCCCTCCCTCACCACGCCGCAGCCGACCTCGCCCGTGCCGCGGTTCCCCGGACGCCCGGAGACGCGAGTGACGCCCGGGACGGTCGCCGGTCCGAAGGGCCCACAGACGGTCCCCGTGGAGCCGCCGCGGCCCTTTCCATCGACCGGGACCCCTCGGGCGTCTACCCACTCGTCCTGGGGCAGCGGCTGCGTATCGGTCGCGCGCAGGACAACGAACTCGTGGTGGAGGGCCCGCATGTTTCCCGCTACCACGCGGAGTTCCGGCCCCTGCCAGGTGGCCGCTTCGAGATCGTCGACCTCGGCAGTCACAACGGCACCTATGTCAATGGGCAGCCCGTGGACCGCCGGATCATCGGCCCGTACGACATCGTCGGTGTCGGCCACTCCACCTTCCGGCTTGCCGGAGACCGGCTGGAGGAGTTCGTCGACACCGGTGAGGTCTCCTTCACCGCCCGCAACCTGACAGTGACCGTCGGGCGCGGCAAGACCATCCTGGACGACGTCTCCTTCGGTGTCCCCGAGAAGTCGCTGGTCGCGGTGATCGGGCCGTCGGGTTCCGGGAAGTCCACCCTTCTGCGCGCACTCACCGGCTACCGGCCCGCGGACCGTGGTCAGGTGCTCTACGACCACCGCGATCTCTACGCCCAGTTCGCCGAGTTGCGCCACCGTATCGGCCTCGTCCCGCAGGACGACATCCTGCACAAGGAACTGACCGTCGACACCGCTCTGAAGTACGCCGCCAGGCTCCGCTTCCCCGGTGACACCAAGGCGGCCGAGCGCAAGGCCCGTATCGACGAGGTGCTCCAGGAGCTCAGACTCGATGTTCACCGGGGCAAGAAGGTCTCCTCGCTCTCCGGCGGTCAGCGCAAACGGGTGTCCGTTGCCCTGGAACTGCTGACCAAGCCCTCCCTGCTCTTCCTCGACGAGCCCACCTCCGGTCTGGACCCGGGCCTGGACCGCAATGTCATGAAGTTGCTGCGGGAGCTCGCCGACGACGGCCGCACCGTGCTGGTGGTGACACACTCGGTCGCCGAACTTTCCCTGTGCGACCGGGTGTTGGTCATGGCGCCCGGTGGCTCCGTGGCGTACTTCGGTCCCCCGGGCGAGGCCCTGGACTTCTTCGGTCATGACAGCTGGGCCGATGTCTTCTCCGCCTTCGAGGACCATCGCGACGACTGGGGCGGGCGCTGGCGGGCATCCCGGCAGTACGACCGGTGCGCCGCGGAGATCGACTCGGCCGTCCCGCCGCAGCAGCCGGGCGCCCCTGCGGCGCAGCCGCCCGCGCGGGCTCCGCGGCCCAAACCACAGGGCTGGATCGTCCAGTTATGGACGCTGATGCGCCGCTATGTGTCGGTCATCGCCTCCGACAAGGGCTTCATGGCGCTGATGCTGCTGCTCCCGGCCGTGCTGGGCGGAGTGAGCTGTCTGGTTCCGGCGACATACGGACTCGCCGCGCCACCGCCCGACAGCCGTTTCCGCTACAACCAGGAGTCCGGAACCATTCTGCTGGTGCTGGTCGTCGGCATGTGCTTCTCCGGCGCGGCCAACTCCGTACGTGAATTGATCAAGGAACGGGTGATCTACGAACGGGAGAGAGCCACGGGGCTGTCCCGATCCGCGTATCTGATGTCGAAGGTGATCATCCTCGGTCTGATCACCGCGATGCAGGGTGTCGTCATTTGCGCCATCGGCTTCTCCGTCCGCCAACTGCCCGCCCAGGGGCTGCTCATGCCCACGGCCGTCGAGGTCTGCGTGGTCATCAGCGCGCTGGGCTTCACCACCATGATGTTCGGTCTGGTCATCTCCGCGCTGGTGCGTACCCCGGAGAAGACCATGCCGCTGCTCGTGATGTTCGCCGTCGTCCAGGTCGTCTTCACCGGGGTCCTCTTCAAGCTGTTCGACTCCCCGGGCATCGAACAGATCGGCTGGCTGATGCCCGCCCGCTGGGCGGTCGCCGGCGCCGGGACCACACTCGACCTCGCGCACACCATGCCGCCCTGGAATCTCGACAAGCCGGACGATGTCGACCCGCTGTGGGCCCACACCGTCACCCAGTGGGGCATCGACCTCGCTGTGCTCCTGGCCATCGGGCTGGCCTGCGGCTTCGTGGTGACCCGCCTGCTGCGCAGGCACGAGCCCGAGGTCATGCGGGACTAGGGCTGTGAAGTGCCGGTGAAAACCCTGTGGAAGTGGTGTCGGTGGGGCCGTTTATGCTGCCTCAGACGATGACGCGGTACCAGGGGAGGGCGCGGCATGTTCGGCAAGCTGTTCGGCAGGGATACGGAGAGACCGGCGGCGGATCCGCACGCCCTTCCCGTCCCGCGCAGGCAGAAGAACGGGACGTACACGCTGCGCGCGCTCGGGGACGCGCGGGTGCTCGCGCTGGTGGAGGCCGCCGCCGCGGGTGACTGGGAGGCGGTCAAGGCGGCGCTGGCCCCCTTCGATCTCGGCCGCGACCACCAGGTCCTGGGCGAGCTGGCGGAGTTGGACGGTGTGCAGGACTGGATCGGCAGGGCCTGCGAGGAGGACAAGGAGCACCGGGCGACCGCCCTGCTGATATCCGGGACGCGCCACATCAGCTGGGGCTGGGAGGCCCGCACCGCCGCGCGTGCCATGAACGTCACGCAGGAGCAGTGGCGGGTCTTCCACGAGCGGCTCCGCAGCGCCGAGGAGCAACTGCTCGAGGCCGCCGAGTTGCGGCCGGAATGGGTCACGCCGTGGCGCCGTCTCCTCACCTCCGGCCGTGGCATGTCGCTGGGCCCCGCCGTCAATGAGACCCGGCTCGACGCCGCCCTGGGCCGCGATCCACTGGACCTGGAGAGCCACGTCGAGTGGGTGTCGCAGTTGCAGCCCCGCTGGGGCGGCGAGCCCGGCGAGGCCCTGGCGTTCGCCCGCGACGCGCTCGCCCGCGCCCCGCAGGGGCACCGCCTCGGCTGCGTGATCGCCATGGCGCACATCGAGGACTGGGTCGAGTCGGATCATGAGGACTGCCTCGAAACCCCCGAAATCCAGGCCGAGTTGCGGGAGGCGGCCGACCGCAGCATCCTGCACCCCGCCTACGCGTGGCGCCCGGGCTGGCAGCACGACTTCAACATGTTCGCCATGGCCCTGTCGCTGGCCGGTGAGCGCCACACGGTCCGGCGCGTCTTCCAAACGCTGGACGGTGCGTACACCAAGTGGCCATGGACCTACTTCGCGGAGCCCGAGAAGCAGTTCGCCCGCCACCACCGCCGTGCCTGAGCACCCGCCGGCCCCGGTGCCGCCTGCCCGCCACCCGTCGCCCCTCCCACCCCGGACTGTCCGATGACCCTGCCTGACACCGCCGTCAACCCGGCCGGCGCCGACCGCACCTTCCAGGTGGATCTGCGCGGCCTCGTCGACCTCCTCTCCCACCACCTCTACTCCAGCCCGCGCGTCTACCTGCGTGAACTGATGCAGAACGCGGTGGACGCGCTGACCGCCCGGCAAAGCCTCGAACCGGCCGCGCCCGTCGAACCGGCCGCACCCGCCGACGCCTTCGGTATCCGCCTGTACGCCGACGGTTCGGTGGTGCGCGTCGAGGACGACGGCGTCGGTCTGACCGAAGCCGATGTGCACACCTTCCTCGCCACGATCGGCCGCAGCAGCAAGCGCGCCGAGCGGATCGCCGAGCAACGCGCCGACTTCATCGGCCAGTTCGGAATCGGCCTGCTCTCCTGCTTCCTGGTCGCGGACGAGATCCACGTCCTGAGCCGCTCCGCCCGTACCCCCGACGCGCCCGCCGTGGAGTGGCGGGGACGCGGCGACGGCAGCTACACCGTCCGCACCCTGCCCGCCTCCGCCCGCCGCCGCCCCGGCACCACCGTCACGCTGACGCCGCGCGCCGACGCCGGCGAGTGGACCCGCCCGGCGCAGGCGCACGCGCTGGCCCGGTACTTCGGCTCCCTGCTGCGCCACCCGGTGACCTTCGACGACGGTACGGGCGGTACGGGCGGCCCGAGCGTGTCCGTCAACCCCGAGCCCGCACCCTGGGCGCGTACGTACCCCACGCCGGGAGCCCGCTCCCGTGCGCTGGCCGCGTACGGCGAGGAGGTCTTCGGATTCACGCCGCTGGACACCATCGAGCTGGACCTGCCGGCCGTAGGTCTGAAGGGCATCGCGTGCGTGCTGCCCGAGGCGGTGCCGGCCGGGCGCCGCCACGGCCACCGCGTGCACGTCAAGGGCATGCTGCTGTCCGAGCAGGCCGAGGAGATTCTGCCCGAGTGGGCCTTCTTCGTCCGCTGCGTCATCGACGCCGAGAGCCTGCGCCCGACGGCGTCCCGCGAGTCCCTGTACGAGGACGACACGCTCGCCGCCGTCCGCGACGCTCTCGCCGAGCGGCTGCGCGAGTGGATCGCCCGGGCCGCCGCCAGCGACCCGGACCTGCTCGCGCGCTTCCTCCAGGCTCACCACCTGGCCGTGAAGTCGCTCGCGGTGCACGACGGCGAAATCCTGCGGATGCTGCTGCCCTGGCTGCCGTTCGAGACCACGGACGGGCACACCACTCTCGACGAGTTCGCGCGCACCCACCGCACCGTGCTCGTGACATCGAGCGTGGAGGAGTTCCGGCAGGTCGCGGCCATCGCCTCGGCCGCCGGGCTCGGCGTCGTCAACGGCGGCTACACCTACGACCGTGAACTGGTCCACCGGCTGCCCGAGATCAGGCCCGAGGCCGTCGTCGCCGACCTCGACCCGGCGACCCTGACCGCCCACCTCGACCCCGTGGACCGGGAGACGGAACTGGCCGCCGCGGCCTACCTCGCCGTGGCCCGCGACGCCCTCGCGGTCTTCGACTGCGATGTCGCGCTGCGCACCTTCCAGCCCGCCTCCGCCCCCGCCCTCCTCGTCGACAGCCGCGAGGCGCGGCACGAGCGCACCCGCTCCCGGCTCGCCCGTGAGCAGGAGGGTGGCCTGTGGGGCGACATCCTCGGCGCTCTGAGCCAGGAGGCCCCGCGCGCCCAGCTGATCCTCAACCAGCTCAACCCGCTGGTTCGCACCGCCGTCACCATCGACGAGCCCGAGCTGGCCCGCACCAGCGCCGAAGCCCTCTACGGGCAGGCCGCGATGCTGTCCAGGCGCCCTCTGAGGCCCGCCGAATCGAGCCTCATCAACCGCTCCTTCCTCGACCTGCTCGCCCACGCCCTCCGCAAGGACAGCTGACGATGCCGACCGCGCCCGCACCCGCACCCCATCCCCGGAACACAGACGAGCTGTACCAGGCGCTCCAGGAGAACGACCGGCGCGCCTACGGCCGAGCCCGGACCGTCACCGCCGAGGAACTCGTAGACGCCGCCGAGCAGTTCGCGGAGCCCCTCCCGCTCGTCGATGCGCTCCTCGAGCTCCAGGAGGCGTACACCTACGGCTCCGAACCCCGGAAGTCGCCCGTTGTCTTCGCGCGCCTGCTCACCCTCTTCGACGAGCAGCCCGACGTCTTCGACGAGCGCCTGCGCCACATGCTGTTCTGGCGGTTCAAGTGGGTGGCCAACGCTCTGCTCGCGCTGCCCGAGATACCGCTGACCAGCCTGCGCCAGTGGCTGTCGGAGATGCGTGACCGGTACGAAAAGGCCGGCCTCGGCCTTCAGCCCTACTACGGACAGGCGTACCAGCTCGCCGCCCATGTCGGCGAGGACACCACCCTCGCGTACGAGCTGTGGGCGGGCCGCACCCGCACCGGGCTCAGCGACTGCGAGGCCTGCGAGACCTGCGAACGCGCCCTGTACCACCTCGGGGCGGGCGACGACGAGCGGGCGCTGCGCACCTGGGAGCCCGTCCTGGCCGGGAAGGAATCCTGCCGGGAGGAACCGGCCCGTTCCGTCTCGTACGCGCTGTTGCCCCTGCTGCGCACCGGCCGCACCGACCGGGCGCGCGAACTGCACCTCGCCGGCTACCGCGGCTGCCGCCGTAACCCCTCGACGTCCCAGGAGGTCGGCCGACACCTGGAGTTCTGCGCGCTCACCGGCAACGAGGCACGCGGCCTTGAACTGCTCGCCGAGAACCGGAGCCTGTTCGACGAGGTCGACTCGCCGCTGGACCTGCTCAGTTTCCTCACCGGCGTGGAGGTCCTCCTCCAGCGCGTCGAGTCCCTCGGCCACGGCGAACTGCCCGCCGCCGGGTACGCGGGCCGCACCTGGACGGTGGCCGGCCTGGGCGCCGAGGTGCGCGGCCGCGCCGACGACCTGGCCGCCCGCTTCGACGCCCGTAACGGAACCACGGCCCACACCGACCGCCGCAGGGCCCGCCTCGACCGTGCCCCGCTCCTGGACGCGCTGGAACTGAGCTTGCGCATCCGCAGCCTCGACGACGTGGCCCCGGCCGCCCCGGTTGTCGCGCCCGCCGCCCGTACAGCCGCCGCCGTTCCCGACTCGCTGCCCGAACTCATCCTCCGGGCCAGGAGGTTGGATGAGCAGGGCCACCCGGACGCACTGGCCTGCTGGGCGCGGCTGCGCACGCTCGTCGCCGCCCGCGACTACACCCATCCCGACGACCCTGCCGTGGGCCCGCTCGTACGACTGCGCGCGGACCTGCTGGCCGACGAGGCGAGCCGGGCGGGCGAGAAGGAGGAGTTCGCCGACGCCGCCGCCCTCCACGAGGAGGCCGCGGCCCTGTACGACGACGCCGGAGAGCCGGGTGACGCGGCGCTCGCCCGCGCCTGCGCCCTGCTCGCCACCGTCGAGACCCCCGCACAAGGCGCCGACGGAGCCGAGGCGAAGGCCGTTGCGCTGACCGCCGCCCACGCTTCCATGGTCCGCCTGCACGAGGAGACGCCCGGCCTCGCCCCGTACCAGGAGGCCCGCCTGCTGCGGCTGCGGGCGACCACGCTCGGCCTGCGCGTACAGACGTCGGGGAGCGAGGAGCACGTCGCGCCGGTCCTCGCCGAGGTGGACCTGCTGCACGCGTTCGCCACCCGGCACGACCTCGCCGGCCAGATCTCCGGCGCCCTGCTGCTGCGGGCCAGCACGTACGCCATCTCCGGCGACCTGCCCGCCGCCGTCACGGAGATCGACGCCCTCCTCGACCGGCTGAAGGCGCAAGGTCCCGCCTGGCACCTGCCCCGCACGCTGGGACTGCGCGGCCGGCTCCAACTCAGCCTCCAGGCCGCGCGGGCCGCGCACGCCGACCTGACCGAAGGCCTGCGACTGGCCGCCGACTGGCCGGCCGACGCGGTCGACACCGCCCGCCTCCACGGTGATCTGGCCGAGGCATGCATGCGCCTGGGCCGCCCCGACGAGGCCCTGCAGCACCTGACGCGCTCCGGAGAGCTGGAGCTTCGCCGCGGCAGCCGGACGGACGGGTTCTGCGCCTACGGCAACGCGGCCCAGCTCACCCTCGACCTGGGCCGGGTCGAGGACTGCATCGCGCTGCTCGACTCCCTGCTGGCCGAACCGGACGTCGCCGCCGGAGAGCAGGACGACCGGCTCGTCGCTCAACTGCGCCTGACCCGCGCCCGCGCACTGCACGCGGGCCAGGACCTCAAGGCCGCCACGGCGGAGTTCGTCACCCTCGCGGCCGAGTCGGCCGACTGGGACGACGACCCGGGGAGCCACGCCATGATCGCCGCGGAGACGGCCGTACTCCTCGGTGAGTCCGGCGAGTTCGGCCGGGCCCGCGAGGCTGCGGACCAGGCACTCGCCGCCCACGCCCGGGCTCCGCGCTACGAGCAGCTCAGCAACTGCCTGCGCGAACTCGCCCGTCTCCAGGCCGAGCAGCAGGGCCCCGACGGCCTGGCCGACGCCCTCGCCTTCCTGGCCGACGCCGGCCGGATCGCCGACGAAGCCCGCGCCGCCGAATACGAGGCCCGCGGCCGCTCCCTGGACACCGCTCTGGCCTACGAACACGGACGGGTCAACGCCTACGCCGGTGAGTACGAGGGCGCCCTGGCCGCCCTGGAGAAGGCCCTCGCTCTGCTCGGCGAGCCGGGAAGGGACGACGACCGCGCCGCCGAGTGGGCCGAGTGCGTCCGCCTCGCGGGCGCCGTGGAGGGCATCTACCTGGAACGCCCCGCCCCCGCCCTCACCCGCCTCGATGCGGCGGTCTCCCACCTGACCGCGTTGGGCCGCACCGAGGAGACCGAGCCGCTGATCTCCCTGGCGGCTCGGCTGCGCGACGAGGAGTGACGCGGCGGTACCGGGGCGACAGCCCGCCCCGGTACCGCGGCACGCCGTGCTCACGCCGACGGCGGCCGGCTGAACGCGCCCTCGGGCAGCGGTGCCGTGGGCCGTATTCGTTGCCACAGCGCATCAGGGATGGGCTCGTCGACCCGCCGCGCAGCGAGGCGCACCTGGTCGGGGGAGGCCATACCGGCGA
>NZ_JBHWES010000053.1:0-86664 GCF_042734105.1 Streptomyces sp. NPDC059679 | reverse complement strand
GGGTGCGCCGAAGCAGCGCGGCAGCGCACGGGACCACGGCGCAGCCGAGTGCGGCCCGGCAGGCCCCAGGACCACGGCCCGGCGGGCGGGCGCGGCCCGCGGGTCATCCGGGCGCGGCCCCACGGGGGTGCGGCCCCGACACGGCCACAAGCGACACGGTCCGCGCGGCGGTAGGCCGCGGCGCCGCCAGGTGCGCCGCGGCAGCGCACGGGACCACGGCGCAGCCGAGTGCGGCCCGGCGGACCCGCGGGTCGTCCGGGCGCGGGTCCGACCCGGCCCAGCGCCCCCGACGCGGTCCGGGGCACCGCCCGGCGGGGCGGGGACCCGTAAGCGCAGGCGGGTCCATGCGGCGGAGGCGCGCCTGACACGGACATACGGGCCGGGAAGGGGCTGACGCAGCGAGCCTCCGCCGCGTCGTCGGCCCGCTGCGGTCAGCCCGCGCCCCGCGGGCCCTCGCCCTCGCCCTCGCCCGACGTGTCCTCGCCCCGCGTGGGCTCATCGCGCCATCTCGGGTCGGTCTCCCACTCCGCGTTCCGCTCCGCGGTCAGCTCCATCGCGTGCTGCGCCTCGGTGCGGGTCGGGTAGGGTCCCAGCCGGTCGGCGGCGCGGCATTCCGGGCCTTCCTCGACCTTCTGGTGCTTGATGCAGTAGTACCACTCGCCCGGTTTCCCCGCGGCCCGCTTCTTGAACAGCGCCATCGCGGCCCTCCCGCCCTCTTCTCCGCCTGTTTCCCGCCATGCTGCCCGATGCGCCGCCGATACACTCGCTGACATGTCTGGCCAGTCGCTTCTTGTCCCGGGAAAGCTCTCTCCCACCCGCCCGGTCCCCGCTTCGATCCCCCGCCCCGAGTACGTCGGCAAAGAGGGCCCGACGCCGTATACGGGGTCCGAGGTGCAGGACGCCGAAACGATCGAGCGGATGCGGATCGCGGGCGGGATCGCCGCGCGGGCGATGGCGGAGGCCGCGAGCCGGATCGCGCCGGGGGCCACCACGGATGAGCTGGACCGGGTGGCGCATGAGTATCTGTGCGACCACGGTGCGTACCCCTCGACGCTGGGCTACCGCGGTTTCCCCAAGTCGCTGTGCTCCTCCGTCAACGAGGTCATCTGCCACGGCATCCCGGACTCGACCGTGCTGCGCGACGGCGACATCGTGAACCTCGATGTGACCGCGTACATCGGCGGCGTGCACGGCGACACCAACGCCACCTATCTGTGCGGCGAGGTGGACGACGAGTCGCGGCTGCTGGTGGAGCGCACCCGGGAGTCGCTGAACCGCGCGATCAAGGCGGTCAAGCCGGGCCGCCGTATCAACATCATCGGCCGCGTCATCGAGTCGTACGCCAAGCGCTTCGGCTACGGCGTGGTCCGCGACTTCACCGGCCACGGCATCAACTCGTCGTTCCACTCCGGCCTGATCGTCCCGCACTACGACAGCCCTCATCACACCACCGAGATCAAGCCGGGGATGACCTTCACGATCGAGCCGATGCTGACGCTTGGCAGCTACGAGTACGACATGTGGGACGACGGCTGGACGGTCGTCACCAAGGACCGGAAGCGGACGGCTCAGTTCGAACACACGCTCGTGGTGACCGACACAGGCGCGGAGATTCTGACCCTGCCGTAGGGGCGTATTGCACATTTTTTACTCTCAGCTTACGAATCCTTGGGGCTGAGCTGGAGCTGGGTAGGTAAGCCTCAGTTAAGTTAGGGCGGCCTATCCGGCCCCTGTCTCGACATGCCGCCATGTCGGCATGCTGCCCGATCTCGACTGGAGTCCGTTTATGAGAGCCGCCCGCTCTTCCGCCGTCACCGCCATCGCGGCGGTGGCCTCGCTGGCCGCCGTGTCCGGCTGCGCCGAGAAGTCCGATGCCAAGGGCTCCGACGCGATCCGGATCACGGCGTCCGACGACAAGTGCGAGGTCTCCAAGACCAAGTTCCCGGCCGGGCACGTCAAGCTCGCGGTGGAGAACAAGGGCTCCAAGGTCACCGAGGTGTACGTCTACGCGCCCGGCGACCGGATCGTCACCGAGCGGGAGAACATCGGCTCCGGCCTCAAGGCCAGCATCACCGCCGAGATCAAGGCGGGCACCTACGAGATCGCCTGCAAGCCCGGTATGAAGGGCCACGGCATCCGCCAGAAGGTGACCGTGACCGGCGGCAAGGTCTCCAAGCGGAACCCGAAGCTGGACAAGGCCGTGGCCGACTACCGCGCCTACGCGCAGGCCCAGGCCGACGAGACGCTGCCCAAGGCGCAGGCGTTCGCGGACGCGGTCAAGAAGGGCGACCTGGAGGCCGCCAAGGAGGCGTACGCGCCCTCGCGCGTCGGCTGGGAGCGCACCGAGCCGGTCGCCGAGTCCTTCGGCGACATCGACCCGAAGGTCGACATCCGCGAGGACGGTCTGGCGAAGGGCCAGAAGTGGACCGGCTGGCACCGGCTCGAGAAGTCCCTGTGGAAGGACAAGAAGATCACCGCCGAGGACAAGACCCTCGCGGACCAGCTGATCAAGGATCTCAAGGACTGGCAGAAGCGGGTCGGCACGGCGGACATCACCCCCACCGGCATGGCCAACGGCGCCAAGGAACTCCTCGACGAGGTGCAGACCGGCAAGGTCACCGGCGAGGAGGAGCGCTACAGCCACACCGACCTGGTCGACTTCGAGGGCAATGTCGACGGCGCCGAGAAGTCGTACCAGCTGCTCAAGCCGGTGGCCTCGGAGAACGACCCGGCCCTGACCAAGGACCTGGACAAGCAGTTCGCGGCGGTGAAGAAGCTGCTCGACAAGTACCGCAAGGGCGACGGGTTCGTGTCGTACGACACCGTCGGCGAGGCCAAGCGCAAGGAGCTGTCGGACGCGGTCAACGCCCTGGCCGAGCCGCTGTCCAAGCTCGCCGCGGCCGTGGCGAAGTAGGGGCGCGCCGACCATGACCGACCAGCCCCGGACCGACGACCGGTCCACGAGCGACCAGCCCGCGACCGACCGGCCCGACATCGACCAGTCCGCGGCCGACCAGCCCGCGACCGACGACCAGTCCGCGACCGACGACCAGCCAGCCGCCGCCCGCCGCACCGTCCCCTCCCGCCGCGCGCTGCTCGGCTGGGGCGGCGCCGGGCTCGCGCTGGGCGCCGCGGCGGGTGGGGGCGCCGCGGCTGCCCTCGGCAACTCCGGCGACGACACACAGCCGGTGGCCGACAGCGGGGCCGCGGTGCCCTTCTACGGCGCGCACCAGGCCGGGATCTCCACCGCCGTACAGGACCGGCTGCACTTCGCGGCCTTCGACGTCACCACCGACGACCGCGACGAGCTGATCGCGCTCCTGAAGGAGTGGACGAAGGCGGCCGCCCGGATGACGCAGGGCCACGCGGTCGGCGGCGGCGCGGTCGGCGGGCTCGCCGAGGCCCCGCCGGACGACACGGGCGAGGCGCTGGGGCTCAAGCCGTCCCGGCTGACCCTCACCTTCGGCGTCGGGCCGTCCCTCTTCAAGGACAAGAAGGGCAAGGACCGCTTCGGCCTCGCCGGGCGCCGCCCGGAGGCCCTGGTCGACCTGCCCGTGTTCCCCGGCGACAACCTGGACGCCGCGCGCAGCGGCGGCGATCTGTGCGTCCAGGCGTGCGCTGACGACCCGCAGGTGGCGGTGCACGCGATCCGCAACCTGGCCCGTATCGGCATGGGCAAGGTCGCGATCCGCTGGTCGCAGCTGGGCTTCGGCAAGACGTCCTCGACGACGCCGGACGCGCAGACCCCGCGCAACATGATGGGGTTCAAGGACGGCACCCGGAACATCGCCGGCACCGACTCCGCAGCCCTGGACAAGCATGTGTGGGTCGGGGCCAAGGCCGGCCCCGAGTGGCTGGTCGGCGGCTCGTACCTGGTCGCCCGCCGGATCCGGATGCACATCGAGACCTGGGACCGGACCTCCCTGAAGGAGCAGGAGGACGTCTTCGGGCGCACCAAGGGTGAGGGCGCGCCCATCGGCAAACCGCGCGAGCGCGACGAGCCGCTGCTGAAGGCGATGCTGCCCACCGCGCATGTCCGCCTCGCCCACCCGGACTCCAACGGCGGGGTGCGGATCCTGCGCCGCGGCTACTCCTTCACCGACGGTACGGATGGCCTGGGACGGCTGGACGCGGGGCTGTTCTTCCTCGCGTACCAGCGGGACGTGCGGCAGGGGTTCATCCCCGTGCAGCAGAAGCTGGCGCGCAACGACGCGCTCAACGAGTACATCCAGCACGTGGGTTCGGCGCTGTTCGCCGTCCCGCCGGGCGTCCGCGGCGCGGACGACTGGTGGGGACGGGCGCTGTTCACCTGAGCGGCCCGAGAAGAACAAGAGAAAGGCCAACCTCGTGTTCGGCAACTACCTGATCGGACTGCGCGAAGGGCTGGAAGCCAGCCTGGTCGTCTGCATTCTTGTCGCCTATCTGGTCAAGACCGACCGCCGGAAGGCGCTGCTGCCGGTCTGGCTGGGCATCGGTGTCGCGGTCACGGTGAGCCTGGGCTTCGGCGCCGCGCTGCAGTTCGGCTCACAGGAACTGACCTTCAAGGCCCAGGAGGCGCTGGGCGGTTCGCTGTCCATCGTCGCGGTCGGCCTGGTGACCTGGATGGTCTTCTGGATGCGGCGCACCGCCCGGCATCTGAAAGCCGAGCTGCACGGCAAGCTGGACGCGGCGCTCGCGATGGGCACCGGCGCGCTGGTGGTGACCGCCTTCCTGGCGGTGGGCCGCGAGGGCTTGGAGACCGCGCTGTTCGTCTGGGCGGCGGTGCAGAAGACCAGCGACGACGGCACATCGCAGCCGCTGATCGCGGTGGTGCTGGGGCTGCTCACCGCGGTGCTGATGGGCTGGCTGTTCTACCGCGGCGCGCTGAAGATCAACCTGGCGAAGTTCTTCACCTGGACCGGCGGCATGCTGGTCATCGTGGCGGCGGGCGTGCTCGCGTACGGCTTCCACGACTTGCAGGAGGCGGAATTCCTCCCCGGTCTGCACAGCCAGGCCTTCGACATCAGCGATACCGTCCCGCCGGACTCCTGGTACGGCACCCTGCTCAAGGGCGTCTTCAACTTCCAGGCCGACCCGACCGTTCTGCAGGTCACGGTGTGGCTGCTGTATCTGGTCCCCACGCTCGCCTTCTTCCTGCTCCCCGGTAGGGTTGCGCCGACCAGAGCAGTCCCGAAGGAGCCCAAGTCCGATGACACGCAGGTCACAGCGTCGGCGGTGCGCAGTTCCGACAGCCGCGGCAGCAGCGGCGGTGACGCTGGCGATGACGCTGACAGGCTGCATGACGGTGCACGGCGAGCGGGAGAACATCCCGTCCATCGCGAAGGATGAGGCGCCCAAGGCGCTCAAGCGGTTCACGGACGTCTACAACAAGTCCTACAGCGAGCTGGATCCGGCGCTGGCGGGCCAGGTCCAGACCGGCCCGCTGCTGGACATCAGCGCCGCCGACCTGAAGGCGCAGCACGCCGACAAGCCGGACGGGAACCCCGATTACCCGCCGCTGAAGCTGGGCGACGCGCGCTACGTCATACCCAAGCAGGTCGGCTGGCCGAAGTTCTTCGTGGCGAACACCGAGAGCAACCGCGACGACAACCGCTGGCTGCTGGTCTTCACGCGGGACGGGGCGAACGAGCCGTGGAAGGCCGCGTATCTGTCGATCCTCAGTCAGGACGAGGTGCCGGACTTCCAGATCGACAAGGACGGCTGGGCGAAGCCCGTACCGGCCGAGGGGGCCACGCCCAAGCTGGCCACGCGGCCGGATGAGCTCAGCGCCGAGTACACCGACTATCTGATGAACGGCAAGGGCGAGGTCTTCGCGGACAGCCAGGCGACGTCGGGGCTGCGGACCTCGCGGAAGAAGTTCCTGCGCACCCCGAAGTTCTGGACCGAGTACATCGACACGGCCGCGGAGGGCCCCCGCTACGCCCCGGTGGGGCTGCGCCTGAGCGACGGCGGGGCACTGGTCTTCTTCACCTCCCACCACCGGCAGAAGCAGACCATGGCCAAGGGCTACCGGCCCAACCCCACTCCGCAGATCAAGGCTCTGATGACCGGCGAGGCGAAGAAGTCGGTGACCTTGACCCGGGTGTCGGAGTCGGCGGTACGGGTACCGGCGAAGGACGCGGCGGACCCGAAGGTGGTGTTCCTCAACCGGCTGGAGGGCGTGACAGCGGCGAAGGGCGAGTAGCCACTGAGTGGGGCTTCGCTGAGCCCACGGAGCAGGGCCCCACTGAGCAGAGCCTCGCCGAGCAGGCCCCGCTGAGCAGGGCCCGCTGAGCAAGCCCCCGCTCCCCCGGCGACTCCCGGCGCCGCCCCGTCAGCGTCCTATCGGCCAGGCGTGCGCCTCGTGCTCATGCCCCTCGTCCGCGAGCCGGGCGCACGCGTCGGTCAGCGACTCCAGCAGCGACAGCGGATCCGGCAGCGGCCGCTCCGGGCCGAGCAGCCAGGCCACCTGGCCGTCCCCCGGCAGCCGCGCGGGCGGCAGGAGCACATAGCTGCCCCGGCAGTGCCAGCGCAGCCCGGGGTGCTCGTCCATCGTCTCGGGGTGGCAGTCCAGCTCACACGGCCACCACTCGTCCTCGTCCTCCGGCGTGCCACGGGTGGCCGTGAAGAACAGCATGCGCTCCTGGTGATCGACGCTGGTGGTGGCGACGGGACCGACCTCGACACCGGCCTCGCCCAGCCGCTCCAGGGCCAGCCGGCCGGCGGCCACGGGCACGTCCAGCACGTCGTGGGCCATACCGGTGGCGGTGATGAAGTTCGCCTCGGGGTCGCCCCGCAGCCACCGCGCGACCTTCTCCGGGTCGGTGGTCGCCTGCGTCTGCCAGGCGAAGGAGACGGGGTGCCGGGCCGGGGTGGGACAGCCGATACGGTCGCAGGAACAGCCGTACCCGGAGGGGTGGGCCGCCGGCGCGAGCGGGAACCCGGCGGCGGCAGCGGCCATGAGCAGATCCTCGCGGGCCCCTGCCGCGCCCGCCCCCGTGCCCGTGTCGCCGCCCGCACCGCTCCGCGGCCGACGCAGCCACTGGGAGAACCTGCCCTTGCGTTCCATCTACCGCCTCGCTTCCCCACCGGTACCGCCGAATACCGACCCAATGCTCTTAATGCTGCCACCATCCTGCTCCGGAGGTGGCCGGTGTCCGCATCCGGGGTGCACAGGACCCCCCTCTGGGTGCGGATATCAGGCATAACCGAACTGGCGCCCCTAGCGTTCCCTTTATGGTCACGAGGTCTCTACTGGCTGGTATAGCGGTCCTCACCCTGGCCGTGCCGGCCGCTGCGCCGACCACCGCACCGGCCGCCGCGCCGACCGCCGAACCGCCCCTCCCGTCCGGGCGGCGCGGCGGGTTCCCGACCGCCGATTCGCTCCCGCCGATCACCTACGTGGCGCACCGCGGCGGCGCCCTGGAAGTCCCCGAGAACAGCATGTCCGGCCTGACCGCCGCCTATGAGCGGGCCGCCGCCCAGGTCCTGGACTTCGACACCAGGATGCTGCGGGACGGCACGCTCGTGGTGATGCACGACGCGACGCTGGACCGTACGACGTACTCGACCGGCCCCGTGAAGTCGCTCACCGCCGCCCAGTGGCGCTCCATACGGCTGCGGCCGGGCCCCCAGCTGCCCGGCCTGTGGCTGCCCGAGGCGCCGCCGACCGTCGGCGAGGCGCTGGACCGCTTCGGCAGGCACAAGGTGCTGATGGTGGAGGCGAAGGACCCCGACAGCCTGCCCCGTCTGTCCGCGATGATCCACGAGCGCGGCCTGACCCGCTCCGTCTTCGTCAACACCAACCGGCTCCGGGTGGCCCGGCAGGCCCACCGGATGGGGCTGCTGACGCAGCTGTGGCGCTCGGCACAGCAGCTGCGCGAGGACCGGCCCCGCATGTGGCGGGGGTTCGTGGATCTGCTGGACGTCGACTACCAGGCGCGGAAGAAGGACCTGCGGCGGGCGGTGACCTCCGGCATACGCCGGGTGTGGGCCCATACGGTGAACACGCCCGAGGCGCGGGACCGGATGCTGCGGCTGGGCTGCGGCGGCATCATCTCGGACGCGCCGACGCTGCTGACGCGGACAGCGCGCTGACCTCGTGGATCACCTGTCGCGGACCTCGCCGTTCACCTGTCGCCGATCTCGCTGTTCACTTCTTGAGGATCCCCCGCAGTGCCGTATCGACCACCGCGTCCGCGTAGTCGTGGCTGAGCGGATGGGTGCCCAGCAGCCAGCGGTGGGTCAGCGGGCCGCACACCAGCTCGACGACGACGTCCGGGTCGACGTCCCGCCCGATCTGCCCGGCCTCCTGCGCGGCCCGCAGCCGCTCGGCGAGCAGCCGCAGCCCCGGCTCCAGGACCCGGGCCACGAAGTGGGCGCCGAGCTCGGGGTTCACCAGGCCCTCGGCGGTCAGCGCGCGGGCCGGCAGGTCGTACGCGGGGGCGTTCATCTGGTCGACGGCCCCCCGCAGCACGAGTTTGAGGTCCGCCTCCAGGTCCCCGGTGTCCGGCAGCGCGGGCTCGCCGCCCTCGGGGGTCTCGCCCTCGGGTGTCTCCCCCTGGGCGGTGAAGGCGTCGAGCAGCACCGCGGCCTTGGAGGGCCACCAGCGGTAGATCGTCTGCTTGCCGACCCCGGCGCGGGCCGCGATGGCCTCGATGGTCAGCCGGGGGTAGCCCATCTCGCCGATGAGCTCCAGGGCGGCGTCGAGGATCGCCCGGCGTGCGCGTTCGCTGCGGCGGGCGGAGTCGGGCGCCGCCTTGTCGGCTGCCTTGTCGGCTGCTTTGTCGGCCATGGCGGACAACCTATCGACCTCTTTAAACCATCCATACGGCTCATGCCCCGGGCGGGGGCCGGGGCGCACCATATGTCCAGGACCGCGTACGACGATCCGTACGGGCCTGCATTCCCGTGAGGAGCCATCCTTGTCCTTGCGCACCCCTGAGCGCCGCGCCACCGCGCGCCGCTATCTGATGTGTCCGCCGACCCACTTCCGGGTCACCTACTCCATCAACCCCTGGATGGACCCGGCCAAGCCCGTGGACCTCCCGCTCGCGCTCGCCCAGTGGGAGGACCTGCGCGACCGCTACCGCTCCCTCGGCCACACCGTCGAGGAACTGCCGCCCCGGCCCGACCTCCCCGACATGGTGTACGCGGCGAACGGCGCGACCGTCGTCGACGGCCGCGTCCTCGGCGCCCGCTTCGCCCATCCCGAACGCACCGGCGAGGCGGCGGCCCACCTGGAGTGGTTCCGCGCCCACGGGTACGCGCAGGTGCGCGAGCCCGAGCACGTCAACGAGGGCGAGGGCGACTTCGCCGTGACCGCGTCCTGGCTGCTGGCGGGCCGCGGCTTCCGCAGCAGCCCGCTCTCGCACCCGGAGGCGCAGGAGTTCTTCGGCCGCCCGGTGCTCGGTCTGGACCTCGTCGATCCGCGCTACTACCACCTCGATACGGCGCTGTGCGTGCTCGACGACACGACGGACACGGAGATCATGTACTACCCCGGCGCCTTCTCCCCGGGCAGCCGGGCCGTGCTCGCCCGTCTCTTCCCCGACGCGATCATCGCCACCGAGGCGGACGCCTCGTCCCTCGGGCTCAACGCCGTCAGCGACGGCCGCCATGTCGTACTCCCCCAAGCGGCGGCCGGACTCTTCGGCCCCCTGCGCGAACGGGGCTACGAGCCGATCGCCATGGACCTGAGCGAGCTGCTCAAGGGCGGCGGCAGCGTGAAGTGCTGCACGCAGGAACTACGAGATCCGGGCCGCTAGAGGCCCGACCGCCCCGGCCGCCGCGAAGGTGCTGCCGCCGGGGCGCCATCGACCGGCCGGGAGGCGGCCGCGCGAGCGGTAAACTCTGGCGGATGCACGCTTCCGCCGCCGAGGGCGCCCGTACGGGCGAGACGCTGCGCGCCGCGCTGGCCGGGCTGGTCGATGGGTTGTCGGCCCGGCAGGCCGCGCAGGCCACGGGGCGGCTGATCGAGAACTACCGGGGGCGGACCCCGACCGACGCGCCCGTGCTGCGCGACCGGGCCGACGTCGTCGCCTACGCCGCGTATCGGATGCCCGCGACGTTCGAGGCCGTGCGCTCGGCGCTGGCCGCCTTCCGGGCGGGGGCACCGGGGTGGAGTCCCGGCTCGCATGTCGACATCGGCGGCGGCACCGGCGCGGCCACATGGGCGACCGCCGCGGCCTGGCCTGACACGGAGCGCGCCACGACCGTGCTGGACTGGGCCGAGCCCGCGCTCGCGCTCGGCCGGGAGCTGGCCGGCGGTGCGGCCGTCGAGGCGCTGCGGGAGGTGCGCTGGCAGCGCCAGGTCATCGGCGACGGGCTCTCCCTCCCCGACGGGACCGACCTGGTCACCGTCTCGTACGTGCTGGGCGAGCTCACCGCCGCCGACCGCCACGCCGTCGTCGACGAGGCGGCCCGGGCCGCTCAGGCCGTGGTGCTGATCGAGCCAGGCACCCCGGACGGCTATCTCCGTATCCGCGAGGCGCGGGAGCGGCTGCTGGCGGCGGGGCTGCGCGTGGTGGCGCCGTGCCCGCACAGCGCACAGTGCCCGATCGAGCCGGGTGCGGACTGGTGCCACTTCGCGGCCCGGGTCAGCCGGTCCTCCCTGCACCGGCAGGTGAAGGGCGGTTCGCTGCCGTACGAGGACGAGAAGTTCGCGTACGTCGCGGCCGCCCGCTTCCCCGCCGCCCCCGCGGACGCCCGCGTGGTGCGCCGCCCCCAGCTCCGCAAGGGCCAGGTGCTGCTCGACCTGTGCGGCCCCGACGGCCTGCGCCGCGAGACCGTCACCAAGCGCCAGGGCCCCCGCTACCGCACGGCCCGCGACGCCGACTGGGGCGACGCCTGGCCGGGCGAGGACCCTCACGCGCCTACGTAGGCCGCCAGGTGGTCGCCCGTGAGCGTGACCCGCGCGGCGACGAGGTCCGCCGGGGTGCCCTCGAAGACGATCCTCCCGCCGTCGTGGCCGGCGCCGGGGCCGAGGTCGATGATCCAGTCGGCGTGCGCCATGACCGCCTGGTGGTGTTCGACGACGATGACCGACTTACCGGAGTCGACGAGCCGGTCGAGCAGGCCGAGCAGCTGCTCGACATCGGCGAGGTGGAGGCCGGCGGTCGGCTCGTCGAGAACGTAAACGCCGCCCTTGTCGGCCATGTGGGTGGCCAGCTTGAGCCGCTGCCGCTCGCCGCCGGAGAGCGTGGTGAGCGGCTGGCCGAGGGTGAGGTAGCCGAGCCCGACGTCGGCGAGGCGGCCGAGGATGCGGTGCGCGGCCATGGGGTATCCCCTGCTCGAAGAGCTTGGGGAAGCGCAGGCCTCGCCGGCGCCGAAGAACTCCTCGGCCTCGGTCACCGACATCGCCAGCACCTCACTGATGTCGCGGCCGCCGAGGTGGTAGTCGAGCACCGAGGCGTCGAACCGCCTTCCCTCGCAGTCCTCGCAGGTGGTGGAGGTGCCGGCCATCATCCCCAGGTCCGTGTAGACGACGCCGACGCCGCCGCAGGTGGGACAGGCGCCCTCGGAGTTGGCGCTGAACAGTGCCGGCTTCACGCCGTTGGCCTGCGCGAACGCCTTGCGGATCGGGTCGAGCAGCCCGGTGTACGTCGCCGGGTTGCTCCGCCGGGAGCCGCGGATCGCGCCCTGGTCGACCGACACCACACCCTCACCCGCGGGAATCGACCCGTGCACGAGGGAGCTCTTGCCGGAGCCCGCCACTCCGGTGACCACACAGAGCACCCCGAGCGGAATGTCGACGTCGACGCCCTGAAGGTTGTGGGTGCTCGCGCCGCGGATGGGCAGCGTGCCGGTGGGCTTCCGTACCGTCTCCTTGAGTGAGGCCCGGTCGTCGAAGTGGCGCCCGGTGATGGTGCCACCGGCCCGCAGCCCCTCGACCGTGCCCTCAAAGCAGACGGTGCCGCCCGCCGTACCGGCACCGGGGCCGAGGTCGACGACGTGGTCGGCGATCTCGATCACCTCCGGCTTGTGCTCGACGACGAGCACCGTGTTGCCCTTGTTCCGCAGCCGCAGCAGCAGCCCGTTCATCCGCTGGATGTCATGCGGGTGCAGACCGGTGGTGGGCTCGTCGAAGACGTACGTCACATCGGTGAGCGAGGAGCCGAGGTGGCGGATCATCTTGGTGCGCTGTGCCTCACCGCCCGAGAGCGTGCCCGCCGGCCGGTCGAGGGAGAGATAGCCGAGGCCGATCTCCACGAACGAGTCGAGCGTCTGCTGCAACGCGGTGAGCAGCGGCGTGACCGACGGCTCCTTGAGGCCGCGGACCCACTCGGCCAGATCGCTGATCTGCATCGCGCAGGCGTCGGCGATGCTGATCTTCTTGATCTTCGACGAGCGGGCGCCCTCGCTCAGCCGGGTGCCGTCGCATTCGGGGCAGACGGTGAAGGTGACCGCCCGCTCCACGAACTCCCGGATATGCGGCTGCATCGCCTCCTTGTCCTTGGAGAGCATCGACTTCTGGATCCGCGGGATCAGCCCCTCGTAGGTCATGTTGATGCCCGCGATCTTCATCCTGGTCGGCTCGCGGTGAAGGAAGTCCTGCAGCTCCTTCTCCGTGAACCCGCGGATGGGCTTGTCCGGGTCGAAGAAACCCGACTCGATGTAGAGCCGGGAGTTCCAGCCGCCGCCCTTGTAGCCGGGGACGGTGATCGCGCCCTCGGCGAGCGACTTGGAGTCGTCGTAGAGCTGGGTGAGGTCCAGGTCGGTGACCGAGCCCCGGCCCTCGCAGCGTACGCACATCCCGCCGGTGCGGTTGAAGGTCGCCTTCACCGCCTTCTTCGCACCGCGCTCGACGGTGATCGCGCCGCTCGCCCGGACCGAAGGGACGTTGAAGGCGTAGGCGCTGGGCGGGCCGATATGCGGCTTGCCGAGCCGGCTGAAGAGGATGCGCAGCATCGCGTTGGCGTCGGTGGCGGTGCCGACCGTGGAGCGGGGGTCGGCGCCCATCCGCTGCTGGTCGACGGTGATCACCGTGGTCAGCCCGTCGAGGACGTCGACCTCGGGCCGCGCGAGCGTCGGCATGAAGCCCTGCACGAAGGCGCTGTAGGTCTCGTTGATCAGCCGCTGCGACTCCGCGGCGATCGTGTTGAACACCAGTGAGCTCTTGCCCGAACCGGAGACGCCGGTGAACACCGTCAGCCGACGCTTCGGGAGCTCGATGCTGACGTCCTTGAGGTTGTTCTCGCGCGCGCCGTGCACGCGGATCAGATCGTGGCTGTCGGCGGCGTGCGGCGCGGCGGGCGACTGCGGGTCCGTCTTCTTGGCCATGCTCATGGTGTCTCCGTCTTTCTGTTACACGAGTGCGCGAGGCCGCCTGCGCGGTCGGCGCGACCCCGTCCCATTGACGCCGGACGGGGTCGCGAGCGCAAGGAGCGAGGTCAGCGCAGTTCGTTGATGCGGATCAGGTTGCCCGCGGGGTCGCGGAAGGCGCAGTCGCGCACACCGTACGGCTGATCGATCGGCTCCTGGACGACCTCGGCATCGCCGGCCTGAAGCCGGGCGAAGACGCCGTCGAGGTCGGCGGTGGCCAGGGTGAGACGGGCGTAGGTGCCCTTGTCCATCATCGAGACGATGGTGCCGCGCTCGTCGTCGGTGATGGCCGGGTCGGTGGCCGGCGGCTCCAGGACGATGGAGGTGTCGGGCCGACCGGCGGGGCCGACCGTGATCCAGCGCATCTTGCCCTGTCCGACGTCCTTGCGGACCTCGAAGCCGAGGGTGTCGCGGTAGAAGGCCAGGGAGGCGTCGGGGTCGTGGTGCGGGAGGAAGGTCCAGTGAATGGTGAGGTCCATGGCGTCATGCGTGGCGTTGTTCATGGCTTTCACGCTAGCCACGGCCCCGTGACCCGGGCTTCTCCATTCCTGATCGGTTCCTGGGGCATTCCTGATCGGTTCCTGGACCGGTTCTCTGTGCGAAACTCCTCGCATGAAACGGCAGGACCTCGACGACCTCGTACGGCTGCGGCAGGCCCGCGACCGGATGGACCGCGACTACGCCGAGCCGCTTGACGTCCCGGCGCTGGCGCAGGGCGCCCTGATGTCGCCGGGCCACTTCTCCCGCAGCTTCCGCGCCGCCTTCGGCGAGACGCCCTACAGCTATCTGATGACCCGCCGCATCGAGCGGGCCAAGGCGCTGCTGCGGCGCGGCGACCTCACGGTGACCGAGGTCTGCTTCGCGGTCGGCTGTACGTCGCTGGGGTCGTTCAGCTCGCGCTTCACCGAGCTGGTCGGCGAGAGCCCGAGCGCGTACCGGGCCCGCAGCCATGACCACGGCGCCGCCATCCCGGCGTGCATCGCCAAGATCCACACCCGGCCGGTCAGGAACGCGGAGGCGAGCCGAGCCCCGCGGCCGTAGCGTGATTCATATGGAGATCACGCTTTCCACCTGCTTCATCGCAGTCGACGACCACGACAGGGCGATCGCCTTCTACCGCGATGCGCTCGGCCTCGAGGTGCGCAACGACGTCGAGTTCGAGGGGATGCGCTGGGTGACCGTCGGATCGCCCGCGCAGCCGGGTGTGAGCATCGTCCTGGAACCGCCGCTCGCCGATCCGAACGCCTCACCGGCCGACAGACAGACCATGGCGGAGCTGATGGCCAAGGGCCTGCTGCGCGGCGTCATCTTCTCCACGGACGACTGCGACGCCACCTTCGAGCGCGTCAGCGCCACGGGGGCCGAGGTGCTGCAGGAGCCCATGGACCAGTTCTACGGACTGCGCGACTGCGCCTTCCGCGACCCGGCCGGCAATCTGCTGCGCTTCACCCAGCCGCTCGAGAAGTGAGCCCTGAGGCGGGCCCGGCTCAGGGCCACGCTCAGGGCCCGCTCAAGGCCACGCTCAGGAGTCCGCTCAGGGACCCGGCGTTCCTGGCCGCAGCGCCCGCGCCAGCGCCGTGCCCGCCGCCGCGCGCGGGGCGCTGTCGGCCGGGCGGCGGCGCGGGTGCACGGTGTTGGCCAGCAGCACCAGATACGACGACGTGGCCCGGTCGAGCACCAGGCTGGTGCCCGTGAAGCCGGTGTGGCCCGCCGCGCCCCGGCCCGCCAGCTCGCCCATGAACCAGCGCTGATCGACCTCGAACCCCAGCCCCGGCGCGGCCAGCATCAGCTCGACGGACTCCGGCCGCAGCACGGGCGGCCCCCCGCCCAGCAGGGCGCGGCACAGCAGCGTCAGCTCCGCGGCCGTGGAGAAGAGCCCGGCGTGGCCCGCGACGCCGCCCAGGGCGTAGGCGTTCTCGTCGTGGACGACGCCCCGCAGCATGCCGCGGTCGAGCTTGGCCCAGGGGTGCCGCTGGTCCTCGGTGGCGGCGATACGCGGCAGCCAGGCGCGGGGCGGGCGGTAGCGGGTGGCGGTCATGCCGAGGGGGCGGGTGATGTCGTCGCGTACGAGGTGGGCCAGGGAGCGGCCGGTCACCCGCTCCAGGACGCGCTGGAGCAGCAGGAAGTTCAGATCGGAGTAGCGGCGGGCGGTGCCGGGGGCGGTGGTCGGGGGTTCGGTGTGCAGTCTGGCCAGCCGCTGTTCGTGGCTGTCGTAGTCGTACAGCGGGAGTTCGGGCAGCAGCCCGGAGGTGTGGGTGAGCAGCTGCCGTACGGTGATGCCGTGTTCGGCGGCGGCCGTGAACTCGGGGGCGTACGCGGCGACCCGGCCGTCCAGGTCGATCTCGCCGCGCTCAAGGCACCGCACCGCGACGATCGTGGTGAACAGCTTGGTCAGCGAGGCGAGGTCGAAGACGGTGTCCTGCCCCCGGTCCGGGCCCGGCCCCGACCGGTCCCGGACCGGCCCCGCGCCCCGCCCTCCTGTCCGCATCGGCACCCACCGCTCGTGCGGCAGCTCCACGCCGCGGTCCGTGGCCTCGTCGTACGCCGCGTACCGCACCGCCCAGCCAAAGGCCTCCTCGACGAGCACGTCCGGGCCCCGCCCGGCGGCCACGACCACCCCGGCGCACCAGGGGCGCTCCCCCTCGGGAAGCGCCCTCACCTCTCGTATCAGCTGATCCAGATGGTCGTTCAGACGGTCTTGCCGGTCTTGCGCTGCTGCCACGGACGGCACAGTCCCACGAAACTGGCCATGGCCGCGACCGCACACACCAGCTGGACCACGGTCATCGGCACGGCCGTGTGCTCGCCCGCGATGCCCACCAGCGGCGAGGCGATCGCGCCGACGAGGAACGAGCAGGTGCCCAGCAGCGCGGACGCCGAGCCCGCGGCGTGCTTGGTGCGCATCAGCGCCTGGGTGTTGGTGTTGGGCATGGCCAGGCCCATCGCGGACATCAGCACGAACAGCCCGGCGGCCATCGGTACGAGACCGACGTCGCCGAAGACCCCACTGGCCATCAGGCACAGCGCCGTGGCCGACAGGGTGATCGCGGCGAGGCCGACGAACAGGGCCGCGTCCAGGCTGACCCGCCCGGCCAGCACCTTCCCGTTGAGCTGTCCGACGGCGACCAGGCCGATCGAGTTGATCCCGAAGAGCAGGCTGAAGGTCTGCGGGGAGGCGCCGTAGATCTCCTGGATCACGAACGAAGACCCGGAGACATAGGCGAAGAGCGCGGCGAAGGCGAAGCTGCCCGCGAGCATGTAGCCGGTGAAGACGCGGTCGGCGAGCAGTCCGCGCATGGTGTGCAGCGCCTGGCCGAGGCCGCCGCCGTGGCGCCGCTCGGGCGGCAGGGTCTCGTGCAGCCAGCGCCACACGACGAGGGTGAGCAGCACGCCGACGACGGTCAGCACGACGAACACGCCGCGCCAGTCGGTGAGGCGCAGGACCTGGCCGCCGATGAGCGGCGCGGCGATGGGCGCGACGCCGGAGATCAGCATGAGGGTGGAGAAGAAACGGGCCATCGCGGCGCCGTCGTACAGATCGCGGACGACGGCGCGGGAGATCACGATGCCCGCGGCCCCGGCCAGGCCCTGGAGCAGCCGGAAGGCGATCAGCAGCTCGACGGTGGGCGCGATGGCGCATACGGCGGTGGCGACGATGTAGACCACCATGCCGACCAGCAGCGGGCGGCGGCGCCCCCACTTGTCGCTCATGGGGCCCACGACCAGCTGGCCGAGCGCCATGCCCGCCAGACAGCCGGTGAGGGTGAGCTGGACGGTGGCGGCGGGGCTGTGCAGCGCGCCGGTGACCTCGGGCAGGGCCGGGAGGTACATGTCCATGGACAGCGCCGGGAGGGCGTTGAGCCCGCCGAGGACGAGGGTCATCAGGAGACCGGCGCGGCGAGCCGCGGGGCTCGGGGAGGGCGCGGGTACGGGGGTGGACTCGGGTACGGGGGTGGACTCGGATACGGATATGGGTCTGTGGTCGGGTGCGGTCGGATGGCCGGACGGCGGCATGCAGCTCTCCGTGAGTTGTTGAGTCTTCTCTATGCTCTCAGCAAGTTCGTTGTGGTCATGACCGATGTGTGTACGGAGTGAGCGTGGAGATGGCCGAGACCGTGCGGTGGGGAATTCTGTCGACGGGCGGGATCGCCGCGTCGTTCACGGCGGATCTGCTGGAGCTGGCGGACGCCCAAGTGGTGGCGGTCGGCTCGCGCGGCCCGGACTCCGCGAAGCGCTTCGCCGAACGGTTCGGGATACCGCGCGCGCACGGCAGTTGGGCCGAGCTCGCCGCCGATGAGGAGGTGGACGTGGTGTACGTCGCCACCCCGCATTCGGCGCACCGCGTGGCGGCCGGGCTGTGCCTGGAGGCGGGGCGGGCGGTGCTGTGCGAGAAGGCGTTCACGCTCAATGTGCGGGAGGCGGCCGAGCTGGTCGATCTCGCCCGGGCCCGAAACGCCTTCCTGATGGAGGCGATGTGGACGTACTGCAATCCGGTCGTCCGGCGGATGACCGAGCTAGTCCGGGACGGCGCGATCGGCGAAGTGCGGGTGGTGCAGGCCGACTTCGGTCTGGCCGGGCCGTTCGACGCCGGAAACCGGCTGCACGACCCGGCACAGGGCGGCGGTGCGCTGCTCGACCTCGGGGTGTACCCGGTGTCCTTCGCGCAGCTGCTGCTGGGCGAGCCCGATGACATCCAGGCCAGGGCGCGGCTGACCCCGGAGGGCGTGGACGAGAACACCGGGATCCTGCTGGGCTGGGACGGCGGCGCGACGGCGCTGCTGAGCTGCTCGCTCAACGCCGACACACCGCAGACCGCCTCGGTGACCGGGACGGCGGGCCGGATCGAGTTCCCGCGCGGCTTCTTCCACCCGAAGCGGTTCGTACTGCACCGGCCGGGGCGGGATCCGGAGGAGTTCACGGCGCAGGACGCGGACGCCGGTCTGCACGGTCTGCAGCACGAGGCGGCGGAGGTGATGCGGTGCCTGCGGGCGGGCGAGAAGGAGTCCCCGCTGGTGCCGCTGGACGGCTCGCTCGCGGTGATGCGCACGCTGGACGCGGTGCGCGAGCGGATCGGTGTGCGATACGCCGCCGACGAGGGGTGAGCGGCAGCAGGATGAGGCCCGCGGCGGCGTCTGCCGCCGCGGGCCTCTCGTAGCCGCCGTGGGCGCATCGATGATGCGCGGGTGTGGATGCGCTTCGCTGCGCCGCGCGCGGCACGTGGGCGCTTCCGGGGGTGGGGGGACTCGGAAGGCCGAAGACGGCACCGCCTGAATTGGCGGTGCCGTCTTCCGCCTGCGGCCGACGCTGCGGCGTACGTTTCGCCGACTGGTTCAGGCCGGTTCAGGCAGCGGCCGTCAGGCGTCCTGGAGGCCGGGGTTGCCGGCCTCGCTGACGAACGACGCCGCCGTGGTGAGCGGCGCGCCCGGCGCGGTGACTCCGGGGATCGTCTTGTAGTCGGCCCGGGCGGCTTCGCCGTCCAGGGTCAACGTCACATAGCCCCGGCGGCCGTTGTAGAACTTCATATGCGGGTTGGCCGCCATGTACGTGGCCCAGTTGGACGGCTTGTCGGAGCCGTCCTTGCCGCTGCTGATGGAGGTGCCGACGAACTCCACGCCCAGGGTGCGGGACGTGGGGTCGTTGAAGTCCTTCTTGATGTCGAAGGCGTAGTGGACGTGGACATCGCCGGTGAGGACGACGAAGTTCTCCACCCCGGCCGCCTCGACACCCGCGAGGATCCGCTCGCGGGAGGCGGGGTAGCCGTCCCAGGAGTCCATGCTGAGCTTGGAGCGGGCGGCGGTGGTGTTCTTCCGCTGCGAGAAGGTGACCTGCTGCGGGAGCACGTTCCAGGTGGCCTTGGAGCGCCGGAAGCCGTCGAGCAGCCAGCGCTCCTGGGCGGCGCCGGTGAGGGTGCGCGAGGGGTCCTCGGACTCGGGCCCCGGGTACTGCCAGCCGTCCCCGTACGCCTGGTTGGAGCGGTACTGGCGGGTGTCGAGGATGTCGAACTGGGCGAGCCTGCCGTAGTGGAAGCGGCGGTAGAGCCGCATATCGGGGCCGTCGGGCTGCTGGGGCATGCGCAGCGGCATGTTCTCCCAGTACGCGCGGTAGGCGGCGGCCCGGCGGATCAGGAACTCCTCCGGCGGGTTCCCGTTCTCGTCGATGTCGCCCGCGTAGTTGTTCTCGGTCTCGTGGTCGTCCCAGGTGACGTACCACGGGAAGGCGGCGTGCGCGGCCTGCAGGTCCTCGTCGGTCTTGTAGAGGGCGTAGCGCAGCCGGTACTGGTCGAGGGTGATGGTCTCGGTGTTGAAGAGTTCGGGCAGGGTGCGGTCGGTGTAGTTGCGCGCGCCGCCGGCCGCGTTGACGGCGTACTCGTACTGGTAGTCGCCGACGTGGAAGACGGCGTCCAGGTCCTCGCCCGCGAGGTGGCCGTAGGCGGTGAAGTAGCCGTCGTGGTACGCCTGGCAGGAGACCAGGCCGAAGCGGCCCTCGCGGACGTGGGCGCCGGTGGCGGGGGCGGTGCGGGTGCGGCCGGCGGGGCTGGTGAAGCGGCCGGCGCGGAAGCGGTACCAGTAGACGCGGTCGGCGTCGAGGCCCTTGGCGTCGACGTGCACGGTGTAGTTGAACTCGGCGTGCGCGACGGTCTTGCCCTTGCGGACCACCCGTCTGAAGCGCTCGTCGTGGGCGATCTCCCAGCCCACGTACACGAAGCCCTCGTCGGGCAGTCCGTTGCCCGGCTCGTACGGGCGCGGGGCGAGTCTGGTCCACAGCACGACGGCGTCCGGCAGCGGATCGCCGGAGGCCACGCCGAGGGTGAAGGGGTCGTCGCTCAGGGCGTGCGAGGTCTGCTCGGTGGCGAGGGCGCTGGGCAGGTTGGTGCTGAAGGCGATGGCCGCGGCGGCCCCGGTGACGGTGAGGAAGCGGCGGCGGCCCAGGCGCGCTGCCGCGGCTCGTATGGCCTGCTGATGCGGGTGGTGTGCCATCTTTTGCTCTCCCCTGGCTCGTGGCGACTGGCTTGTGCGACTGGCTCGTGCGACTGGCTGTGGCGTCCGGGTCGTGGCATCTGGCTGGTGCGTCAGAGGAATTGCACGGCCAGCGGGCGGCCGCCCGCTAGCCTGTACACGTCATAAAGATGTCGGACGGGTGAGTTCCGCATCGGGATGGGACGTTTGACGCGATATGCCGCCGCCCGGCCGGGGGCACCTCCCAGCGGTAGCTGGGGGAGAACCGAGCCTCGAAAAAAAGGACGTCGCGTACGCTGCGGACCCATGAATGTCATGTCGAAGGTCGCGGTGGTGACCGGCGCCGGATCCGGGATCGGCCGGGCGGTGGCTCTCGAACTCGCCGACGCGGGCTGGTCGGTGGCCCTGGCCGGACGCCGCCGAGAAGCCCTCGCGGAGACGGAGCGACTGGCGGGCCGGGACGGGGCGGTGATCGCCGTACCGACCGATGTGACCCGCCCCGAGCAGATCGACGCGCTCTTCGCGGCGGTACGGGACCACTTCGGACGCCTGGACCTGCTGTTCAACAACGCCGGCAGCTTCGGGCCGCGGGAGGTGGCGCTGGACGAGCTGCGCCACGAGGACTGGCAGGCCGTGGTGGATGTCAATCTCACCGGCGCGTTCCTGTGCGCGCAGGCCGCGTTCCGCCTGATGCGCGGCCAGGATCCGCAGGGCGGCCGGATCATCAACAACGGCTCGGTCTCGGCGCACGCCCCACGGCCGCGGAGCGTCGCCTACACCGCGACCAAGCACGCCCTGACCGGGCTGACCAAGTCGCTGTCGCTGGACGGGCGGCCGTACGGCATCGCATGCGGGCAGATCGACATCGGCAACGCGGCCACCGAGATGACCGAGCGGATGCGCGGCGGTGTCCCGCAGGCGAACGGGGAGTCGGCGGTCGAGCCGGTGATGGACGTCGCCGACGTGGCTCGTACGGTGCGGCACATGGCGTCGCTGCCACTGGAGGCGAACGTGCAGTTCGCGACCGTGATGGCGACGGCGATGCCGTTCATCGGGCGGGGCTGACGGGCGAAAGATCGTCACTACGCGTACTTAACCAGTCACTTGATCCGATAATTCGATCAAGTGCTGATTTCACCCCTTAGGGCCAGTCAGGGGCCGGGCCTCGGGGCTGCCCCGGGCTGTTCGCAGACCCGTTCGTATGGCATGGTCGTCCTCTCACCGCGCCGCCCATCACGCCGCTCACGACCGAAGAGAGACCGCCGTGCGTTCTCTGCCGCTCACTCTGGTCGCCCGCCTGCTGCCGGTCGCCGTACTCACCGCCGCGGGCGTGGCCATGACGACCGGCTCCGACTCGGACGCGCACCCCAAGCCCTCCGCGTCCTCCCCGCGCCCCTCCGCGACGGCCACCGCGACCGCGTCGGCGGATCCCACCTCCGCCCCGACGTCGGACGGGCAGGGCGACGGCACCGCCGCGCCGCGCTACCCCGAGCCCCCGGCCAAGCCCTGCGGCACCCTCCCGGCCGGCACCGTCAAGGACCTGGTGCCGGAGGCCGAGACGGCCGGCACCCCGCTCAAGACGAGCGACGCCACCCACCGCTCGGGCTGCTCCTGGCACGCCCTGAGCGGATTCGACTACCGCTGGCTGGATATCACCTACGACGTATCGGCATCGGCGCCCGCGCGCGCCCGGACGGCGCAGGGCAGCGGTCCGAGCACCGCCGTGCCCGGCCTCGGTGACCAGGCGTCGGTGAGCCTGAACGTCACGACCGATGACAAGCAGCGCATACGCGAGGCGGTCGTGGTCGCGCGCGACGCCAACGCGGTGGTCACCGTGACCTACAACGGCGGCGACTTCGAAACGAACGAGGCGGCGGGCACCGAGGAGATACGCAAGGGCGCGATCACCGCCGCGAAGACGGCCCTCGCCGCACTCAACGGCTGAGCACCGTGCTCACCGGCTGAGGACCGCACTCGACGGCCGGCACCGCGCTCGACGGCTGATCCGCCGTTCCATGGACCATCACGCCCCCATCCGCAAGGCCATAGGGCAGAAGGTGGCATGAAGTCTCCATGTGCTTGAGACCGACGTCCGCCATGCGCGACGATCGCCTACCAATGGTAACTACAGCATCATCGGAACCGCTCTGAACAGCTCGGAAGTTGCAATTAACCCCACCCCGGTGCCCTTAGGGGTGCCGATCTCTGCTCAGCTGGGCCTTTCGGTGTCGTTTGGGCACCTTTTGGTGCCGGCGTGGATGAGAGGAGCTCGAAGGTGATCGTTACGGGGGAGGACGCAATGCCGATCAAGGTCCTGATCGCCGATGGACATGCCCTGGCCCGGCTTGGGCTGTTAACTCTGCTGAGCTCGGCCCCCGGGCTGCGCGCCGTCGGCGAGGCCGCCGACAGCGACGGCGCCCGCGCCCTGGCCGCCGCGCACAGCCCGGACGTCATTCTCATGGACATCTCCCTTCCACACCTCGGGGGACTCGCCACCACCCAGCACATCGTGGAGGCCACGCCCGCCCGGCCACCCCGCGTCATCGTCACCGCCTCGGAGGTCAGCGACGACGAGATCCAGTCCGCACTGCGCGTGGGCGCCGCCGGAATCCTGCTCAAGGACACCTCACCGCAGAAGACGATCGCCTCGATCAGCGCGGTCGCCACCGGCGATATGGCCTTCTCGCCCAGCGTGATGGAGCGGCTGATCGACGCGTACACCTACCGCGCGACGGCCACCGAGACCGCGGGGTCGACCCTGGCCATGCTGACCATGCGGGAGACCGAGGTGCTGCGGCATGTCGCCAAGGGCCGTAGCAACTCCGCCATCGCACGGGAGCTCAGGATCAGTGAGGCGACCGTGAAGACCCATCTGAACCGGGCGATGACCAAACTGGGCATCACCAGCCGGGCCCAGGCCGTGGCGCTGGGCTATGAGTGCGGTCTGGTCGTTCCCTCGCAGCCCCAGTCGGTCGCCTGAGAGGGCCGCCCTCATGACGGGCCTGCCCCGGCGGACCGGCCGACGACCGGTGGCCGTGACGGTGACGGCGTTTCCGGCCGCCGGGGCAGCGCGGCACCCTCCCCCATGGATGAAAGGGCTCACTTCCGCTCCGCCACCTCCTTGATCCGGCCCAGCGTCGTACGCATCCCCTCGACCATCAGCCGCTCCCGCCGGAACCCCACCAGGCCGCTGGAGTCGACCGCCCGGATCAGCAGATGGGGGCGGCCGAAGTGTTCCCGCCACTCGGTCAGCACGACGCCGTCGCCACCGCCGTCGGGTTCGATCCGATAGCCCCACCGCACCTTCGACTGCGCGACCTCGAATGCGAACACCTCTCCTTCCTCGCACTCCACGACCGTGCAGTCGGTGGTCCAGAAGATGAGCCCACGCCTGTTGCGGCCGCGGAACCGGGCCCCGAGGGCAGGCCCCGACGCCGGGGCCACCCAGCGTCCGCCCTTGCACTCGGGGCTGAACCGGCCCATGCCGGTGACATCGGAGACCAGCCGCCACACCCGCTCGGGTGGGGCGGCGATGGTGATCGAGACCTCGTCCACTGCGCGCCCGCCTCCCGGTCAGCGCCCGTGCCAGTCCCGCATATGGGACCGGTGCACCTCGGGCACCACGGACGGGTCGTAGAACTCGTCGTAGAAGTCGACGTCGAGATGGACGGACTGGAAGCCCATCTGCGTGTGGTACGCGGGCAGATACGAGGGGAACCGGCCGGACTTCTGGTACGTGTACTCGCAGAAGGCCACCGTGGCGTCGATCGCCTTCTGGCTGATCCCGCTGATCCCCGCCGCCACCTTCTCCGGCTCCCGCCAGCCGCCCCGGCCGATTCCGCCGCGGTAGATGCCGTTCTCGCCGAACTTGCGCTCGACGACGGCGTGCACCGCCGCCTCCATCGACTCGTAGTACGGCGGGCAGTACGGCTTGAGCAGCACCTCGCCGTCCCGCTCCAGGCCCAGCGGATAGGGGAAGCCCGCGTCCTGGCGGCGGAGTTTGAGGACCATCTTGGCCAGCGTGGGCACCCGGAAGTACTGGCTGATCGGCATCTCGGCCATCCGGAAGTCCAGCGCCTCGAACCATCCCCCGTCGTGCCCGGTGTAGTGCGGGAAGCCGCCAAGCCCCAGCGCCTGGCTGACCAGGCCCAGGTTCTGCAGCATCATGCCCATCTCGATGCACGCCGTCTCCACCAGAAGGCGCTCGGCGTACTCCATCGGCATGGACTTCAGCTTCCGCGGATCGTCGTCGAGGTGGCCGCCCTTGGACTTGCCGAACTTGCCGATGCCGGCCGGCAGGAAGAACCGCCGCTCGTCCAGGCAGAAGACCGCCATCTCCTCGTTGAAGAACTCCAGCAGGATGTTGATGTAGAGGTAGGACAGATCCTCGATCGGCAGGAAGTAGGTGGACCCGGGGGTGTGCAGCGACCACTCGTTGCCGGTGAGGTTGTACGGCGACTCCACCGGCGGATGGCGGCGCTCGCTCCCGATCTTGACCCGGGTGGCCCGGTACGCCCCGACGAAGTCGTTCTTGGCGATGAACTCCTTGACCTCGTTCAGCTCCGCCGTGGACAGATCGCCGGGCCGGCGGATCAGATAGGTGGCCTCGTCGTCCATGACCACCATCGCCCCGCTCTGGAGCGCGTCGGAGCTGGAGACGGTGCGGCCGACGACGCCGGCCATCACATTGCCGCCCTTGCCCTTCTCCCAGTTCCAGTCGTTGAGCGCGGGGCCGGTGATACCGCAGGCGGCGAAGGTGAGGATCGCCTGCTCCTCCTCCGTCAGCGGCACCGGCTCGTGCTTGCTGCGGTACTCCAGCGGCCCGCCGGGGACGGTCATCCCCATGCCGAATCTACGGGCCCGGCGGGACTTCAGGCCCTCGATCAGCGGAAAGCTCTGCCAAGTGTCGCTCGCTGCCATGGTCTTGCGTGCTCCTCGTTTTTGAGGTTCTTGAGTTATCGGCCGCGGATGTGGCTGCGGATGAGGCGCCGCCCCGGCCGGGGAACCACCAGTTGGCCGAGCCCATGAGCTTCATGGCGGCCGGTACGACGAACATCCGCACCAGCGTGGCGTCCACGGCGATCGCCACCGCCATGCCGAAGCCCAGCTCGCCGATGGGCTGGATCCCGGAGAGGGTGAAGCCGCCGAACACCGCCACCATCAGCACCGCCGCCCCGGTGATCAGCGGGCCCGTGGCGGAGATGCCGAGCGCCACGCTCTCGGTGTTGCCGAGCCCCGCCTTGTAGTACTCGCGCACCCGGCCCAGCACGAACACCTCGTAGTCGGTGGACAGGCTGAACAGCAGGGCGAGCAGGAGCACGGGGACGAAGTTGGTGACCCGGCCGGACGCGTCAAAGCCCAGCGCCTCCGCCACCGGGCTGTCCTCCTTGAAGGCGAGGGCCAGCATGCCGAACGCCACGGACACCGAGAACACATTGACCAAGATGGCCTTCAGCGGCAGCAGCACCGAGCGGAACGACAGCATCAGGATGACGAAGATCGCGAGCAGCATCACCCCGACGACCGTGGGCAGTCCGTCGGAGATCACCTCGTTGGCGTCCACGCCCTCGGCGGTCTGCCCGCCGATCTCGATACGCAGCCCGTCGCCGTCGGCCCGCGCCGCCACCCGCCGGACGTCCGCGAGCAGCCCGCGCGTCTCGGACGAGGACGCGTGCTCCTCGGGGATCACCTGGGCGATGAACTTGGTGCGGTCCTCGGAGACGAAGTACCCCACCGAGGCGCGGACGGGGTGCGGCAGCCGGTCGCGTACGGCGGGTTCGAGCGCGTCGAACGGACGCCCCGGAGCCGCCTGTTCCAGGGCGTCGAGCGCGGAGTCCACCCGCCGGACGTGCCCCAGGCCGGCCAGTTCGTCCCGTAGCTCGGCGATCCGCCCGCCCTCGCCGCGCAGCGGGGTGTCGGAGCGGATCAGCACCACCATCGGGGAGGCGTCGCCCGGCCCGAACTGCTCCTCCACCCGGTCGTAGGACTGGCGCACGGTCGAGGAGGTGGGGGTGATCTTGGCGTCCGGGGTGAAGGTGTCCAGGGCCAGGGCCGGGACGGCGCCCACCGCCAGCAGGGCGCTGCCCGCCAGCAGGGAGAGCACCGGCCGGCGCAGCACCCAGTGGGCGAAGCGGTACCAGCCGCGCTCGCGGGGGTCGGCGGTGGCGCTCGCCGGGCGGAGCTTGGCGAACAGGTCCCAGCGCCCGATCCGGGGGCCGACCGCGTACAGCAGCACCGGCAGCAGCAGGACGCTGGTGAGCACCGACACCGCGACGACCAGCGCGGCGCCCAGCGCGATCGACTGGATGACCGGGAGGTTGACGAAGGCCAGCGTGGCCATGGACACGATGACGGTCACGCCGGAGGCGACCACGGTCTCCCCGGAGGTGGCGAGCGCGATCCGCAGGGCGCGCGGTACCGGCTCGCCGCCTTCGAGTTCGTCCCGGAAGCGGCGGATCATGAACATCGAGTAGTCGATGCCGACGCCGAGCCCCAGCATGGTCGCGGTGTTCTGGACGAACACCGACAGGTCGTAGGAGTCGGCGAGCACGGACAGGATCGCGAAGGTGACGACCGCCGCCGTGCCCGCGGTGATCATGGCGACCACCGCGGAGACCACGCTGCGGAACAGCAGCAGCAGGATGAGGGTGATCAGCGGCATCACGATGATCTCCGCCTTGACCAGGCCCTCTTCACTCAGGACGTTGATCTCGCCGAAGAACGGGGCCGTGCCCACCATGCCGACGGTCAGGCCCCGCGCCTCGTACCGCTTGTCGAACTCCCGCTGGATGTCGGGGAGGATCCGCCGGGCGGTGCCGTCGTCCACATCGAGGCCGAACATCTCGATCGCGGTGTGGCCGTCCCGGCCGACGAACGCGTTCTTGGGCGCGCCCTGGAGGGTGGTCCACCCGTAGTGCGAGGCGGCCTTGAGCCGTTTGTCGCCCTCGATGTCGGCCATGGCCTGGCGTACCCGACGCTCGAAGGCGTCCGTGCCGGTGGCGTGGCGCTTGTCGTGGACGACCACGGTGACGCTCGTCCGGCCGCGGCCGGTGAACCCCTCCTTCTGCTGCTCGGCCACCCAGGTGGACTGTGAGCCGGGGACATACCAGCCGCCGCCGCTCAGCTTGTCCGGCAGCGACAGCGCGAGCAGCCCGCTGATCACCAGCAGCGCGCCCCACACCGCCAGCAACGGCCATCGCACCCGGCCTATGAACGCTACGAACCGCTCCGTCACGTGGCCTCTCCCCGGCTTCCCTGCGCTCGGCGTATCCCTGTCGGCGATCAGTAGACCGTGGTGTCCAGGTCCTCGCCCAGGAAGTAACCGGCCAGTGCGGGCAGCGCCTTGGCCCGTGCCGGCGGGTGGAACGCCAGCGCGCGCGTGGCCTGCAGCAGATAGCCGACCTCGGTGTCGCGGATGAAGGAGATACCGCCCGCCAGCTCGCTGGCGGCCGTGGACACCTCCATCACCGACTCCTGGACCTGGAAGCGGGCCAGCAGCGAGCGGGCCAGCTGGTCGCCCGGGTCCTCGATGGACGCGGTCATGTCCCGCGCCACGTTCTCCACGGCGCCCATGGAGCTCTCCAGCTTCACCAGCAGGGCGCCCACCTCGGCGCGCGAGACCCGCGGGGACGCCATCGCCTTCTCCACGAGCGTGCTCGCCACCCCCACGTAAGAGGCCGCGGCCAGCAGCTCGAACCAGGTCCAGCCGCGGACCTGGAGGGTGTCCATCTGGGTGCCGGGGCGCTGGTCGGTGAAGACCATCAGCGACTCGTCCAGGACCACGTCCTCCAGGACGACCTCGTCGCTCTCGGCGCCGGCCAGCACCTCGCTCTCCCAGAACGGGCGCAGCACCAGGCCCTCGGTCGCGGCGGGCACCAGGGCCATGGCCAGATGGCCGTCGTACTTCTCGTCGCCCTCCACCAGCACGCTGGCGGTGAACCAGTCCATCGACGCGGACAGGCTGCACGGCTTCTTGCTGCCGCTGATGATGAAGTTCGTACCGTCCCGGCGGGCGCGCATGGTCGGCGCCAGCATGCTGGCGCCGCGCTTGGCCTCGGCGGAGGCCGAGGCGACCAGTTGCTTCTCCCCCGCGATCGACTTGAGCAGGATCCACTCGAAGGCGTCGGGGGCGCAGTGCTCGGTCAGATACTCGGTGAAGGTGGCCAGCGAGAGCTGGTGCATCATCGCGGCGACCGCCAGCGAGGGCGAGCGCATGGCCAGCGCCCGCTGGACGCGGACGGCATCCAGCGGCTCGGCGCCCAGGCCGTCGTGCTCGGCGGGCACCAGCAGCCCGGCCCCGCCGGCCTCCCGGAACGCCGGGATGGCCGGGCCGCCCCGCTTCTCGAGATCCGCCAGCGAATGGGCCGCCAGCTTCTCGTCGAGCCCGGGGAGCAGCCGCTCCAGCACCGCGCGCTCCCGCGCCCCGAGACGGCCCGCCGCGGACGAAGCCGCGGACGATTGGGTGTCGGTCATGGTGAACTACTCCGGCTTCGCTACGACGGCACAGACAGGGGAGAAGCCGCGGTGGACGGCTTCGAGGCGGAATCCGGCGGACGCGAGCAGAGCCTTGATCTCCGGCTCGGTACGCAGCTCACCGCCGCTGACGACCAGGCACTCGATATCGCCGAGGGTGGCGAAGGAGGGGGTGCCGTTGCGCGGGATCACCATGTCGAACAGGACCAGGGTGCCGTCCTCGCCCATGGCGGCCCGGCAGTTCTCCAGCAGCTTGCGGGCCTTGTCGTCGTTGTAGTCGTTGAGGACCATCGACAGCAGATAGCAGTCGCCGCCCTCGGGCACCGACTCGAACATGTCCCCGGGCACGAAGTCGACGCGCTCGGCGTGCCCGGCCTCGCCCAGCAGCTCCTTGGCGCCGGCCACCACCCGCTCGCGGTCGAACAGCACACCGCGCAGATCGGCGTGGGTCTCCAGCAGGTTGGACAGCACCACGCCCGCGCCGCCGCCGACGTCCACGACCACCTTGTGCTGCCCGAAGTCGTGCAGCGATACGGCCAGCAGCTGGGCCTGGGAGGCCATGGCCGTCATCGCGCGGTCGAAGAGGTCGCCCTCCTCGGGGTGCTTGTCGATGTACGCGTAGTAGGGCGAGCCGTGGTGGTCGGAGAATGCCTCGCCACCCTTGCGCACCGCCTCCGGGGCCAGCGACCACGGGTCCCAGTGCCAGCGCGAGCTGTGCAGCATGGCGTTGTAGCGCATCGAGAACGGGTAGTCGGTGCGCAGGAAGTGTCCGGCCTCGGTCAGCGCGAACGTCTCGTCCTCGGCGTGGTCCAGCACCCGCAGCGTGGCCGCCGCCCGCAGCACCCGGTACAGCGCCCGCGGGTCCACCTCGTGCTGCTTGGCCAGGTCCTCGGCGCTGCGCGGGCCGTCCGCGAGCGAGTCGGGAATGCCCAGGGTGGCGAGGGTGCCGACCACCTGGGTGCCCCAGTGGCCCAGGATCAGCTGCATGAGGCCGGCGACGGGGAGCACGGAGTGCGCTATGACGTCGACCGGTTTCAGCTGTTCGTCGGCGGAGGAATCGGCTTGCTCGGTCATACTCATCCTTCCTCGGGGCGCTGCGGGCGGTGGGCGACCACTTCGCCGGGCAGTTCCTGGTCCAAGTACTGGGTCAACATGAGGCGGCGCCGGGGCTTGCCGCTGGAGGTGCGCTGGATGGTGCCGCGTCGGCAGCTGAAGACGGTGACGTCCACGACGCCGCCGATGTAGAGGGACAGCGCCTCGGCCAGCCGCTCGGCCCACTCCCCCGGCTCCAGTTCGGCGAGCACCACGATCCGGCGGGCGTCGACGAGGGTGGCGCAGCGGTAGCGGTCCACACCGGGGGTGTCGCCGAGCCGGGCGTCCAGGTCCTCGGCGTAGATGTTGCGGCCGCGGACGCTCAGGGCGTCGCCCAGTCGGCCGATGACATACGTCTGGCCGTCCAGCAGGAACCCGGCGTCTCCGGAGTACACGCTGCCGCCCGCGAACCGGGACGAGCTCTCGGCGTCCGGCGGCTCGTACCCGGCGGCCACGCTGTCGCCGGACAGCAGGAGTTCGCCGAGGTAGCCGTCGAGCAGCGGCCGGCCCTCGGGGTCCACGGCGGTCAGCGAGACGCCCTCGATCGGGGTCCCCGAGCTGACCAGCCACTGGGCGGGGCTGTCGGCCGCGCCCGCGTCCCGCAGGGTGCCGCGGGCGAGGATCTTGACCGGCTGCTCGGGGGCCAGCGACTCCCAGTCGAGGTGGACCGCCTGCGGTACGGTGCCCGGCGCGTGTCCGGTGATGCCGAGCGTCATCTCGGCCATGCCGTAGCAGGGCGTGAACACGGCGGGGTCGAAGCCGTACGGCTCGCACAGCTCGGTGAACTCCCACAGCCCGCGCGGATCGTGGCGCTCCGCGCCCAGGGTGGCCGAGCGCAGGGTGGAGAAGTCGGCGCCCTTGAGATCCTCGGGCTTGAGCCTGCGGGCCGCGTACGCGAATCCGAAGGACGGCGCCGCGGTGTACGCCATCCCCTCCCGGGCGATGCAGTCGATCCAGCGCCGGGGGTCGTAGATGAACTGCTCCGGGCGCATCAGGGACAGATCGCCCTGCTGGGACACGATGGTCATCAGACAGCCCACGAGCCCCAGGTCGTGGTACATCGGCACCCAGCTGACGGTCCGCAGCGCGCCGTCGTAGTCGATCAGCCGGCTGTTGCCGCGGGCGTTGGCCTCCATGTTCGCCCAGGTGATGCGCACCCCGCGGGGGCTGCTGGTCGAGCCGGAGGTGAACTGGAGGGTGGCCAGCTCGGCGGCGGGGACCGCGCTGAGCCGGTCGGTCTCGGTGCCGGTGGAGAAGTCGCTGGAGAGCACGGCCACCGGGCCGCCGCCGTCCTCGCCCGCCGCGTCGGCGGCATCTCGCAGTATGGACAGATGCACCGGGTCGCCGACCACCGCCGAGGCGCGGGTCAGCCGCAGGACGCGGGCGACATGGCGTACGTAGTCCTCGCGGCCGCCGAAGCGGGCGGGCGGCGCGATGGCCGTGGGGACGAGCCCCGCGTTGACGGCACCGAAGTAACCGGTGACGAAGCCGACGCTGTTGGGCGTGGCCAGCACCACGCCCGGGCGGTCCTTCCGCGCCCGGGCGCGGAAGGCCGCGCTGGCCAGGGAGACCAGATGGGCCAGATCGGCGTAGCTGTAGCGGTCCCACTCGCCCGAGCCCCGCGCGAAGCGCATACCGCGGTCGGTGCGCGGGTCGACCAGCCAGGACAGCAGCGGTGAGGGAGCGGCGCCGGGCGACGCACCGGTCACGGGGTGCCCGCCTTCCGCTTCATCACCTTCTGCACCTCGGCGAACACCTCGAGTGCCTGTTCCAGCTGGGCCTGGGTGTGGGTGGCCATCGGGCAGATCCGCAGCATGGCGCCCGTCGGCGGGACACCGGGGTACAGCGCCACACCGGTGAACACCCCGCGGTCGTACAGCTGCCGCCACCACTCCATGGCCAGGTCGTCGTCGCCGAGGATGACCGGGATGATGGGCGTCGTCCGCTCGGGCAGGTCCGAGTCGGGGCCCATCGGCAGGCCCAGGCCCTTGAGCTCGGTGCGCAGGAAGCGGGAGTTGCGGCGCAGCTGCTCGGCGAGTTGGTCGCCTTCGGGCGAGCGGCGGATACGTATGGCCTCCAGCGAACCGCCCAGGGCCGCCGGGACACCGACCGTGGTGAACACGAAGGCGCGCGCGGTGATCTGCAGGTAGTCGATCAGCTCGCGGCTGCCGGCGATGAACCCGCCGACGCCGGCCAGCGCCTTGGACAGGGCGCCCATCCGGATGTCGATCTGGTCCTGGACGCCGAAGACCTCGGCCGCGCCGGTGCCGTGCTCGCCGAGCACGCCGAGGGAGTGCGCCTCGTCCAGCATCACCGCCGCGTCGTTCTCGCGGCAGATGTCCAGCATCTCGTCCAGCGGCGGCAGGTCCCCCTCCATCGAGTACAGGCCGTCGAGGATGACCAGGATCCGGCCGCCGTCGGCCTTGGCCCGGCGGACACTGTCGGCGAACAGATCCATCCGGTTGTGCCGGAAGCCGCGCAGCTTGGCCCGGGAGAGCCCGGCCCCGTCCAGCATCGAGGCGTGTGCGAAGGAGTCGGACACCACGGTGTCGCCCACGCCCACCAGGGCGCTGATGGTGCCGATGTTGGTCTGGAAGCCGGTGGTGAACAGCAGGGTGGACTCGACGCCCAGCCAGTCCGCCAGCTCCTCCTCCATCTCCCGGTGCAGGGCCGTGGTGCCGTTGAGGATCCGGGAGCCGGTGAGCGAGGTGCCGTAGCGGTCCACCGCGGCCTTGGCGCCGGCCAGCACACGGGGATGGCTGGCCAGGCCCAGGTAGTTGGGCGACCCCAGCATCAGCCGCGGTGTCCCCTCCATGGTGACGACCGGGTCGAGCAGGGATTCCGCGTTACGGAAGAACGGCAGGTTTCCGTTGGCGACGCCGCGGTGGTACGCGGTGACGAACTCCGACGACTGCAGGTCCTTGAGCCAACTCGCCGTGTACTCAGGCATCGTGGGCCCCCTCGCCCTCGGTCTGGGCACCGCCGCCGGACACGCGCACGATGTAGTCGATGGCGTCCCCTACGGTGCGGAGGTCGATGGCGTCCTCTTCGCCGATCTTCACGTGGAAGGTGTCCTCGAGCTCCTGGGTGAGGGTGAGGATGTCGAGCGAGTCGATGCCGAGGTCGGCCTTCCAGGTCGCGCCGCGCACGATGCGCTCGGCGGACACCCCGCGGACCACCAGGTGGTCCAGGATCACCTTCATGACCTCGTCATCCGTCACCCGGGTCGACTGCTCTGCCATCACGCGTCCTCTCCTTGGTCCCGGCCGTCCCGGCGTTCCCCGTCTTCTTGGCGCAGTTGTCCCCGGGCCCTGACCAGATCGCGGCGGCTGACGCCGACCTTCTTGAGCGTCGGCATGAGGACGTCGCGGAAGAACACCTCGCGGTCGATGCCGATGACCTGCATCACGGCCAGCCGCTTGTCGTAGTCGGGCAGCAGGTCGTAGGCCGGCATCTTGAATTCCTTGACCACATGCGCGATGTCCTTGAGCGTGCCCTCGTGGTCCTCCTGAAGGCATGCCTGGAGCGTGCGCCGGTAGAAATCCGCGTGCGCGGCCTCGTCCCGCGCGATGTAGCGGCAAATCTCGGCCATCACCGGATCGCCGAGGTCACGGGCCCGGTTCAGCTGCTGCCGATAGCTCATCCAGGTCGTCTTCTCCTGGATGGCGCCGTACACGAACATTCTGCGCGGCGTGGAGAACGGCATCGTCCACCGCCGGCTCAGCACTCTCTTCTCGAATTCCCGGATCTGCTCGTCGGTGCGCTGTCCGGTGCGCAGCAGGAATTCCTTCAGGGCGAGCGCGTGCTTGGACTCCTCGTAGCCCCAGTTGACCTGGAACCACGCCTGCCCGAAGGATTCCCGTACGACATTGAGCCCTTCGGCCACGTAGTCCGGCAGATACATCTCGACGCCCAGGAACGTCTCCGCGCACTGGGCCAGGCTCTCGTCCCGGCTCTGCTCCTGCCATTTGTCCCACGGAATATCGTCGAAGACACTCCAGCGGCGGCGGCGCTCGGCGAGTTCGAAGAACTCCATGTACTGCCGGTACAGCGTCTCCTCGGGAAGGAGGTCCACGGCTCAGCCCTCCCGGACCGCGGGCTTACCGCCCCGGATCAGTTCGACGACATCGCCGACGGTGCTGACCCCGAACAGCACGTCGTCGTCGAAGCTGAGCCCGGTCTGGTCCTCGATGGAGACGATCAGCTCGAGGGTGGCCACCGAGTCGAGGCCGATCTCCCCGATGTCGTCCGCCAGCGTGAACGTACGCTCGGCCAGCCGGGCGTCCACCTGCGCCGCGGCCTTGGCGACGATGCTGAGCGCTTCTTCTTCCGTCAGATCGGCGGTCGTCACTTGGCTCCTCCATGGCCCGCGGGGCCGTTGTGGGAATACGCGCCCTGGGAATACGCGTCGCGGCAGGCGGCGCGCCGCAGTTTGCCGCTGCTGGTCTTGGGCAGCGTGCCGGGCTTCACCAGCACCACGTCGTCGGGCGTCACCCCGACCGAACCGCGGACCCGGGTGGCGATCTGCTTCGCGAGGTCCGGGGGCGCGCTCGCCGGCTTGTGCTCGGCGACCACCACCAGGCGCTCGTCGGGGGTGGAGAACGCGATCACATGGTCCGGGCGGACCGCCGGGAGCCCCAGAGCGGCCCATTCGATGTCCGTCGGGTGGTACTTGCGGCCGTGGTGAATGACCAGGTCCTTCGTCCGGCCGGTGACATACAGCTCGCCGTCGCGCAGAAAGCCGAGGTCGCCGGTGCGCAGCCAGCCGTCCCGGAAGGTCTCCTCGGAAAGCTCGCGCGCCCCCCAGTAACCGCGCGCGACGCTCCCTCCGCGGATCTCGATCTGCCCTTCGATCTGCCCTTCGCCGGGCTCGTCGGCGAGTTCGCCGGAGGCGGCGCGGATACGGGCCTCCCAGCCGCTGAGCAGCGGCCCGCAGGAGACGATCTCGCGCGTCCCGGTCGCCTCGGCCCCAGGTGCGACGTCCACCGGGCAGACGGCACCCCGCTCCTCGAAGGCCGCGCGGTCCACCGACAGCGTGCGAAGCCCGTCGCCGATCGTGGTGAAGGCCACCCCGAGGGTGCCTTCCGCCAGCCCGTAGGAGGGGGTGATGGCGTTCGCGTCGAACCCGGCGTCGGCGAAACGCTCGGCGAACTCCCGCATGGTCCGCGGCCGGACCGGCTCCGCGCCGACCCCCGCCACCCGCCACGCGGACAGGTCCCAGCCGGCCATCTGCTTGTCGGTCGCCCGGCGGGTGACCAGCTCGTAGGCGAAGTTGGGGGCGTAGGAGAAGGTGGCGGAGATCTTGGACATCCAGTCCAGCCAGGTGGTGGGCCGGCGCGCGAACTCGTAGGGCGGGATGAACCAGACGGGCACCTCGTACACCAGCGGCCCGAGCATGCAGCCGATGAGCCCCATGTCGTGGTACAGCGGCAGCCAGCTGACGAACCGGTCGCGTTCGCCGGAGGTCCCCAGCGCCTGGTCCATGGCCCGGGCGTTCTCCAAGAGGTTGTCGTGGGTGACCACGACGCCCTTGGGCATGGCGGTGGAGCCGGAGGTGTACTGCAGGAAGAGCGGTTCCCCGCCCTCCGACTCCACCAGTTCCCCGGTCCGCTCCCCAGCGGCGAGCTCCGCGTAGCCGATGGGCTTGGTCCCCACCGCGTCGACGCAGATGTCGAAAAGCGACTCGTCGGCGATGATGTGCCGCGGCTCGCATGAGGAATGGATCGAGTGCAGGCGCTCCCGGTATGCCTCGATCCGGGTCAGCATGGCCGGCGGGAACACCGGTACGGGGATGACTCCGGCGCGCACCATACCGATAAAGGCGACGATGAACTCACGCTGACCGGACAGCATCAGAATGCCGCGGTCACCTCGCCGAAAACCCGCAGAGGCGAGCCTCCTGCCGAAGTCCTCACCGGCGGCCTTCAGCTCCGCGAAGCTGAGAAAGTCAGTGGAATCCCCGGAGACGAACGTGAACCCCTGGGACGTTGATGACAACCGAGCGATGACACGAGAAAAGCTCACGTGCTGGAAACCTCCGCGTGCACGTACACCCCTTGGTAAGGGGGCATCGTTTTGCCGGGCCGCATTTTCGGTCCCCGGCGTCGTACGACACGGCAAGAAAATACCGAGGCTCGCACGCCACGGAATCCGGCACCCGATGTAGTCAGCGCTGCAACCAGAGCGGAAGTCCGGCATCAACCTTCCGCGGCACGCCGGATCAACCTCAGGGGGTGGGCGGCGGCGCGCGTGCCGCCGGGGGACTCCGTGACCCCGCGCGGCGGGGGGAGTCGGGGGTGGAAACCCCCGTGGCGCAGTGGTGCGGGATGTACCCCGGATCCCCTGTGTAGCCCACCTCTCAGGGCCGCCGTATCTCCCTACCGTCGGATGTGCGCCACCGCATGGAGCACGACACCACTTCCCCCGAACAGCCAGGAGCCGACTATGAGTTCACACGACAAGCAGGCGCGGCGCACCGTCCTGCGGGCCATGTCGGCGGCGGGCGCGGGGCTGGCGCTGACCCCGTCCGCGGCCCGGGCGGCCGCCACCTCTCCGGATGGTGCCGCCGCCGGCTCCGGCGCGTGTGCGCCGGGGTGGCTGCCCGAGGGCCCGCTGCGGGTGTCGCCCGCCGACCCTCGCTACGCGCATCTGGTCGCGCGGGGCGCCAGCAACCGCTTCCGGGGCAGGCCCGACCATGTCTACCTGGTCGGCTCGACGGAGCACGTCGTACGGACCGTACGGGAGGCGGTCCGGTCCGGGGCGCGGCTCGCCGTCCGCAGCGGCGGGCACTGCTTCGAGGACTTCGTCGACAACCCCGATGTCAAGGCCGTCATCGACATGTCGCCCATGGCGGATGTCTCCTTCGACGAACGGCGCCGGGCGTTCGTCGTCGAGGCCGGGGCCACTCTGGGCGAGGTGTACCGGAAGCTGTACCTCGGCTGGGGCGTGACCTTACCGGCCGGGTACCACGCCGAGGTGGGCGCGGGCGGGCATGTGCCCGGTGGCGGATACGGGCCGCTGTGCCGACTGTTCGGGCTCGTCAGCGACTATCTCTACGCGGTGGAGGTCGTCGTCGTGGACCACGCGGGCGAGGTGCGCGCCGTCGTGGCCACCAGGGAGGAGGACGACCCGAACCGCGAGCTGTGGTGGGCCCATACGGGCGGCGGAGGCGGCAACTTCGGCGTCGTGACCCGCTTCTGGTTCCGCTCCCCCGAGGCCGCCGACGACACGGCCCCGGCCCGGATGCTGCCCACCCCCACCAGGACCGCGCTCACCTTCACCGCGGACTGGAGCTGGGAGGGGATGGACGAGGAACGCTTCACCCGCATGGTCCGCAACCACGGCCGGTGGGCCGAGCGGCACGGCGCCGCCGACGACGAGAACGCCGCGCTGTACGCCGAGTTCGCCCTGACCCGCCGCGCGGCCGGAGCCCATCTGCTCCTCGGCCAGGTCGCCGCGGAGCCCGGCGCGGACCGCCGGCTCCTGGACGGCTTCCTCGGCGCGGTGAGCGCGGGCACCACCCGGCCGGGCAACCTGAAGGTCCAGCGGCTGCCCTGGCTCACCGCCGCGCTGAACGGTTCGGGAGAGGCGGTGGGCGACTGGCACATCAAGATCAAGTCGGCTTTCCTGCGGCGCCGCCTGACGGATGCCCAGCTCGCCGTCGTACACCGCCACCTCATCCGCGCGGACACCGATGTGGTCGCCGGGAGCGTCGTCCTCAACACCTACGGGGGCGCCGTCAACGCCCTGTCCGCCGCCGATACGGCCATGCCGCACCGCGACTCCGTCATCAAGCTCTCCTGCCTCGCGTCCTGGGCCGAGCCCGATCAGGGGCCTGACTATCTGACCTGGATCCGCGAGTGCTACCGGGACCTGTTCGCCGACAGCGGCGGCGTCCCCGTACCCGGCGAGGCCGCCGACGGCGCGTTCATCAACTACCCGGACACCGACCTCGCCGACCCGCACTGGAACACCTCGGGCACGGCCTGGCAGACCCTCTACTACAAGGACAACCACCCGCGCCTGCGCGCGGCCAAGGCGCGCTGGGACCCGCGCGAGGTGTTCCGTCACGCACTCTCGATCCGCCCCTGACATTCGTCACCCCCTTGACAGGTGACGCACGCGGCCGCCAATATCGTCACCACCCAAACAGGTGACGGTAACGAGAAGAGGGAATCTCCATGGCTGCCACATACACCGCCGTTGTCACGGCGACCGGAGAGGGGCGCAACGGAGGCCGCGTCGCGGCCGACGACGGCCTCCTCGACACCACGCTCGCCATCCCGAAGGAACTGGGCGGCGCCGGCGGCGCCACCAACCCCGAGCAGCTGTTCGCCGCGGGGTGGGCGGCCTGTTTCATGGGGGCGGTCAGGAGAGTCGCTGCGGAGCGGAAGACCGGCCTGAAGGGCGTGGCGGTCACCGCGGCCGTCACACTGCGCCACGACGACGCGGACGAGTTCGGCCTCAGCGCCGTTCTGCGCGTCGAACTGAGCGGCGTGGATCAGCGGACCGCCGAGGAACTGGGCGCCGGCGCCCACCAGGTCTGCCCGTACTCGAAGGCCACCCGCGGCAACATCCCGGTCACCATCGAAGCGACCGCGGCCTGAGCGAAGCAGAGCGCCTGACAGCCCCGGGGCCGTCAGAACAACGGCTCTCGGAACAACGGCTGCCAGAACGACGGCTCTCAGGTACGGGGCCACCGCACGGCCGTGTCGGCCACGGCGGAACGGGCCCGCGCCAGCGTCTCGGCATGCCCGAACAGGCCGGGCAACCCGCCGGTGTGCAGGAACACCGTACGCCGGCCGGGGCGCACCTGGCCGTCGCGGACGGCCGCGATGAGACCGGCCAGGGCGCGGCCGGTGTAGATGGGGTCCAGGACGATGCCCTCGGTGCGGGCGGCGGTGGTGAGGGCGTCCATGACCGGCTCGGTGAGCGTGGAGTAGCCGGGCCCGACCTGGTCGAGACGCAGCCGCAGGGGCGCGGCAGCGGGGCCGCCGCCGGTCAGTCCACCGATCAGACCGCCGACCAGGTGGCTGACGGTCTGTTCGGGGTCGGCGACGGCCCCGCAGTGCACCCCCAGCACCCGTTCGGCGCCCAGGGAGTGCACAAGCCCGGCCATGGTGCCGCCCGAGCCGAGGGCCACGACGACCGTGGACAGATCGGGAACCTGTTCCAGCAGCTCCCGCCCCGCCTCGACATAGCCCTGGGCGCCCAGCACGCTGGAGCCGCCGAAGGGAATCACCGCCGGCCGGGCCCCCTGCCCGCGCAGTTCCTCGGCCACCGCAGCCACGACGGCCTCCAGCTCCGCCTCGCCCACCTGCCCGGCCCATACAACGCGTGCGCCGAACAGACCGTCGAGCGCGATATTGCCGGTCATCCCCTCACTCGGCGCCCCGGCCAGCACCAGCACCACGTCCATGCCCAGCCGCGCACCGGCCGCGGCCGTCAGCCGGGCGTGGTTGCTCTGCGCGGCACCGCTGGTCACCAGGGTGGTCGCACCCTCGGCACGGGCGGCGCCGGCGGTCCACTCCAGCTTGCGGACCTTGTTGCCGCCGCCACCCAGACCGATCAGATCGTCACGCTTGACCCACAGGTCACCCGGCTCCAACCCGACCGCCCGCGCCAGCCGCGGCGCGGGCTCCAGCGGCGTGGGCCGGCTCATCAAGTGGGCCCGGACGGTTTCCTGATGCTCTTCGGACACGTTGGCCGCCTTCGCTGTGCAGTGGGACGACCTTGATAATGCCTGGGCGTGATCAGCCCTGAGCGTTCTTGGCTGCCTGGGCCGCCTCGGCCGCCTTCGCCGCCTCGGCCGCCGGGAGACGGTCGAAGATCGTGGTGATGTGCTTGATCTTGCCGTCCTCGATCGTCATGTACTCCGCGCAGCGGAAGTCCTTGATCCACTGAGTGTCGAAGCTGTAGACGATCGCGGCGCTCTCCTCATCGGCGAGCACCTTCGTCACGGTCGCCCTGGTCAGGACGTCGACGAACTTCTGGGTGAACGGACGGTACGCCGCAACACCCTCGATCCGGCCGGGAGGCGCGTCGCAGACGACGTCCTCCTTCAGGAAACCCAGTGCGGTCTCGACATCCCCGCTGGTCCACGCCTTGGCGTAGCCCTCGGCGATCCGCTTGGTGTCGGTCGCGGTCACAGCCATGTCCTTCCGTAGCGGCCGCGTCGTTCAACGGCCTGATGGCTGCATCCTCGGCGAGGTATATGACACCTGGCGTCATATACCTCAGGAACTTGGCGCGGCGAGACTCAGGACGCCGGGGTCTTGTCCGCCGCGGTGATCTGACAGGTGATGGACGTCCGCTTGCTGTAGCTGGTGGTGTCCGCCATGGTGACGGTCTTGGTGGAGTTCGCGAGCACCGTGATGTATTTGTGCCGGTACCCGATGAGGCCGCCCGACGGATCGTTCCAGCTCACCGCGACGCTGTAGCTGTAGCCCCGCGTCATGTCCGCGTTGGTGATGGTGACGTCGTACTTGAGCTGCTGGGTCGACGGGTCGTAGTTGCAGTTGCTGCCGTCGGTCTCGTCGAGCCCTTCCGGGTCGTAAGTACTCGGCACGGAGGGTGAGTCCGACGGGGTCCCGTACGACGGCGCGGACGAGGGGACACCCGAGGGCAGGTCGGTCGGCAGGTCCGTGGGCAGATCGGTCGGAACCCCGCTGGCGCCGGACGACGCGCCGCCACTGCCGCCACCGGAGATGAAGCCGCCACCCCCGAGCCCGTCGCTTCCGTTGCTGTGCCTGTCCTTCTTCCCGCAGCCGGTCAGGGCCAACAACCCGACCGCGGCGACGGCGACAAGGCGTGCGGAACGGCGATGCATGTACTACCCCCGTGGGAAAACAGCCGATCAGGCTTTGACGAGCACACGCCACCCTAAACGGCTCCCCGCAGCAAGCCCGCTCCGGGGGTCCGGCCGAGGTGCCATCACCCCACAGCCGGTAACATTCCAGACAAAATGCGATAGCCCCAGGCCAGGGAGGGCGCGGACATGCCACGCGACCATGCCAAGGGACGCGAGTCGAGGCGACCACCGATGGCGACCGAGAGCGTGCGATACCCGAGCCTGATCGTCCCGGTCGGCCACGTCGAGCCCGTACCGCGACGCATCCGGGGGCTGATCGGCGGCCACGTCGTCTTCGACACCCGGCGCGCCCTGTACGTATGGGAGTGGCCCGCGTATCCCCAATTCAGCATCCCGATCGAGGACATGGCCGAGGGTGTCCTGACCGATGACCACCACACCGAACCCCTGGCCCCCGGCCCCGCGCGGCGCCACTCCCTACAGGTCGGATCCGAGGTCCGCCAAGGCGCCGCATGGCTCTGGACCGACGGCGCCCCCGAGCCCCTGCTCGGCACCGCCCGTTTCGAGTGGAAGGCCCTGGAGTCCTGGTTCGAGGAGGACGAACAGGTCTTCGTCCACCCGAGAAGCCCCTACTCCCGGGTGGACGCGCTGCGCTCCTCCAGCAGCGTCCGCGTCGAACTCGACGGCGTCGTGCTGGCCGACGCGCCGCACTGCGTAAAGCTGTTCGAGACCGGCCTGCCGACCCGCTACTACCTCGACCGCACACACCTCACCTGGCCCCGGCTGCGCCCCACCGACACGGTGACCAGTTGCCCGTACAAGGGGACGACGAGCGGCTACTGGTCATTCGACAGCGACTCCTCCACCCACGAGGACATCGCCTGGGCCTACGACTTCCCCACGCCCCACGTCAACCGCATCGCGGGGCTGGTCGCGTTCTACAACGAACACGTCGACCTGTACGTCGACGGCACGCCACTGCCACGCCCCGCCGACCCGGCCGCCGTTCGTCTACAGTTGCGTAGACGATCGACCGGAGCCGGTGGGCCGACGGAGGATGATGCGCCCCAAGATCCTGATTGTTGAGGACGATCACGCCCTGCGGGACGTGCTGCGCCGGGGACTGTACGAGGAGAACTTCGAACCCGTCCCGGCCGCCGACGGCGCGACCGCCCTGCGGCTGGCCACCGCCGACCTCGCGGCGGCCGTCCTGGACGTCGGCCTGCCCGACGCGGACGGAAGGGACGTATGCCAGGCGATGCGTGCCAACGGCTTTCTCGCCCCCGTGATCTTCCTGACCGCCCGACACCAGCTCACCGACCGGCTGTCCGGCTTCTCCGCCGGGGGCGACGACTACTTGCCCAAACCCTTCCATCTCGCCGAACTGGCCGCCCGGCTGCGCGCCGCGCTCAGACGAACCGCCCCCCGCTCCATCGCCACAACCGGTGATCTGGCCCTCGACGCGGTGGATCACGGCGTGACCGTGCACGGTGTCCGCGTGGGCCTCTCCCCCACGGAGTTCCGGCTGCTGGCCACGCTTGTCGCCGCGGACGGGACGCTCGTACGCCGCCGCGACCTGGTGCGGGCCGGCTGGCCGGAGGGCGCGCAGGTCAGTGACAACACCCTGGACCAGTATCTGAGCCGACTGCGCCGCAAGCTGCGTGAGACGGGCAGCAGCCTGACGATCGATACGGCGCGGGGCGTCGGACACCGCCTGTCATGAACCGTGCCTTCCGGGCTTTCCGTGCCTGCCGTGTGCTCCGTGTGCTCCGTGGCCTTGCGCCGCGCACCCTGCGCGGCCGCCTCTCCCTCGTGGCACTGACCACCGCCGCTCTGCTGATGACGATCCTGACCGTGGTGTTCAACGCTGTGATGGACCGGCACCTGCAGCATCAGGCGGATGACGAACTGCGCAATCGGGTGGCAGCGGTGGCCACGACCATCGACACCAGCGGCCCCCGGGTACGAGTCCTGGAGACCGTCAACGACCGTGTCCTTGACGCGAACGTGTGGATCTACGCCGGAACCCGTCTCTTGGAGAAGCCGCCGTCCGCCACGGCCGACAGTCCGCTGACCCAGGACGTCGACCGGCTGGCCGCGCGGCAGAAGCGTGCCTGTGTAACCGTCCACGATCACCGGCCCGCCCGGCTGTGCTCCCAGCCCATCGCCGGCCGCCATGCCACCGCCACCGTCGTCACCGCCCTGGACCTGGCTCCCTACCGCAGTTCGGCCGACACCCTGCTGCTGGGGTCACTCATTCTGGACGCCGTGATGCTCGGCTGCACATACGTACTCACCCGGCTGTCCGTCGGCCGGGCACTGCGCCCGGTGCGGACGATGACCGAGCAGGCCACTCAGTGGAGCGCTGTGGGCTCCGACGAGCGCTTCGGCGCGGAGGATCAGCCGGTCGAACTCGCCCGTCTGGGTATCTCACTGGACGAGCTTCTGGACCGCATACGGACCGTACTGCGCCATGAACAGCAGCTGACGGGAGAGCTGTCCCACGAACTGCGCACGCCGCTCACCCGGATCGTCATGGAACTCGACTGGTGGCGGGCCCGCCCCCGCACAGACGCCGAGACCCGCGCCGTCCAAGGGGCGATCGCCGAGGCCGCCCAATCCATGCGCACAATCTGCGACACCCTCCTGAACGACGCCCGCGAGAACACCCTGGACCCGGCGACGGCACCCGGATCAACCGACGTCGTGCCCGTCTTGGACCGCCTGCTCCAGCACCTCGACACACCTGATCAGGTGAAGATCGCGACAGCGGCGGGAGCCTCGGTATTGGAGGCGGGGGTATTGGAGGCGGGGGTCGCCCCCGCTCTCCTCGAGCGCATCCTCAGCCCCCTGCTCGCCAACGCCATCCGCTACGCCCGCTCCCGGGTGACCGTGTCCGCGTGCAAGGTCCCCGGCGCCGTGCGGATCGATGTCGTCGACGACGGCCCTGGTGTGCCGGAGGCGTTCGTGGCCGAGCTGTTCCAGCCCGGTCGGCGCGCCGACTCCGGCGACGGGCACGACGGCGCGGGTCTGGGGCTGCCACTCGCGCGCCGCCTGGCCCGCGCCGTCGGCGGTGAGGTCTCCTACGACCCCGGACACTCGCCCGGCGCCAGGTTCACGGTCAGCCTCCCTGCCGGGTGACCGGCTTGCGCTCTTCCGTCACCGGTGCGTCGGCGGTCCTGCGCTCCCGCACCTGGGCATAGGCCATCAGGCCGAACAGGACGGCGAGCAGGACGGCGGACGAGCCCGCGGTACCGAGATCCAGGCCGCCCTTGGCGACCGGCTTGGTGAGGAAGTCGCCCGCGGTGGCGCCCAGCGGGCGGGTGAGGACGAAGGCGATCCAGAAAAGCAGCACGTTCGACACCGCGGGCACTTTCATCAGCGCCACAAGCAGGGCGAGCACCCCGGTCACCAGCAGTGCGCCACCGGCGTAGCCGAGGCCGGAGCTGTCGGACAGGAAGTCGCCCATGGACGTGCCGAGGGTGTTCGAGACGAGGATGGCCGACCAGAACAGGGCCTCGCCCCTGAAGGTGACGATGTCGCGGATCTGGAAGGTCATCCCGCTCAGCTTCCAGGCGAGGAAGATCGCCAGGAGGATCGAGATCAGGATCGCCGCTCCGGCGGGGTAGCCGAGGCCGAGGCCCTGCGGTCCCCAGCCCAGTTTCGCCGCGCCGTTCGAGAGGTACTTCGCGCTGGCGTCGCGGTTCATGAAGTCGGACATCGTGGTGCCGGCCATGCTGGTCGACAGGATCACCGTCCAGTAGAAGAACGGGTTGTAGCGGCTGGATCGCAGCTGGACCACCAGGGTCACCACGAAGATCAGGAACAGCACGATCGTGGTGAGGAAGTAGCCCAGCTTCAGGGTCTGCGAGAAGAGGTCGCCCGCCGTCTCGCCCAAGGTCGTCGCGGCGATCTTCATGATCCAGAAGGCCAGCGTGACCTCAGGCAGCTTCTTCATCACCGACTTGGTCGTACCCGGCGTGCTCGCCACGTCGAGGTCGGTGAGGACCGCTGTTTTCCCCAACACAACTTCTCCTGTCCGGTCGAACGACAGGGCGCCGGCCCCGGGACCGGGACCAGCGCCCTGAGGGATGAGCAACCGCCGACGGCGGCCGACCTCTCCGACCGTGGCACAGAGAGCCTGTACGCATCCTGAACGTGTGCCGTTCGGCAGGTCAGGCCACGTGACGCGAGGCTCGCTCCGATTCGGTGACGTCCTTGCGCGTCACGCCCAGGTACCCGACCAGACCGAGGATGACCGCCAGGAACAGCGCGCTGGTGATCACGGTGCCCAGGCCCAGGCCGCCGTCCCCCGTCGGCTGGGAGAGGTAGTCGCCGATCGAGGCGCCGAGCGGCCGGGTGAGGATGTAGGCGATCCAGAAGCTCCACACCGCGTCGAGACCGAGTGCGAAATGCGCGATGGCCACCGCGGCGATGGCCGCCGCGAACAGGACGGCGGACAGCCAGTAGCCGAGGTCCATGCGCTCGGAGACCAGGTCACCGGCGGCGGTGCCGAGGGCGAAGGTGAACAGAACCGCGAGCCAGTAGAAGGACTCGCGGCTCGTGGTGTCGATGTGGTGGATGGACAGCGTCCGCTCCCGGCGGTACCAGACGGCGAACACGACCACGAGGAGGATCGCGAAGACCGTGGTGCTCGTCTGCAGCGGCACGCCCACGTTGTCCGTGAGGTTGTCACTGATCAGCGTGCCGACGACGCTGATCAGAGCCACCGCGAGCCAGTACACAGCCGCTCGGTACGCACTCGTACGGAACTGCACCACCAGCACCACCGCCAGCAACGCGCTCATCAGCGCCGACACACCGGTCAGGCCGAGGCCCGCCTTGTCGTTCAGCAGATCGGCCGCGGTCTCCCCGACCGTTGTGCACAGCACCTTGATGGTCCAGAAGTAGACGGTGACCTCGGGCACCTTGTTCCAGCGCAGCCGTTGCCGCGCCGGAGCGGCAGTCTCAGACGTTTCATAGGTCATGGACAGCGACGGTGGCACCGAACACCTGAACGCATCCTGACCGCCGTAGCACAGCGCTCCGACTCACCCGCCCGGTCTCTCTCCTTGGGCGATCTCGACGTTCTGGTGGAGGGTGAGCGCTCCGGCCCCCGCTCCGGCGAGCGAGAGGCAGGCGGAGAGCGCGAGGAGCACGCCCGCGGCCACCGCCGCGGGATACCTGCCGCGGACCCCCGGCAGCGGTGGCCGCAGTAGCGCCGCCACCCGCTGCGGCACCGGCCCGGAGGTGGCGGCCGGGGCGACGGTGGGGCGGCGCTGGGCGGAGCGGGTGGCGAGGGCCGCACGGCCGATGGCCCGGGCCGTGAGCTGCCGGTCGCCGGTGGCGGCTGCCGCGGCCTCGTCGGCGGCTCGCTCCGCGGCGAGCCGCACGGCGGCACCGGCCGGGCGCAGCCCGGGGTGGCAGTGCGCGGCGAGCCCGACGGCGGCGAGGTGGTAGTGGTGGCGGGCGCTGAGGTGGGCCCGCTCATGGGCGAACAGCGCCTCGCGCTCGGCCGGGCTCAGGCTGCGGAGCATGGAGGTGGTCACCACGATCCGGCCCGGGCTGCCGGGCAGGGCGTAAGCGTCAGGGTCAGGGCTGTCGATCACGCAGAGGTCGCCGGCCGTGGGCTGGGCGTCTGCCGCCTCCTTGGCCTCGTGGTACTCACCGAGCTGGCGCAGCGCCGAGCGCGGCAGCGCCCAGGCACACACGGCCAGCGCCCCGGTGGCGGCCGCGGCGAGCGGAAACAGACCGGGCGCGGCGCCGAGCGGATGGATCAGCTCTCCGAACGAGGCGAACGGCGGGAGAGCCAGCAGGCCGTACAGCGTGAGGGTGCCGAGCGCGGCCAGTGAGCACACGGCCAGCACCACCGTGGTCGCGGTCAGGCACCACAGCGCGGCGGCAGGGGTCAGCCGGGCGACGGCGCGCCGGGCGAGGGGCGGCACGGCGAAGGGCACGAGCAGCGGGACCAACGGCGCGACCAGCAGCGGGGCGATCATTGATCACCCCCTTCGAGGAGCTCCCTGAGCAGGCGCTCGTCGTCATCGCTGAGCTGGTCGACGAAGCGTGCCAGGGCGACCTCGCGCGCTTCGTCGCGGTCGAGCTCCTGGTGCATGCGCCGGGCGGTCAGCCCGTGGGAGTCCTGCAGGGGGAAGTAGGCAAAGCCGCGCCCGGACCGCTCCCGGCCGATGACGCCCTTTTCGTACAGCCGCGTCAGGATCGTGGTCACCGTCGTACGAGCCAGGGAGGTCTCCAAGCCTCGCTGCACCTGACCGGGGCTCTGCGGCCCCGAAGCGGCCCAGAGCGCGGCCATCACGGTGGCTTCCAGTTCACCCGCGGGTCTGCGTTCGGGCTGCTTCTCGGCCATCGGCATGCCGTCTCTCCCCTCTTCGTCTACAGTGTCGTAGACCGTCTACTGGATTGTAGTCGTCGCGAGGCCCGAGGGCCCCGCCCCGTTTCCCTGCCGTTCCGTTCCGTACGCCCGCTCTGTTCCGTACGCCCGCCGAAGGGACCGCGCCCGTGACCCTCGACCTGTCCGCAGGCCCACCCCTCGCGGTGAACATCCTGGACGCCCAGTCCCTGCTGTCCGCATTCGGGGTGCTCGGCATCGCCGTGGTCCTGTTCGCCGAGACCGGGCTGCTGATCGGCTTCTTCCTCCCCGGGGACTCACTGCTCTTCACCGCGGGGCTGCTGTGCACCGCCGGTACGTCGAGCGGGCTCAGGCTCTCACTGCCCGGGGTCATGGTCGCATCCGCCGCCGGTGCGCTCCTCGGCGCCCAGTGCGGCTATCTGCTCGGCCGGCGGGCGGGCGGCGCGCTGCTGGCCCGGGGCCGCTCGCCCCGGCTGCGGGCAGGCGCCGACCGGGCCGGGGAGCTGCTGGACCGCTACGGACACGCGCGGGCGGTGGTGCTGGCCCGGTTCGTGCCGGTGGTGCGCACGGTGCTGAACCCGATGGCGGGGGCGCTCGGCGTGCCGCCGCGCACCTTCGCGGTGTGGCAGACGGCCGGCGGGCTGCTGTGGACCCAGGGGCTGGTGATCGCCGGATTCGCGCTGGGGTCGTCCATCCCGAACGTCGACCGCTATCTGCTTCCGCTCATCGCCCTGATCGTGGTGGTGTCCCTGCTGCCGCTGGCAGCCGAGCTGCTGCGCACTCGGTCCGTGCGGCGGAAGGAGGCCGGCCGGTGACGCTCGCCTACGACGGCTCGGGGATCGACGGCTCCGCGTACATCGCGGTGGTGGATCTGGCGCACCGCACCCCCGGCTGGCTGGACACCGCGATCTCGGTCTGGTCCACCTACGGGCTCGCGCTGTTCGCGGTGCTGATGCTGGCCGGCTGGTGGCACGCGCGGCGCAGCGGCCCCGAGGAGGCCGTGCAGGCCCTGGCCGCCCCGGTGCTGGTGCTGCTGGCGTTCGGGGTGAACGACGCGCTGAAGCAGGTGGTGCGCGAGGACCGCCCGTGCCAGACCCTGCACCGCGCCGTCCTCGATGCCTGCCCGGCGCCGGGCGACTGGTCCTTCCCGAGCAACCACGCGGCGCTGGCCGCGGCCGCCGCGGCGGCGCTGTGGTTCGTCTCGGCGCGGCTCGGCGCGGTGGCCACCCTCGCCGCCCTCGCGATGGGGGCTTCCCGGGTGTGGGTGGGTGCGCACTATCCGCACGATGTCGCCGCCGGGCTGGTGATCGGCGCGTCGGTGGCCCTGGCCCTGGGCGCCGCCCTGCACCACAATCCACACGCCCTGGCCCGGCGCCTGGCGGCCACGCGGCTACGGCCGCTGCTGACCGTGGCGTAGTCCGGTGTCCTCTGGAGGGCGTGAGGGCCCCGAACAGGAAATAATCCCAGGTCAGTGACCTGGAGGCGGACGAGTCGGCCTGTACGCCGGGTTCTGTTCCCCAGGGTCCTTACGGCCCCTGGGGCGGCGGCCATCCATCTAGGACCGACGTTGCCGCCGGCCTCGTGCGGTCTACCCGCGAACTCGGGCGGGCAGCCCTCGATCGTCCGCGCAGAGCCGCCGGTGGCGGCTCCTCTTGACCTTGCTCCGGGTGGGGTTTACCGAGCCGCCCGAGTCACCTCGGACGCTGGTGGTCTCTTACACCACCGTTTCACCCTTACCGGGAGCCTTGCGGCTCCCGGCGGTCTGTTTTCTGTGGCACTGTCCCGCGGGTCACCCCGGGTGGGCGTTACCCACCACCCTGCCGTATGGAGCCCGGACGTTCCTCGGCGGGACCCCGAAGGACCCCGACGCGACCGCCCGGCCGGCTCGTCCGCCGTAGTGACCATGGTACCGGGGGTGAGTGGTGGGTTGGATAGCGGCGGGGGTCAGAGGAAGTCGGCAGTCTCCAGGGTGAAGGAGAAGGGTGCGGGAAGGTCGATCGACTTGCCGAAGGGGATCATGACGGATTCCCGGTAATCGGCCCTCTCCGGCTCGTTGAACAGCGTCACCGAGCTCTTCTCCCGGTCGACGAGGAGATAGATCGGGATGCCCCCGCTTGCGTAGCAGTGGCGTTTGGTCTCCCGGTCGCGGTCCGCCTTGGTCGAGGTGACCTCGACGACCATGGATACGCCCTCGCACGGCATCCAGGACTCGGCCTCTCGGAAGAGTCGGAGCTCTCGGGGCGCGAACGTCCCGTCGGGGATCACATGGTTACGCACACACAGTCCGCCGCGTGGGACCTTGAGCCCCTTGTTTCCGGAGAAGTCCATGTCGGTAGCGGACTTCCTGATCACCTGCCTGAGGATCACACTGATGTAGTCCTCGTGCTCCCCGTCCGGCGGCGGTGTCACGACAATTTCCCCCTCGATCAACTCGGCCCGGAAGCCTTCCGGCGTACCCAGGGCCAAGAAACCCTCCAACAGGATTTCCTCCTGCGTGAACGGCTCGTGTGCCATGGCGCTCATGCCACGCCCCTTCCCTGTCTCGCCGCCACCGTAGGTACCGAGGGGGTCGGCACCGCGCGAAAGAGAGTCTTCCTCACTCGATCGTGGCACAGATATCCCCGCTCGGGGCCGTAGGCTGCCACAGGCCCGCCGCCCGGAAGTCGTGGAGCGAAGGAGAGAAGACCGTGCTCGTGCTGTTGCCGCCGTCGGAGGGAAAGACCCCGGCGGAGTCGGGGGACCCGCTGGACCTGGGGGCGCTGTCGCTGCCGGGGCTGGGGGAGGCGCGGGCGGCGGTGCTTGATGAGCTGGTGTCGCTGTGCTCGGGCGATGTGGGGAAGGCCGCCGAGGTGCTCGGGCTGAGCAAGGGGCTGCACGGCGAGGTGGCGAAGAACGCGGGGCTGCGGGAGGCCGGGACGCGTCCGGCCGGGGAGATCTATACCGGCGTGCTGTACGACGCGCTCGGTCTCGCGACCCTGCCCGCCGCCGCGCGGCGCCGGGCGGAGCGGTCGCTGCTGGTCTTTTCGGGGCTGTGGGGCGCCGTACGGATCGACGAGCGGATCCCGTCGTACCGCTGCTCGATGGGCGTGAAGCTGCCGGGCCTCGGCGCGCTCGGACCCTTCTGGCGGGCGCCGATGGGCGAGGTGCTGCCCGAGGTGGCCGGGGGCGGGCTGGTGCTGGACCTGCGGTCGGCGGCGTACGCCACGGCGTGGAAGCCGAAGGGTGAGGTGGCGGAGCGTACGGCGAGCGTGCGGGTGTTGCAGTCCAAGATCGTGGACGGAGTCGAGAAGCGGTCGGTGGTCAGCCACTTCAACAAGGCGACGAAGGGCCGGTTGGTGCGCGATCTACTGGTGGCGAGGGCGGAGCCGAGCGGGCCCGAGGAGCTGGTGGAGGCGTTGCGGGGGCTCGGCTACACCGTGGAGGCCGCCGGGCCGGGCAAGCCCGGGCGGGGCTGGGGGGTGGATGTGGTGGTCACCGAGTTGTAGGTCCCTTGGGCCGGAGGCGCTGCCAGGTGTGACCCGCGGGCCTCCGTAGCCATGCATCTCATTGCAGTATGTGCAACGACCATTGCGGGATGCGCCCCACGGCGGCAGGATTGCCGACGTGACTAGCCCTTCCCCCTCCGTGCTCGACCTCGCCCCCGTGATCCCCGTCGTCGTCATCGACGACGCGGCCCACGCCGTACCGATGGCCCGCGCGCTCGTCGCGGGTGGGCTGCCCGCGATCGAGGTGACCCTGCGGACCCCGGCCGCGCTGGACGCCATCCGGGCCATCGCCGAAGAGGTGCCCGAGGCGGTTGTCGGGGTCGGTACGGTGTTGACGCCCGAGCATGTAGAGGCGTCCGTCGCGGCCGGGGCGCGGTTCCTGGTCAGTCCGGGCTGGACCGAGCGGCTGTTGGGCGCGATGCGCGCCTCGGGGGTGCCGTTTCTGCCGGGGGTCTCGACCACGTCGGAGGTCGTGGCGCTGCTGGAGCGCGGGGTGACCGAGATGAAGTTCTTCCCGGCGGAGGCGGCCGGGGGGACTGCCTATCTGCGGTCGCTCGCCTCCCCGCTCCCCCAGGCCCGCTTCTGCCCCACGGGCGGTATCGACGCCTCCCGCGCCCCGGGCTATCTCGCCCTCCCCAACGTCGGCTGCGTCGGCGGCACATGGATGCTGCCGTCGGACGTGGTCGCCGCAGGCGACTGGCGACGGGTGGAGGAACTTGCTCGGGAGGCGGCGACCCTGCGCCCCTGACGGCCGGCTACCGCAGGTGCGCCGTGTCGTTGAGCAGGCGCAGCGACGCGTTGCCGTCCGCGTAGTACGCCAGCGCCGACAGCGACGCCGCCGAGATCTCCATCCGGAACAGCGACTCCGGCGGTGCGCCCAGCGCCAGCCGGACCAGGGTCTTGATCGGCGTCACATGCGTGACCAGCAGCACCGTACGGCCCGCATGGCGCGCGATGAGCTTGTCGCGGGTGAGCGCGACCCGGCGGGCGACCGCCGCGAAGCTCTCGCCGCCGCCGGTGGGGGCCGCCTTGGAGGAGGCGAGCCAGGCCTGGAGGTCGTCCGGGTGACGCTCCCGTGCCTCCGCGAACGTCAGGCCCTCCCAGGCCCCGAAGTCGGTCTCCCGCAAACCCTCTTCGATATGGACGTCGACACCGATGCGGGACGCCACCGCCTCTGCCGTCTCCACGCAGCGCCTGAGCGGCGAGCTGACCACCACCTGGATGGTGCCGCGCGCCGCCAGTGCCGTCGCGACCAACTCGGCCTGGCGGCGGCCCACGGGTGAGAGCTCCGGGTCGCCGCCGCCGCTGCCGGAGAAGCGCTTCTCGGGGGTCAGCGCGGTCTCGCCGTGCCGGAGCAGGACGAAGGTGGCGGGGGTGCCCAGGTCCGCCGGGACGGCCCAGCCCGGGGGCGCGACACCCGGAGCCACAGCGGACGGGGACGCAGCGGACGGGGACGCGGCTCCCGCAGGCGTGCCGCCCAAGGCCGCCGTCTCCGCGCGCGCCTCAAGGGCGCCGTCCGCCGACGGCGTGGCCCCCGTAGCCGGCCGCCACTGCTCACCCCGCGTGCCCGCGTCCATCGCCTCGTTGGCGAGCCGGTCCGCGTGCTTGTTCCGCTCGCGCGGGATCCACTCGTACGACACCTGCCCGGGCGGGAAGATCTCCCTGGCCTCGGCCGCGAGCGGGCGCATACCGGGGTGCTTGACCTTCCAGCGGCCCGACATCTGCTCGACCACGAGCTTGGAGTCCATCCGGACCTGGACCTGAACCCCGGGCTCCGGGTCGAGGGCGCGCGCCGCCCGCAAGCCGGCGATCAGGCCCTTGTACTCGGCGACGTTGTTGGTCGCGGTGCCGATGTACTCCGCCGCCTCGGCAAGGGTCTCGCCCGTGTCCGGGTCGAGGACGACCGCGCCGTAGCCGGCCGGCCCCGGGTTGCCCCGGGAGCCGCCGTCCGCCTCGACGACGAAGCGACGGGCCATCGGCCTACAGCCCCGATTCGGGCGTACGGACCAGGATGCGGCGGCAGTTCTCGCACCGCACCACGGTGTCGGGAGCCGCCGCCCGCACCTCGTTGAGCTCGGTGATGGCCAGCTCCTGGCGGCAGCCGTCGCAGCGGCGCTGGTAGAGCCGGGCCGCGCCGACGCCGCCCTGCTGCTGGCGCAGCTTGTCGTAGAGCTTCAGCAGGTCGGCGGGGATCGTCCCGGCGATGACCCCGCGCTCCTTGGTGATGGTCGCCACCTCGGCGTCGATCTCCCCGGCCGCCGCGTCCCGCCGGGCGGTGGCGTCGCCGATCTTGGCCTGCAGCGATTCGACGCGGCCGGTCAGCTCGGTCACCCGCTCCTGCGCGGACTCGCGGCGCTCCATGACCTCCAGTACGACGTCCTCCAGGTCGCTCTGGCGCTTGGCGAGGGAGGCGATCTCGTGCTGCAGGTTCTCCAGGTCCTTGGGGGAGGTCACGGCACCGGAGTCGAGGCGCTTCTGGTCGCGGGCGGCGCGCTGGCGCACCTGGTCCACGTCCTGCTCCGCCTTCGTCTGCTCGCGGGCGGTGTCGCTCTCCTCGGTCTGGGCCGCCACGAGGAGGTCGCGCAGCTGGGTGAGGTCGGCGTTCAGGGTGTCGAGCTCGGCGTGCTCGGGCAGCGTCTTGCGCTTGTGGGCGAGTTGCGAGAGCCGGACGTCGAGGGCCTGGACCTCGAGGAGGCGGATCTGGTCGGCGGGCGCGGCGTTCAGCGGGGGGCTCCAGGGGTGGTGGTGGAAGGGACGTGAGCGGTGGTGGACGCGTGCGCGGCGGGCGCGTGCGCGGTCCAAGGGTCGGTGACCGTACGGGAGATGTGGGTGCGCAGACCCCAGCCGTGCCGGTCGGAGATCTCGTCGAGCTGCGCGGCGGCCTGCTCGACCCACGGCCATTCGGTGGCCCAGTGGGCGGCGTCCAGCAGCACGAGGCCGTCCCCGTCGCGGGTCATCGCCGCGGCCTGCTGGGCCTCGGAGGCGGGGTGGTGGCGCAGGTCGGCGGTGAGGTACGCGTCGACTCCGGCCGCGCGCACCTCGGCGAAGAGGCTGTCGCCGGAGCCGCCGCAGACGGCGACCGTACGGATCAGCCGGTCCGGGTCGCCCGCGACGCGGATGCCCTGGGCCGTGGCGGGCAGCCGGGCCGCGGCGCGCTCGGCGAAGTCCCGCAGCGCGACGGGGTGGTCGAGCTCGCAGACCCGGCCGAGCCCGCGGCGCCCCGCCGGGTCGGTGGGGTCGGGCACCAGCGGGCCGGTGATCCGCAGGTCGAGGGCGCCGGCGAGGGCGTCGGAGACGCCCGGGTCGGCGCGGTCGGCGTTGGTGTGCGCGACGTGCAGCGCGATGTCGTTCTTGATCAGGGTGTGCACCACCCGGCCCTTGAAGGTGGAGGCCGCGACCGTGGTCGTACCGCGCAGATAGAGCGGGTGGTGGGTGACGAGCAGATCGGCGCCCAGCTTCACCGCCTCGTCGGCGACTTCCTGGACCGGATCGACGGCGAACAGAACGCGGCCGACCTCGGCGTCGGGGTCTCCGCACACCGTGCCGACGGCGTCCCACTGCTCCGCCCGCTCGGGCGGCCAGAGTGCGTCGAGTGCGGCGAGGACGTCGATGAGTGCGGGCACGGGGCAAGGCTACCTCCCGGACCACCAGCAAGCCTTGCCCCCGCCTTTACTCACCGCGACGACGTGATCCGGACTCGCACACAGCACAGCCCGGCGCGACTTCTCAGGCGAATCGGGCAACAGACACACTTACGTGTGAAGCAAGCCGATTTCGGCGTTCGGCAGGGAGTGCGAAAACTACGTTGAGTGGCCGGAGGTGGACGAACGATGACTGCCTGTGCCTTCGATGCCGCGCTCGCCGCAGGCGCCACCGGTGCCCAGGGCACCGCACAGCGGCGCCGAGCTGCGTTCACGATCGCCGCGGACGGTTCGTACGGCGCCCGGCTCGCGCTCAGCGGCGAGGCCGGCTGCTGGTTCCCCGAGCGCTGGACGCTCGACGGACCCGAGCCGTACGCCGTGCCGCTGCCCGCGGCCCAGCCCGAGGAGCCGGACAGCGAGGTGCTGCCCCTGGCCGACGGGCAGGTGCTCATCCGCCGCCGGGTGGCCGGCCGCCACGCCCTCTCCCTGCTGTACCCGGCCGGCCCCGGCACCGGCGAACGGCCGCTGGGCGCCATCGAATGCGCCGAACTGTCGCTGCTGCCACCCGCCCCCGGCGGCTCCCTCGCCTTCGCGCTCGGCCACGGCGAGCGGTCGACCTCGGTGTGGCTGGTGCACGGCGGCGGCTTCGGACCGCAGCACCTGGCCGAGCTGCCCGGCCGCTGCACGGGCGGCGTCTGGCTGGACCGTACGGGCCGGCTGCTCGCCCTCGACCGGCGGCTCGACGGCCGGACCAAGACCGTCGTCGTCGACCTGCGGCGCGGCGGCGAGACCAGCCCGCTGCTGCAGATCACCGACGACAGCGACGACCGGCTGCTGCTGGCCGACCCGGACAGCGGCCTGCTGCTCGTACGGTCCGACGCGCCCGGGGACGAGCGGCTGGGGTGGGGGGTGCTGGGCAGCGCCCGCCCCGTCAGGTTCCCCGAATGTCTGCGGCCCGCCCGGGTCGAGGCGGTGCCCTTCGCGGTGCAGCCCGGACAGGTCCTGACGCCGGAGGCGTGCGCGGTGGCCTTCCGTGTCTTCCGTATCGACGGCCCGGCCGAGCGGCCGTGGGTCGGTCTGTGGCGGCCGTCCGAGCGGCGGTTGCAGCAACTCCCGGCGCCGGAGGGCTGGCTGGCGGGCGCGGGCCTGTGGACCCGCGACGGCGAGCTGCGGCTGCCGTACGCGACGGGGCAGGTGCCGTGCGGGCTGGCGCGGCTGCGGATGCCCGAGCCGCCGGAGCCGCCCCGGGTGGCACGGGTCGCACGGGTCACGCGGGTGGACCGCGTGGTGGGGTCCCTGGATCTGCCGCGGCCGATGGGGCTGGTGGGGCCGGGGCTGCGGCCCACGGCGGCGGCATCGTCCTCGCCGTCGTCCGCGCCGTCGTCGCCGTCCCTGTCGGCAGGGGCCGCGATCGCGTCGTGGACCCGGGTCGGGGCGGCCCCGGCAGTCCCCGCGGCCCCAGCCGGTAAGACCGGGGTCGAGCCATGGGCCGGTACGGGGTCATGGGCCGGGGTCGAGCAGGAGACCGGCCCGGAGGCGGAGCCCGGCGCCGAGGTGGGGCCCGGACCCGAGGCCGCGCGGGCACCCCGGCGCGGCGGCGGACCGGGCTCCGGGCCGCCGTCCGGTGCGGAGCGCGGGAGGGAGCGCGTACGGCAGCGGGAGCGGGAGCACGTACGGGTGCCGGAGCAGGGACTCGTGCATGAACAGGGACTCGTACGGGAGCAGGGGGGCAGCGTCGGGCGGGAGCGCGAGCAGGGGTCTGAGCGCCTACCCGAGCGCCTGCCCGCCCACCGGCTCAGACCCGAGCTCATGCCCGGCCCCGGCCCTGGCCCCGACTCCGACACTGCCGCTGTGCCGGAGTCCGGTATCGCCGCGCGGCCCGTACCACTGCAACAGGCCCCGCTCGCCAGCCGTGACCAGCTCCGTCCGTCCCATCCGTCCCATCAACCCCGCCCGCCCCGTCCACCCCGTTGGGTCCGAGATCGACGCTCTGGTTAAACTTCTGCGGGGGGCCAAGGCAGCCGCGTTCCGTTCACCCTCGGGGCGTGGGGTGACACGTGCTGACGTTTCTTGACCCTCGTCGTGACGTCGTGGCGAGTTGACTTCGTGGCCGGCCTCCCGTGACCGTACGCAGCGATCTGACGGGGTGACTTCCCAGATGTCCCAAGCCCGCACGAACACGACCGAGTCGCGTCCGCAGGAGTCGGCCGCCGCAGCGGGGGCCGACGACACAGTCCACGGCAAGCACCGGGGCCAGGCCGCGTCCGAAGACGCCCAGACCTCGCCCCACGGCCGCCACCGCCGCCCCGGCGAGGGGGCGACCGCTTCGTAAGGCCCAACACCCGGGTCCCCATTGGGCCGCGGCCCCATCGGGCCGGGGCCCCGGACCAGGGCCCATCCGGCCCCCGGGGCCCCGGACCGCGCCTTTACCCCCGCTTGAGCCCCAGCACCTCCACCGCCGCGAAGGTCTCCCCGCGGGGCCGTTCGGCGAAGTACGGCGTGAGCACTCCGTCCAGCTCCTCGAAGGTGAATGCCTCCTTCGCCGTGTCCAGCTTCGCGGCCACCTTCGGCCGCTCCAGGACGGCGACCATCCCACCGTGGACGACGAAGACCTGTCCGCTCACCCCCGCCGCCTCCGGGGCCGCCAAGTAGCCGACGAGCGGGGCGACGTGTTCGGGCGCGAGCGCGTCGAGGGTGCCGTCGTCGGGGGGTTCGAGGCCGGCGAAGACGTCTTCGGTCATCCGGGTGCGGGCGCGGGGGCAGATGGCGTTGGCCGTGACGCCGTATTTGGCCAGCGCCCCCGCCGTGGAGGTGGTGAGCCCGACGATGCCGCCTTTGGCCGCGGCGTAGTTCGGCTGGCCCGGGGAGCCGGCGAGGAACGCCTCGGATGAGGTGTTCACGATCCGGCCGCCGACCGGGCCGCCGTCCGCCGCCTTGGAGCGCTCCCGCCAGTGGGCGGCGGCGAAGCGGGTGGTGTTGAAGTGACCCTTGAGGTGGACACGGATGACGGAGTCCCACTCGTCCTCGGTCATCGAGAAGACCATCCGGTCGCGCAGGATGCCCGCGTTGTTGACCAGGATGTCGAGCGCGCCGTAGGTGTCGACCGCGAGCCGCACCAGCTCGGCCGCCTGCTCGAAGTCGGCCACGTCCCCGACGTGGGCCGTGGCGTGCCCGCCGGCCTCCCGGATCTCCTGCGCGACCGCCTCGGCGGGGGCGGCCGACGCCTCGCCCGAGCCGTCGCGTCCGGGCCGGCCGAAGTCGTTGACGACGACGCTCGCGCCCAGGCGCGCCAGTTCCAGCGCCTCGGCGCGGCCGAGGCCCCGCCCGGCGCCCGTGACGATCGCGGTCTTCCCCGCCAGCGGCATGCGCGGCATGAACGTCCTCCGTGTCGTCTATGTCGTCCGTGTCGTTCTCGTCGTCCGTGTCGTTCAGACCTGGATGCAGGTGCGCAGCGCCTCGCCCGACCGCATCTGGTCCAGCGCGTCGTTGATCTCGGTGAGCCGTACGCGGTGGGTGATCAGCCCTTCGAGGTCGATCCGGCCCGCCCGCCACAGCGCGACGGCCCGCCGGTACGAGCGGAGCACATCGCCGCCGCCGTACAGCGAGGGCAGGATCCGCTTCTCGTCGAAGAACAGCTCGAACATGCTGAGCTGGAGGAAGTCGTCCACCGCCCCCGCCCCGACCACGCACAGCGTGCCGCCGCGCCGCGTCGCCTCGTAGGCCGTACGGGCGGTGGCGGACCTGCCGACGACCTCGAAGACGTAGTCGAAGCCCTCGCCCGAGGTGACTCGGCTCTTGGCGTCGTCCAGGTCCTCGGGCGCGACCGCTTCCGTGGCGCCGAAGCGCAGCGCCGCCGTACGCCGCGCGTCGACCGGGTCGACGGCGACGATCTGCGCGGCGCCCGCCGCCCGGGCGCCCTGGATCGCGCTGATGCCCACGCCGCCGCAGCCGATGACCGCGACCGACGAACCCGCCTCGACCTCGGCCGTGTTGAGGGCCGCGCCGAGCCCCGTGGTCACGCCGCAGCCGATGAGGGCCGCGATGTCGTACGGCACGTCGTCCGGGATCGGCACGGCGCACTGCGCGGGCAGCACGACCTCCTCGGCGAAGGTGCCGGTGCCCGCGAAGCCGAAGATGTCCTCCGGGGTGCCGCCGGGGCGCTTGAAGTTGGGGGTGCCGGCGTTCATGAACCCGCTCAGGCACAGATGGGACTGGCCGCGCTCGCAGGCGGGACACGTGCCGCAGGCGGGCAGCCAGCACACCAGCGCCCGGTCGCCCGCGCTCAGACCGGTCACCCCCTCCCCCACCTCGACGATCTCGCCCGCGCCCTCGTGCCCGGGGACGAAGGGCCCGGGCTGGGGCAGTACGCCGCTCATGGCGGACAGATCGGAGTGGCACAGCCCGGTGGCCTTGACGCGCAGCCTGACCTTGCCCGGGCCGAAGCCCACCGCCTCCATGTCGTCGAGGACTTCGAGCTTGTCCTGCCCTATCTCGTGCAGTACGGCTGCGCGCACAGCGGCTCCTCTCGTCCGTGCGAGGTCTGTTTCTTCAGTCGTGCTCGACGACCGTGTCGGTGAGGACCGGCGCGTCGTCCCGTTCCACGGCCGTGGCCAGCACCTGGACGCGGCCCGGCGCGCCGGAGTCCCGCCACATCCGGATGCGCAGCGTCTCACCGGGGAAGACGACCCCCGCGAAGCGCGTGGCGTACGAGCGGACGCGGGCGACGTCCCCGCCCAGGGCGGTGTCCACGACGGCCTTGAGCACGACCCCGTACGAGCACAGGCCGTGCAGGATCGGCCGGTCGAAGCCCGCGACCTTGGCGAACTCGGGGTCGGCGTGGAGCGGGTTCCAGTCCCCGGAGAGGCGGTAGAGCAGCGCCTGGTCCTCGCGGATCGCGCGGTCGGCGGTCAGGTCGGGCTCGCGGGCGGGGGGCTCGAGCCGGTCGGCGGGCCCGCGGTCGCCGCCGAAACCGCCCTCTCCGCGTACGAAGATCCGGGTGTCGCAGGTCCACAGCGGCCCGTCCGCGTCGGCGACATCGCTGCGCAGCACGATGACCGCGGCCTTGCCCTTGTCGTAGACGGCGGCGACCTTGGACGTCTGGGTGGCGTCCCCGGCGAGCGGGATGGCCCGGTGCAGCTGGATGGTCTGGCCGCCGTGCAGGACGGCGGCGAGGTCGACGTCGATACCCGGGGCGCTCATACCGCCGGCCACCGCCATGCCGCCGCCCGCGACCGTGGCGAAGCTGGGGAGGACGTGCAGCTTGCTCTCGAGGGTGTAGCGGAGCTCGTCGGGGTCGGTGGCCGGGACGCCCGCCCCCACGCCGAGGTGGTAGAGCTGGATGTCCTTGTGGCCCCAGGTGAGGGCCGTGGTCCTGGGTTCGGCCGAGACGGCCTTGGCGACATCGATGGGCATTGCTGAGAGCACTCCTCGCCACGGTGGGGAAGACCCCGGCCCGCCCGTCCGCACCGTCGGCCGCGCCGGGGTCGTCACTGGTCGGCCGCTGCGGGTTCCGCGTACGGGCGCGTACGACAGCCCGCGCGGCGGAGCCGCAGATCGAAACAGGAACGCGTTCTAGCCGATGGCCCATGTATAGCCCAATCCCCATGCACTGGGAAGACCGCTGACGGTATGTCAGATCTCTCTCGCGACCCCCGGGACAAATGTCACCGGTCCCGTCATGACAACCACATCTGCCCAGCTCACCGGTGACTTCCGTAACCTCGGACCATGTCTGCCAGAACGTCGAACGCGGAAGATGCCTCGGACTTCGAGCGCCGCAAGCCGCCCGGCCCGCGTGCCTTCCTGCCCTGGCTCTTCATGCTCACCGGGGATGTCCAGGACCTGATCCGGGGGAAGACCCCGCTGCCGTGGCTCGGCGCCCTCGGGATGGCGGCATTCTGCGCGCTGTACGCCACCACGGTCTATGCGGGCCTCGACAAGCGGCGCCGCCCCACCAGGCGCTGCCTCGTCTCCCTCACCGGGCTGGCCGCCCTCACCTACGCCCTGTCCATCGGCTACGCCGGCAACTGGCTGCTCTGCTTCCCGCTGCTGTCGCTGGCCACCGGCATCGTGGTCCGCCGCCGCCAGTTGGGGCCGCTGCTGCTGGCGTACTCGGCCTCCGCCGGGATCATCTCCGGCTGGCGCGGCGGCGCGGACGACGCGCTGATCGTCGGCTACGGAACGATAATGTCCGGCCTGGTGACGGCGGCGATCCTGTCGCTCTTCGACACCGTCGCCGAACTCCGCGCGACCCGCCAGGAGCTGGCCCGCACCGCCGTCGAGAAGGAGCGGCTGCGCTTCTCCCGCGATCTGCACGATCTGCTGGGCCACACCATGTCGGTCGTGGTGGTCAAGGCCGAGGCCGTACGCCGCCTCGCCCCGCGCGACCTGGACGCCGCGCTGGGCCAGGCCGCCGACATCGAGGCCGTCGGCCGCCAGGCCCTCACCGAGATCCGGGAGGCCGTCACCGGCTACCGCGAGGGCAGCCTGGCGACTGAGCTGGACCGGGCCCGTTCGCTGCTCGACGCCTCGGGCATCGACGCCGTCGTCCGCCGGTCGGGGCCGCCGCTGCCCCCGCAGACCGAGGCGCTGCTGGGCTGGGTGGTACGCGAGGGGGTCACCAATGTGGTCCGGCACAGCGGGGCCGGCCGGTGCGAGATCGAGGTCCGTCAGGAGGCCGATCAGGTGCGTCTGGAGATCGTCGACGACGGGAACGGCGTAGGCTCCCGTTCCGCCGGTAAGGCCGTCGGTAAGGCCGTCCCCGCCGGACGGGGAGGTACGGGGCTCAAGGGCCTGGCCGAGCGGCTCGCCGCGGCGGGCGGCTCGCTGGAGACCGGCCCGGCCGGGCGCCGTGGCTTCCGGCTCGCGGCGGCACTGCCGGTGGATGGCGGCGACGGGATGGAGGATCCGATGGACGTCAAGGGGGTCCGTACGGCGTGATCAAGCTACTGCTCGCCGAGGACCAGGGCATGATGCGGGGCGCGCTGGCCCTGCTGCTCGGTCTGGAGCCGGACTTCGAGATCGTCGCGCAGGTCGGCGAGGGCGACAAGATCGTGCCCCGCGCGCTCGAGACGCGGCCGGACGTGGCTCTCCTCGACATCGAACTGCCGGGCCTCAGCGGTCTGGACGCCGCCGCCGCGCTGCGCCAGGAGCTCCCCGGCTGCCATGTGCTGATCCTGACCACCTTCGGCCGCCCCGGCTATCTGCGCCGCGCGATGGAGGCCGGGGCCTCCGGGTTCCTGGTCAAGGACGGCCCGGTCGAGGAGCTGGCCGTCGCGGTCCGCCGGGTGCTCGCGGGCGAGCGGGTCATCGACCCGGGCCTGGCCGCGGCCGCGCTGAGCGCGGGCCCCAACCCGCTGACGCCGCGCGAGCGGGACGTGCTGACGGCGGCGGTGGACGGGGCGACCGTCGCCGACATCGCCGTCAAGGTCCATCTGTCCCCCGCCACCGTCCGCAACTACCTGTCCTCGGCCATCGGCAAGACCCAGACCCGCAACCGCATGGAGGCGGTGCGGGCGGCGCGCCAGAACGGCTGGTTGTGACGGCTGGTTGTGACGGCGGGCGGCCCCGCGGCGCGCCCCGGGGCGCCCCGAGGCGCGCCCGCCCCCGTCACTTGTCCTACTTCTTCGTCGAAGCCGCCCGCCGCTTCTTCTCCTGCTCCTTCTTCTGGAATGCCGGATCCTTCTTCAGGGCATCAAACCGCAAGGGGGGCCCGATCCGCGTCCCCTTCCCCGCGCCGTCGAAGAGCTCGATGAAGTCGTCCGATACCCCGTAGCCCGGGCGCTCGCTCACGATCCAGCGGACGTCGGTGCCCTTCACCGGGACCACCTTCGGCTCGTCGGTCGTACCGCCCTTCCAGTGGACCACCACGCGCTCCACCTTCGGGTCCAGCCACGCCATGCCCACCGGACCGGCCTCGGCGCCCTGGTGCTGGTACGAGCCGCCCAGCAGCGTCTCCCCCTTGACGGGCTTCGGCGACACCCAGTCCGACATCGAACGCGGCTTCCCCGTGCCCTCGGTCACCCGGGTGGAGAACCAGGTCACGCCGATGCGCAGGGTCTTCGGGTACTTCCCCTCCCACTTGCCGTCCAGCAGCGGGTAGGCGTCCCCTCGTTCCATCGCCAGGTCGTACTGGCGATGCGCCTCCTCCTTGTTCCGGGCCGGTCCGTACACGGTGACCGAGACCTGCCACCGCTTCCCGTCGACCTTCCCCTTGCCCACGACGGTCGTGACCGGCTGAAGCGCGCCCGGCGCCGGTGCCGACGCGGCGGCGGCCGTCGCCGTCCCTCCCTCGCCGGAGTCGCCGAACTGCCCGAGGCCCACCCCTCCGGCCACCAGCAGCGCCGTGACCGCCAGGGCGGTGGCCCCCACCCGGCGGCGTGCCCTGCGCCGGCGGCCGGCGCGGACCACGTCCGGGCAGGGCGCGGGGCCGATGGTCACCTCGTCCGCGATCGTGCCCAGCCGATCCGTCAGTTCACCTGCTTCCCGGTCCGGATCCCCCGCGTACTCGGGCTCCGCGTACCACGACTCCCTGTTCATCGCACCTCCCCGTGACCCGCGGTCACGTCTTCGCGCGCCAGCGCGGCCCGCAGCTTCGCCAGCCCCTTCGCCGCCTGACTCTTGACCGTTCCGACCGAGCAGCCCATGGCGACCGCCACCTGTGACTCGCTGAGGTCCTCCCAGTACCGCAGCACCACGGCCTGACGCTGCCGGGGCGGGAGCCCGGCCAGGGCGTGGCGCAGCATCTCCCGGTCGTCGGCCAGGGTGATCCGGTCCCGGTCGGGCGTCTGCCGGCCGTCGGTGTCGCCCGGGGAGAGGGTCAGGAGCTCCTTCAGCTTTCTGCGGTGCCGCCGCGCGTGCTCGTTGACGAGGACGCGGCGTACGTAGGCGTCCGGCTCGTCCGCGGCGCGGACCCGCCGCCATGCGACATAGACCCGGACCAGGGCCGACTGGACCAGGTCCTCGGCCGTGTGCTGCTCACCGCAGAGCAGATACGCGGTGCGCACCAGCCGCGGCCATCGCGTGGTGACGAACTCCCGGAACTCCTCGTCCCGGTTCGCCGTCGTGTCCCCCATGGGCACCTCCTCGACCTACGGAGTCCACGGAGGCGGCGAACCGTTGCCCGGCCGCGGAAGAATTCTCAGGCGCGGCGGCGCGGGAGGGCCACGGTCATCAGGACCACGGCGGCCGCGATGATGCCCGAGGCGACGGTGAACGCATGACTGTACCCGGCCGCCAGCGCCACCGGGCCCGGCCCGTCCCCGCTGCCGTCCCCGCCGCCGTCACTGCCGCCCTCGGTGGCGGAGATGCGCTCGGCGGCGATCGTGGTCAGCACGGTCAGGCCGAGCGCACCGCCGATCTGACGGCTGGTGTTGACCAGGCCCGCCACCAGCCCGGCCTCGGACGGCTCGGCGCCCGAGGTGGCGGCCGTGGCCAGCGGGGTCATCATCAGGCCGGAGCCCAGCGACATGACGATCGCGGGGCCCAGGACCGTACCGACGAAGGTGCCGTCGGCGTCCATCCGGCTCTGCCAGGCGTAGCCGACGACGGCCAGGATCCCGCCGGTCATCGCCAGCGCCTTGCCGCTGAACACCGCCATCAGCCGGGGCGCGAGCTTGGAGCCGAGGACGATGGACAGGGTGTGCGGGAGGAAGGCGAGACCGGCCTCGATGGGGCTGAAGTGCAGCACGTTCTGCAGGTAAAGGGACATGAAGTACCACATCGCGAACATGCCGCCGCCGCACACCAGCATCACCGCGTTCGCCGCCCAGACCGTTCTGATACGGAACAGCCCGAGCGGCATCAGCGGGGCCCGGGTGCGCGCCTCGACGGCGACGAAGACGCCGAGCAGCGCCAAGCCGCCGAGCAGCGGTACGAGCGAGGCGGCGGCGGCCCAGCCGTGCCGCTCGGTCTGCACGATGCCGTACGCGAGCGACGAGACCCCCGCCGTGACGAGGACGGCGCCAGGTACGTCGAGCCGGCGCCCGGCCACTGCCCGGCTCTCGACCAGCCACACCGCCGCGGCGACCAGCACCAGCGCGCCCACAGGCACATTGACCAGCAGCACCCAGCGCCAGGAGAGACAGTCGGTGAGCAGCCCGCCGACCAGCCCGCCCGCGGCGCCGCCGCCCGCGCCGACCGCGGTCCAGGTGCCGATGGCCCGGGTACGGGCCGCGCCGCCCGGGAAGGTGGTGGTGAGGATGGTGAGGGTGGCCGGGGAAAGTACGGCCGCGCCCAGGCCCTGGGCGGCCCGGGCCGCGACCAGTTGCCAGGGCTCCCGGGCGAGCCCGCCCGCCAGACTGGCGGCGGTGAACAGGCCGAGGCCGACGAGGAAGGCGCGCTTGCGCCCGAAGAGATCGGCGACCCGGCCGCCGAGCAGCAGGAATCCGGCGAAGGTGAGCGCGTAGGCGTTGACCACCCACTGCAGGGCGGTCTCGCCGAGCCCGAGGTCCGTACGTATCGACGGCAGCGCGACATTGACCACGGACACGTCGAGGACGACCAGGAACTGGCCCGCGCACGCGGCCAGGAGCACCGCCCAGGCCGGTGGGGTGACGCGTGCCGCGGCGGACGAGTGACCTGTGGTGGAGGGGGTGTGGGCGGGCATGGCCGTGATGCTGGCACCGAGCCATGCACAGTGCATCGTATTTTTGTCGTACCTATGCAGGTCGTTGGGCGTAGGGCTCGCATGGCAGGCGCATCTGCACGGGCACAAGCCGGGGCACGCGCCTGCTTACGCCGGGTCGCGGGGCAGCCCCAGCATCCGCTCCGCGACGACGTTCAGCTGCACCTGCGTCGTACCACCCGCGATGGTCAGACAGCGGGACATCAGAAAGCCGTGCAGCGCCCGCTCCCCCGCGCCCTCGCGCACCGCGCCCGCCGGGCCCAGCAGTTCCAGGGCCAGCTCGGCGACCTTCTGCTGGTGCGCGGTCTGGATCAGCTTGCGGACGCTCGCCCCCGCCCCCGGCTCCACACCGGACACCTGCCGCAAGGTGGTGCGCAGCCCCAGGCAGGCCAACGCGTGCGCCTCGGCCATCAGCGCCCCGACCCGCTCCCGCACCCAGTCGTCGGCACCGGACTCGTCCGCGGCGTCGGCCGTGCGCGCGATCAGGGCCTCCAGGCCGGTGTCGAAGGTCAGCTGGTCGGCCATGTGGACGCGTTCGTTGCCGAGCGTGTTGCGGGCCACCGCCCAGCCGCCGTCCACCTCGCCCACCACCGCGTCGTGCGGCAGCAGGACATCGTCCAGATAGACCTCGTTGAACAGCGCCTCCCCGGTGATCTCCCGCAGCGGACGGATGTCGATCCCGGCGGTCCGCTCCATGTCGACGAGGAAGTACGTGAGCCCCTTGTGCTTGGGCGCCCGGGGGTTCGTACGGGCCAGCAGGATGCCGTGGTGCGCCCGCCGCGCCCCCGACGTCCACACCTTCTGCCCGCTGACCCGCCACCCCTCCTCGGTCCGCTCGGCCTTCGTGCGCAGCGCCGCCAGGTCGGACCCCGCCTCCGGCTCGGAGAACAGCTGGCACCAGCGCAGTTCGCCGCGGAGCGTCGGCAGCAGATAGCGGTCCCGCTGCTGCGGCGTCCCGTACGCGATGAGCGAGGGCACCACCCAGGTGGCCACCCCCAGATCGCTGAGGACCACCCCCGCGTCGGTCAGCTCCCGCTGCACCGCGAGCTGTTGTACGGGGCCGGCGCCGAGCCCGTACGGGGGCGGCAGATGCGGGGCGGCGTGGCCGGTGGGCGCGAGGGCGCGGCGGGCGGCGGCGGGGTCAAGACCGCGCGCCGCCTCGATCGCGGCGCGCCCCCGCGTCCGGTACCGCTCGTACTCCCGGCGGACCTCCCCCTCGGCCGGAAGCTCCAGCCGCAGCTCACGCCGCGCGCCCGCGGCGGCGAGCCGGGCGGCCCGCAGCCGCTGCGCGCCGCCCGCGCCGAGCAGCGCGCGGGCGGCGGTCGCGCGGCGGAGGTGGAGGTGGGCGTCGTGCTCCCAGGTGAAGCCGATGCCGCCGAGGATCTGGACGCAGTCCTTGGCGCAGCTGTGGGCGGCGTCGAGCGCGGTGGCGGCGGCGAGCGCGGCGGTCAGGGCGAGCGGGTTCCGCTGCGCGTGTGTGGCGGCCTCGGCGTCTGTCGTGGGCTTCGCGTGTGTCGGCTCCTCGCCCGCCGCGCGGGCCGCGTCCCAGGTCAGGGCGCGCGCCTGCTCGACGCGTACGAGCATGTCGGCGCACAGGTGCTTGACGGCTTGGAACTGGCCGATGGGCCGCCCGAACTGCTCGCGCGTCTTCGCGTGCGCCACCGCGGTGTCCAGGGCCCACGCCGCCGTCCCGCACGCCTCGGCCGCGAAGAGCACCGCGGCCAGGTCCCGCACCAGCCCCGGGTCCACGGCGAGCTCCCGGTCGGCGCGGACGGCCGTACGCAAGGCCCGCACCTCGGCCGCGAGGCGGGTCGGGTCGGCGCTGTCGTGGGCGCGGATCTCCAGGTCGCGGGCGTCGACGGCGAACCACGCCGTGCCGCCGTCGGCGGTCGTGGCGGCCAGGACGACAAGGTCGGCGTCGGCCGCGCCGAGCACCGGCGGCGCGCATCCGTCCAGCACCCAGCCCCGCGCCGGGTCGGTCGGCGCCGCGTCGCCCGGCACCGGGTCGGTCGGCGCCGCGTCGCCCGGCGCCGCGGGGGTGGCGGTGAGCGACCCGGCGCCCAGGGCGACCGCGCCGATGCGCGTACCCCCGGCGAGCGCGGCGGTCAACTCGCCCTGCCCCGCCCGCGCCAGCACCGCCGAGGCCAGTACGGTCGGCAGATACGGCCCGGGGAGCACCGCCCGCCCGGTCTCCTCCAGGACGACGGCGAGGTCTAGCAGCCCGCCGCCGCCCCCTCCGTACGCCTCCGGCAGATGCGGCCCGAGCAGCCCCTGCGCGGCCAGCCCGTCCCAGTAGGCGGGCCGCCCCGAACCACCCGCGGGGGCGTCCAGCAGCTTGCGCACCTCCTCGGGTGGCACGGCCCGAGCGGTCCACCCTCGTACCGCGCGTGCCAGTTCCCGCTGGTCTTCCGTGATGGCGATGCCCATGAAACGCCTCTCTCGGATCTCGGAACTCTCGGCCCTGCTCGCATCCAATCTGACGGATAGTCAGAAGTGAGGGAAGACCGGTGGCCCCGAGAAGAGCGGCGCGGCGCCGTACGGCACCATGGCCGGGTGACCCAGCCTGCCTCCGCCCCCGCCGGAACCCCCGCCGCGACCTCCGACGCCGCGACCCCCGACGCCGCCACGCTCGCCGCCTTCCAGGCCGCGAAGGGCTTCATGCCCGTGGACGAGGGCGTCGCCCTGTACGCCGCCGCCGTCGAAGCGGCCACCGCGCTGCGGCTGCCGCTCCTGGAGGTCGGCACGTACTGCGGCCGCTCCACGATCCTGCTGGCCGCCGCCGCCCGCGCGGCGGGCACGGTCGCGGTCACCGTCGATCACCACCGTGGCTCGGAGGAGCAGCAGCCCGGCTGGGAGTACCACGACCCGGAGGTCGTCGACCCCGAGGTCGGCCTGATGGACACCCTGCCGACCTTCCGCCGCACCCTCCACGCCGCCGGCCTCGAAGACCATGTGATCGCCGTCGTCGGCCGGTCACCGCGGGTCGCGGCCGTATGGGGCGGGCCGGTGGGCCTGGTGTTCATCGACGGCGGGCACACCGACGAGCACGCGACGGCCGACTACGAGGGCTGGACCCCGCATCTGGCCCCCGGCGGGCTCCTGGTGATCCACGACGTGTTCCCCGACCCGGCCGACGGCGGCCAGGCCCCGTACCGCGTCTACCGCCGCGCGCTCGCCTCCGGCGCCTTCACCGAGCTGTCCGTGACCGGATCGCTACGCGTCCTGCGCCGCGCCGCCGCGTAGCGTGTCCCGCTGATCTCTCCCCCTGCTCCCCTGCCCACGCCCACCGCCCACCGCCTACCGCCCCAGCGCGACCGCCCACCAGACCCGCCCGCGCCCGCCACTGCCGCACGGCTACCATCGCCCGAGTGTCGAACGGAAGCTTTCCCCCAAGCCCCGGCCGCCGCGGCGGCACCCTGGCGGTTGTGCTGACCGCCCTGGTGCCCGCCTGTCTCGCCGGCTGGCTGATCTGGGATTCCATGGGCGACCCGAAGAGCAGCGGCGGCACCAGCTCCCTGCCGACCGCCGACAGCACCTCGATCGCCCCGCCCGTAAGCGGTGGCCCGTCGAGCGGGGCCACCAGTCGTCCGAAGGACGACTCCGGCCGGCCGCTCACCGGCAAGGTCGTGGTCATCGACCCCGGCCACAATCCACACAACCGCGATCACCCCTCCGCGATCGCCCGCAGTGTCGACATCGGTACGACGAAGAAGGAGTGTGACACCACGGGCACGGCCACCAACTCCGGCTACTCCGAGGCGTCCTTCACCCTCGACGTCTCACGCCGCGTGCGCACCCTGCTCCAAGACCGGGGCGCCAAGGTCGTCTTCACCCAGGACGGCGACCGGGCGTACGGGCCGTGCGTGGACGAGCGGGCGGAGATCGGCAACAAGGCGCACGCCGACGCGGCCGTCTCCGTGCACGCGGACGGCGCGGCGGCCGGGCAGCGCGGCTTCCATGTCATCCTGCCCGCCTCCGTACGCGGCGGTGGGGCCGACACCTCGGCGATCACCGGCCCGTCCCACCGACTCGGCACCCGGCTGGTCACGGAATTCAGCGAGGCGACCGGAGCGAAGCCCGCCAACTACATCGGCGACGGCACCGGCCTGAAGGTGCGCGATGACCTCGGCGGACTCAACCTCTCGACGGTTCCTAAGGTGTTCATCGAGTGTGGCAATATGCGTGACTCGAAGGACGCCGCACAACTGACCGACGCGGCGTGGCGGGAGCGTGCCGCACGGGGGATCGCACAGGGCATTACGGACTTCTTGAACCGATAACGCAACAACTCCCCGAACAGCAGGTCACGACCGGGACACCGATCGGACACCCCTGCTCTTCGGCGAGAGATTCACCCGTACGATGGGGCACCACCCCCGACGCCTTCGCGCCACGCGCGCGGCGATTGCCGTCCGTACCGACGAAACCAACAAAGGACCACTACGTTGAACATCCGCTCCCTCACTCGAGGCGACGGCGTGGTGATCGGAGCAGCGGTGTTGCTGTTCATCGCCTCGTTCCTCGACTTCTACTCCGTCGACGGCTGCGGCTCGTACTGTGACAAGGTCGACATGCCGAACGCGTGGGACACGGACAAGCTTGGCATCATCCTGCCGTCGGTGTTCCTGGCCGGTCTGATCGGCGCGGGGCTTGTCATCGCCGGCCGCTTCCAGCCCGAGAGCCGCAAGATCAGCGGGCTCACCCTCGGCCAGTGGGGCAACGGCCTCGCGGTGGGCGCCGCCTGGGCCTCGCTCTGGACGCTGTTCCTCACGCCTGATGGCATGAGCATGAGCGTCGGTGCGATCCTCTCGCTGCTGGCCAGCCTCGCCCTGGCGGCGGGCGTCGTCCTGACCCCGCGCGTCCCCGCCCTGCAGGCCCCGCTCGCGGGCGCCGGCGGCCCGGCGGCGGTGCCCCCGTACGGCGCCGCCCCGCAGCCCGGTTACGGCTACCCGGGCCCGGGTGGCGCGCAGCCCGGCGCCCCGGCTCCGTACGGTGCCCAGCCCGGTCAGCCCGCCCCGCCGTTCGGCGCCCAGCCGGGCGCGGGTCAGCCGACCCCGCCGCCGGCCGCCGGCTCGGACTTCGCTCCGTTCTGGTTCGCGGTGCCGGTGGCCCGCCCGCTGTACGCGGAGGACGGCTCCTCCTCGACCATCGCCGAGCTGGCCCCCGGCACCTGGTACCTCGCGGTGGAGCAGCGCGGTCAGGCGCTGGTCGCCCAGACGCAGGACGGCCGTCGTGGCGTGCTGCAGGACACCACGGGGATCCAGCGCGGCTGACACCGCCCACGCGAGCCATACGCTCGGCCCCGGCTCGCTGATCACCACGACAACGGCCCCCCGCCCGTCCAAGGGCGAGGGGCCGTTGCCATTCCCGGGTCCGGCCCGTACAGTCCGCCGCACCACCACCTGACACACCGTCAGCCACCATGCGATACGGGACGGAGGGACGCCATGCGGCTCGGACTGGCGCTCGGCTACTGGGGCCGCGGCCCCGACCCCCGCCATCTGGAACTCGCCCGGCAGGCCGAGCGGTTCGGCTATCACTCCGTATGGACGGCCGAGTCCTGGGGTTCGGACGTCTTCACCCCGCTCACCTGGATCGCCGCCCACACCACCCGCGTCAAGCTGGGCACGGCCATCGCGCAGATGGCCGCCCGCACCCCCACCGCCACCGCGATGCACGCCCTCACCCTCGACCACCTCTCCGGCGGCCGGATGATGCTCGGCCTCGGGCTGTCGGGACCCCAGGTCGTCGAGGGCTGGTACGGGCGGCCGTTCCCGAAGAGCCCGCTGACCGCCACCCGCGAGTATGTGGAGGTCATCCGCCAGGTGCTGCGCCGCCAGGCCCCGGTGCGGCTGGACGGGCGCTTCCATCCGCACCCGTACACCGGGCCGGACGCCACCGGCCTCGGCAAGCCGCTCAAGCCGATCGTCCACCCGCTCCGGCCCGACCTGCCCGTACTCCTCGGCGCGGAGGGCCCCAAGAACATCGCGCAGACGGTGCGGATCGCGGACGGCTGGCTGCCGCTGTACTGGTCGCCGGGGCGCACGGAGCTGTACGAGGCGGCGCTCGCCGACGCACCCGAGGGGTTCATGGTGGCGCCCATGGCCCAGGCCCGGGTCTGCACGGACGTCGCCGAGGGGCTGCTGCCGGTCAAGGCGATGCTCGGCTTCTACATCGGGGGCATGGGCCACGCGGCCCGTAACTTCCACGCCGATCTGATGGGGCGCATGGGCTACGAGGCGGAGGCGCGCCGGGTCCAGGAGCTCTTCCTCGCGGGCCGCCGCACGGAGGCGGTCCAGGCGGTGCCGGATGCCTTCGCGGACGAGATCTCGCTGGTCGGGCCGCGCGAGCGGATCGCGGAGCGGCTGGAGCTGTGGCGCAAGGGCCCGGTGACCGACCTGCTGGTGACCGCGCCCGACCCGGAGACGCTGCGGACGCTGGCCGATCTCAACGGCTGAGGCCCGCAGCGGCACTCCGTACAGCGCGAAAGGCCCAACCCTCAAGCCGCTACGCGCAGCAGTCCGAGTCCAGCCCGCGCGGCAGCCGCTCCCCGCCGAAGACCGCCATGGTCGCCTCGTCCCCGCCGAGCACCGCCACCGCCAGCAGCAGCGAGCCCGCGGTCCAGGTGGTGCGCTCCTCCGGCCAGACCGCGTCGTCCTCGAAGACGTAGCCCGTCCAGTACATCCCGTCCTCCTCCGCGCGCAGCGGGGACTGGATCCAGCGCAGTATGTCCACCGCCCGGTCGGACTCCCCCATCGCCCAGAGCGCGAGGGCGAGTTCACAGCTCTCGCCGCCGGTGATCCAGGGGTTGGTGGACAGACAGCGCACGCCCAGGCCGGGGACGACGAAGCGGTCCCAGTCCGCCTCGATGCGCTCTTTGGCCCCGGCGCCGGTGAGGGCGCCGCCGAGCACCGGGTAGTACCAGTCCATCGAGTAGTGGTCCTTGTTGAGGAACCGCTCGGGGTGGTGGCGGATGGCGTGCCCCAGCAGCCCGGCCGACAGCTCCCAGTCCGGCTGGGGCTCCTCGCGGTGCTCGGCGATGGCCAGGGCACAGCGCAGCGCCTGGTAGACGGAGGAGGAGCCGGTGAGCAGGGCGTCGGTGAGCGCGGTGCCGTCGGCCTCGCGCCGCCAGCCGATCTGTCCGCCGGGCTGCTGCAGGCCGAGGACGAATTCGACGGCGGCGTAGACGGTCGGCCAGAAGCGGTCCAGGAAGGCGTCGTCGCCGGTGGACAGGTAGTGGTGCCAGACGCCGACGGCGACGTACGCGCAGAAGTTGGACTCCCGGCCGGGGTCGGTGGGGTGCGCGGTGTCGACCCCGGTCGCGGTGTCGGGGTAGGCGGCGCACCAGGAGCCGTCGGGGTTCTGGTGGCGGGCCAGCCACTCGTACGCGGCCTCGGCGCGCTCCCGCTCGCCCGCCGCGTCGAGTGCCATCGCGGCCTCGATGTGGTCCCAGGGGTCGAGGTGGTGGCCGCGGAACCACGGGATGGCTCCGTCGTCGCGCTGTACGGCGGCGATGCCCGCCACCGTCCGCGTGGCCTGTTCCGCGGTCAACACGCCGGGCAGGACGAGGCGTTCGGTGCGGCCGGGCCCGGGGCCGAAGGCCGTCACGCCTCCCCCTGGGAACCCTGCGAGGGGGTGTGCGGCTTGGTCGCGTACGCCACGAAGCTCTTGCCGATGACCGGGTTGAGGGCCCGCTCGGCGACCCGGGTGGCCAGCGGCTTCTTCATGATGTCCCACACCAGCAGCTTGTGGTACGCCCGGACGGGCAGGGCCTTGTCGTTGTCCACCCCGAAGGCGCACTTGAGCCACCAGTAGGGGCTGTGCAGCGCGTGGGCGTGGTGGGTGCCGTACGGGCGCAGGCCGGCCTCGCGCATCTTGGCGAGGAGTTCATCGGCGCGGTAGATGCGGATATGGCCGCCCTCGACCTCGTGGTACGCGTCGGACAGCGTCCAGCAGACCTTCTCAGGTCCGTAGCGCGGCACGGTGACCGCGATCCGGCCGCCAGGGCGCAGCACCCGCACCATCTCGGCCAGCACGCCCTTGTCGTCGGGGATGTGCTCCATCACCTCGGAGATGATGACGACGTCGAAGCTGTCGTCGGGGAAGGGCAGGGCCAGTGCGTCGCCCTCCATGGCGGTGGCCGTCGCGCCCGCGGGGGCCTCGCCCGCCTCCTTCATGGCGGCGAACCACTTGGCGACTTCCCGTATCTCCTCGCCGTTGCGGTCGAGGGCGACGACCCGCGCGCCGCGCCGGTAACACTCGAAGGCGTGCCGGCCGGCGCCGCAGCCCAGGTCGAGGACGCGATCGCCGGGGGCGAGCGGGAAGCGGGAGAAATCGACGGTCAGCACGGTGATCTGCCTTCTGATCAGGGGGGTTCCGGCGGGTCGGCGTACGGGGCGGGGCTGGGCGAGACGGGGCTGAGCTGAGCTGGGCTGGGCTGGGCCGGCTGCAAGGCCGCGCGGGGGAAGGGTGGTCAGACGGGACGGCGGGCGGCACCGCGGGCGGCGGGCCCAGGACGGCGGGCTCCGGCCCGGGCCGCGATGGCCTCGCGGTAGCGCTCCACCGTGCCGATCGCGGCCCGCTCCCAGGTGAAGTGCGTCAGGACCCGCTCACGGCCCGCCGCGCCCAGCTTCCGGCGCAGCTCCGCGTCGTCCAGGAGCCGGGTGAGCGCGGCGGCGAGCGCGCCCGCGTCGCCGGGCGGCACCGCGAGGCAGGTCTCCCCGTCGGGTCCCGCGACCTCGGGGATCGCGCCGCCGGTGGTGGCGACCAGCGGGGTGCCGGTGGCCATGGCCTCGGCGGCGGGCAGCGAGAACCCCTCGTACAGCGAGGGCACACAGGCGATCTGCGCACCGCGCACCAGGTCGACGAGTTCGGCGTCGCTGATGCCCTTGACGAAGTCGACGGCGCCTTCGAGCCCGTACCGGTTCATGGCCTCGGCCACCGGGCCGGTCTCGGGACGTTTGCCGACGACGACCAGATGCGCGTCGGGGTTCTCGGTGCGGACCTTCGCCAGCGCCTCCACGAGGTGGACCAGGCCCTTGAGCGGTACGTCGGCGCTGGAGGTGGTGACGATCCGGCCGGGCACCTCGGGCACGGCGGGGTCCGGGGAGAACAGCCCGGTGTCCGCGCCTATGTGCACCACGTGCACCCGGCCCGGGCTCACCCCGAGGTGGTCGACGATCTCCCGGCGGGAGGAGCCGGAGACGGTGAGCACGGAGGGCAGCCGCCGGGCCACCCGCTTCTGCATCCGGGTGAAGCCGTACCAGCGGCGCACCGAGGCGCGGCGCTTCCAGTCGGGCGCGGCGTCCAGCTCCAGCTGCCGGTCGACGGTGATGGGGTGGTGGATGGTGGTGACCAGCGGGAAGCCGACGCGGTCGAGGTCCAGCAGGCCGTAGCCGAGGGTCTGGTTGTCGTGGACGACGTCGAACTCGCCGCGGCGGGCGGCCAGATGGCGGCGGGCGCGCAGGCTGAAGGTCAGCGGCTCGGGGAAGCCGCCGGTCCACATCGTGGCGACCTCCAGACCGTCGATCCAGTCGCGGAACTCCTCGCGCCGGGGCGTGCGGAAGGGGTCGGGCTGCCGGTAGAGGTCGAGGCTGGGCAGCTCGGTGAGGGTGACGCCCTCCTGGTCGTCGAGGACCGGGTACGGCTGGGAGCCGATGACCTCCACGGTGTGGCCGAGCCGGGCGAGTTCGCGGGAGAGGTGGCGTACGTAGACGCCCTGGCCCCCGCAGAACGGATTCCCCTTGTAGGTGAGCAGCGCGATCCGCAGCGGTCGGTCCGGATCCCTGTCGACGGTGGCTGGAGGCGGGTCGGGCAGCGGTTCGGTCCCGGTCTTCTGCGCGGCCTCAGCGGTCACTCGCGCCCCCTCCTAGGTGCAACTGAGCGGGAGCGTAACCGCTCGCGTTTATCTAGAACAAGTTTCACTATCGGATCGCCCGAGAAGTCTTGAAGATACCTGGTCAGGACATCGGCACCGCGGCTGGGACGGGTGATCCGCACCACTGCGGGCGCAGGTCGGGAGGTTCGGGGGGCACGCGGCTGACCGGCCCCGATACTCGCCAGTAGGGCCGCCACCTGTCTCAACTGCGCAAACGCCGGTGTGGTGGGCGAGCCACCGCGCTAATCTAGAACGAGTTTCAGTGGCTGTACCGCACCGAAGTGAGACAGATGACCGCAGAAGCCAAGCCGGCCTCCCTGCAGCTGACCGAGCGGCAGGAGGCGCGCCGTCGGCGGATCCTGCACGCCAGCGCCCGGCTGGCCAGCCGCGGCGGCTTCGACGCGGTGCAGATGCGCGAGGTCGCCGAGAACTCGGGCGTGGCCCTCGGCACCCTCTACCGCTACTTCCCCTCCAAGGTCCATCTGCTGGTGGCCACCATGCAGGACCAGCTGCAACATATGCACGAGGCGCTGCGCAAACGCCCCCCGACCGAGGAGGAGCCGACCGCCCGGGTCGCCCAGACCCTGATGCGCGCCTTCCGGGCGCTGCAGCGCGAGCCCCATCTGGCGGATGCGATGGTCCGGGCGCTGACCTTCGCCGACCGCTCGGTCAGCCCGGAGGTGGACACCGTCTCCCGGCTCACCACCGCGATCATCCTCGACGCGATGGGTCTGGACGGGCCGCCGACGCCCGAGCAGCTGTCCGCGGTGCGGGTCATCGAGCACACCTGGCACTCGGCGCTGATCACCTGGCTGTCGGGGCGCGCCTCCATCGCCCAGGTGAAGATCGACATCGAGACGGTCTGCCGCCTCATCGACCTCACCGCCCCGCACCGGGCGGAAGGTGCCGAGGGCGCAAAGGCGCCAAGGACGTAAACGGCGCGCCGGGGGCGCAGGCGGCGCGTGCAAGGGCGGAAAAGCGTGAATGAGCTCTTTTGTGCGCCCGTGCGCCCCCCATTGGCTCAATACGCGCGTTCATGACAGGGGCAACCCCGGTATTCATCAACGATGCCCGGAACCGGGCGAACCGCACGGGGTTGGAGGGACAGCACGTGATCCGGGTACTTCTGGTGCACGACTCTCGCTTGCTGCGATCCGGTTTGGCCGCGCTGATCGAAGCCGAACCGGACATCGAGGTGACGACGACATCGTGGTGCGACGCGCGCAGTCGAGCCCGCGCCGTCCGACCGCACGTATGCGTGGTGGACACGGACTGTCCAGGCTCCGACGGGGCCGCGAGAAAAGGGGAGTTAGCCAAGATAGCCGGGGGGATATCCGGCGAGAGATCCGGCAAGGACGGCCGGTGCGAACTGCTGGTGCTGGCGGACGCGGAGCGTCCGGGGCCGCTGCGCCAGGCCCACGAGGCGCGAGCCCTCGGCTACATCGACCGGAACGCCTCGCCTGACCGGCTGCTGGACGGCATCCGGAGCGTCGCGAACAAGGAGCGTTTCATCGACGACTCCCTGGGCTACGGCTTTCTCCAGGCGGCCCACATGCCGCTCACCGCTCGCGAGTTGAGTGTGCTCTCACTGGCCGCCGAAGGCGCCTCGATCGCCGAGATCGCCCGCAGCCTGCATCTGTCCAACGGGACGATACGCAACTACATGGCCTCCATCACCCGGAAGACCGGGGCGCGCAACCGCGTGGACGCCATCCGCATCTCGCGGGGCGAGGGCTGGGTCTGAAGCCCCGGCGCCCAGCAGGTGCCCCGAGCCTCCCGAGCCTCCCTGGCCCCCCGTGCTCCCCCGGTCTCCCCAGTCCCGCCAGCTTCCCGCGAGGTCGCGGTAGAGCGGTGAGCGCTCCAGCAGCTCGGCGTGGCGGCCGCAGACCGTCTGCCGGCCGTCCATAACCAGCACGCGCTCGGCGCGGCGCGCCGAGCTCACGCGGTGGGCGATCACGATCAGGGTGGTGCCGGGCCGCCGCGCGAAGGCCCGCTCCGCGCGGGCCTCGGCGGCCGGGTCGAGATGGCAGGTCGCCTCGTCGAGCAGCACCACGGGGGCGGGCGAGAGATACGCGCGGGCGAGCGCGATCAGCTGGCGCTCCCCCGCGGACAGGGCGCCGGGGTCGACGTCGGCGTACGGCCCGCCGATCCGCGACAGCAACGCGTCGAGCCCCACGGCCTCGGCGGCGGCGGCGAGTTCGGCGTCCGTACGGGCCCCGGTGCCCGTCTCCGGGCACAGATAGCGGAGGTTGTCGGCGAGGGTGCCGGAGAATACGTACGCCTCCTGCGGAATCAGCACCCGCAGCGCGGCAGCCCGTACGGCGCCAGTCCCCCGTACGGGCTCCCCGCACACCCGGACCTCGCCCGACCGCGGCTCCAGCAGCCCCGCGATCAGCCCGGCCAGCGTGGACTTGCCGATCCCGCTCGGCCCGACCACGGCCAGATGACCGCCCGCCGGCACATCGAGGTCCAGGTCCTCGACGACCGGGGCGGCACGGTCGCCGTACGCGAAGGTGACGGCGCGCAACTCGACGGCGGGGGAGTCGGGGCGCGCCGCCGTTCCGTCCGGAGCCGCCACCCCTGAAGCACGCTCCGGGCCCAGCCCACCCCCATCGGACGCCGTCCCGGCCAGCCGTCCGACCACCACCGCCAGCCGGGAGCCGCCCGTGCCGAGGGCCTGCATCAGGCTCTGGAGGGCGGGCAGCAGCGACTGCTGGAGGTAGGCCAGCGCGCCCACCAGCGCGCCCGTCGTGACCCCACGCCCCAGCAGCCACGGGGCGGCCACCAGCAGCAGTACGACGGGCAGCCGGCCGCCCACCCCGATGGCGATCACCCGCACCACGCCCCAGCGGGCGAGGGCGCGGGCTGCCCGGTACTCGGCGTCGATCCGGTCTCCCGCGTCCGCCCCGACCCGCTCCTCCGCTCCCGCCGCCGTGATGTCCCGCAGCCCGGAGGCGACGGCGCCCAGCGTCTCCGCGATGTTCTCGTCCGCTTCGAGGAACGCCTCCTGACGGCGGGCCATCGGGCGCAGCGTCGCCAGGAACAGCGCCAGCCCGAGGACCAGTGGCGGGAGGACGACGAGCAGCAGGACCGGGGCGAGTGAGAGGAGGCCGACCAGGGCGCCGGCGGCGACGAATACGAACGAGCGGGAGACCATGACCAGACCGGCGAAGGTGTCCCGGGCGATCTCCACCTGGTGGGTGAGCCGGGAGACCGCCGTAGTGCCCCCGCCCGCACCCCCATCGTCCGTACGCCCGCCACCCGCGCCACCCACGGCATGTGTCACCACCCGGCGTACGAGCGCGTCGCGCAGCGGCTCGACGAGGGCGGCCATCGCGCGGTAGACGCGGCCGGTGCCGTACGCGCCGAGGGCCACGGCCAGCGCGGCGAGCCCCAGCCAGGCGAGCCCGACGCCCCGCTCCCCCGCCAGGAAGCCGTCGTCCAGGGCCCGGGCCAGCGCGTATCCGCTCAGGAAGGTCTGTCCGGACTCCAGCACCGACCACACGGCGAGCCGCCACAGCACTCGGCGCCGCTCACGCAGAAAGCGAATGCCCTCGGCATATGGCCCCGGTCTAGCCCCGCGCGCCCCGATCCGGCCGCCCTTTTTATCCGGTACGGATTCAGCCACCCTGAACTCCCCCGTCCGGTTGCGGCACTTCGGATCCGTCCGGCTCGTCGAATGCGTCCGGGACATCCAGCGCATTCGGCCCGCCGGGGACATCCGACCCGTCGGGGACATCCGGCCCGGCCGGGACATCCGGCGCGGCGAACACCGCCCGGTACCCGTCCAGCGCCCAGAGTTCGGCGTGCCGCCCCGCCGCCCGTACCCGCCCGTCCTCCAGCCAGACCACCAGATCCGCGCGGGCCGCCGTCGCCGCCCGGTGGGCGACGATCACGCGGGTGCGGGGCCGGGCGCCCAGGAGGCGGCCGGACAGGGCCCGGGTCACCCGCAGCTCGGTGACCGTGTCCAGGCTCGACGTGGCGTCGTCGAGGATCAGCACCCGGCCCTCATGGGCGAACGCCCGGGCCAGGCCCAGGCGTTGGGTCTCGCCACCGGACAGCGGCGCGTCCGCGACCGGCGTGTCGTACCCGCCCGGGAGCAGCCGTACGAAGTCGTCGGCGCAGGCCGCGCGCGCCGCCTCGACGACCCGGCCGGGCGGGGGCGGGGCCGGTCCCAGCGCGATGGTCCCGCCGACCGTGTCGCCGAGCAGCGCCGGGCGCTCGAAGGCGTAGCCGATCGCTCGGCGCAGCGCGCCATGGGTGAGCTCGGGCAGCGGCACGCCGTCGAGCAGCACCTCGCCGCCGTCCGGGTCGGCGAGCCGCCCGGCGATCGCGGCCAGTGTGGACTTGCCGGACCCGGAGCGGCCGACCACGGCGACGCAGCGCCCGCCCGGCACCACCAGGTCGACCCCGTGCAGCACTTCGCGCCCGCCGCGCGCCGCCCGGACCCCGCGCAGCTCCAGCGTCCCGTCCCCCGGCGGCAGCGAGCGCGTGCCGTACGCCGTGGCGGACTCGGCCAGGACGGGCGCGAAGCGGCGGGCGGCGGTGCGGCTGCGCACCAGGCCGTTGAGGTGGCCGACCAGCATGCCGATACCGGTGGCCAGCACCGCGTAACGGGCGGCGGCCAGCAGAGATCCGACGCTCAGCTCCCCCGCCGTCAGCCGCAGCCCGGCCACGGCGACCACCGCGATCTGCAGCAACGGCACGATCGCGGCGGCCCACGCGGCGGAGCGCCCCTGGACCCGCCACATCCGATGCCCCTGCCGGCTGAGCTCGGGCAGCGGCGCGAGCACCCGCGCCCGCTCCCTGCCGCCCGTCCCGGCCGCCGCGATGGTCCGCGCCCCGCCCAGCGCCTCCACCAGGCGGCCCGCGATCTCGCCCTGGCTGTGCTGGTAGCGGGCGACGCTGTCGGTGGTGTCCCGGACGAACGAGCGCAGCAGAACGGCGAGCAGCGGCAGCCCGAGGAGGAAGGCGAGGGCGAGCCACGGGTCGATGAGAGCCAGCGCGACCAGCCCGCCGACCGGGGTGACGACGGCCGCCAGCGCGGAGGCGAGCGCGGTCGGCGCGGTCCCGGCCTGCGCGGCGTTGCCCACCAGCCGGGTCACCAGATCCCCGGCCGCCGTCCGCCGCCCCGCGCGCGGCCCGGCGCTCAGCGTATGGCGCAGCAGGCGGCGGCGCAGCCAGGCGATCGAGCGGGCGTTGGCGGTGCCGGTGAGGAGGGAGTCCAGCGCGTCCAGCACCACGAGCAGACAGGTGAGCCCAGCACTGACGAGCACCCAGCGCCGGGCCTCGGCGCCGTGGGCGTCGGCGAGCAGGACGTCGAGCGTACGGCCGAGGACGGCGGGGAGCGCGAGCCCGACGGCGGCGGACGCGGTGGTGAGCCAGAAGACGGCGACGACACGCCCCGCGCTGTGCCGCAACGCCCCCCGCAACAACCGCTCACCCACACGGTCGGCGGGCCTGTCGGGGGTGGTGGTGGCGGCGTCTTCGGAAGTGGTGTCCGCCGGGGTGGCAGAGGCCATGCGGGGCAGGTCCTCGTCTCCTCGCGAGTGGGATGTCGTCCGGGCAGCCGGAGCGGGGCGCCGCCCGGCCGGGCCCGGCCGCCGACGCGGACGGCGCGAAGCGCCCCGCGCCGGTCCGGAAGCCCGGCGCGGGGCCGCGGGTTGTGGTGGGCCGTTCCCCGCGGGGCGCGGTCCCGGCGGGTGATGCCGCCGGGACCGCGATGGTGCGGACCGGTCAGGTCACAGGCACAGGAGGTTGCTGTGCGAGCTGTGCTTGTCACAGAGCAGCAGGCTCACGCTGCTCTCGCCGCCGCCACCGCCGCCGAAGTCCTCGGACTCCTCGGTCTCGAGCGTCTGAAGGTCGAGCAGTGTCATGGTCGTTCCTCTCTCTCAATATCCCTGGGGATGGGTTTTCTTGCGATTCCTTGCGTTTCTTGCGTTTTCTTGCTGCGACCCCCTTGCGGGGGCCGGTCCTAGGGCCGCCGGAGCGGCGGCAGGAAGGGCAGGCCGACCGGTGCGGCGTGCGGCGGCGCGCAGGCCGCGCCGAGCGCGAGCAGACAGCCCGCGGTTCCGGTGGCCAGATCCATCGAAAGGCGCATCATCTGCTCACCGGGGAAGGCGAGTTGGCCCTGGTACGGCACGGCGTACCAGCCCAGGCCCGCGATCTGCGCGGCGAGCCGTTCGGGCGCGAGGTCCGGAGTGGTGGTGCGGGCGAGGTGCAGGACCATCCCGGCGCGGCCGTTGAACAGCCCCGGCTGGGCGTAGTAGCGCAGCGACGCCGCGGCCGCGATGCCGCCGCGTGCCGCCTCGAAGTCGTCGTCGGCGCGGTGCGCGAGCCAGCTGTCCAGGACCATCCCGATCCCGACGCTTCCCGCGCCCAGGTACGGCATGGTGCGGAACCCCTCGTCGACGAGCAGGGTGCCGTGCCGGTCCCGGACGCAGCGGTCCAGGTCCTGGCGGAGCGCGGTGGCGGCGAGGTCGAGCAGCGCCGGGTCGCCGGAGTGCTCGTACAGCCGCAGGAAGAGCAGCGCCGGGCCGGTCGCGCCGTGCAGCAGCCCGGCCCGCTTGCCGGTCAGCCGCGCCCCGGCTGCCCCTGCGGCCCCGGCTGCCCCTGCTGCCCCGTCCAGCCGGTCAGCGAGCAGCCGCGCCGCTTCGTCGGCCCGCTCGCGCAGCCCCGTCTCGCCGGTCGCCCGGGCGAGGTGGTCCAGCGTCAGACCGACGCCCGCGAGGCCGCCGTGCAGATCCGGCGCCAGCCGCTGCCACTTCTCGTCGAGGGCCCGCTCGATGAGCTCCAGCGCGCGCTTGGTGTGGCCGAGCCGTTCCAGGACGTACGCCACGCCCGCCAGCCCGTCGTAGAAGCCGAGCGGGGTGCCCCGCGGGGGCGGGGCGGTGTGCTCGAGCAGCCACTCCTCCCCCGCCTCGAACCGCCCGGCGCCGGTCTGGTCGAGCACGTGGAGCACACCCGCCGCGCCGTGCGCCACCCCCAGCCCGCCGCCGTCGGCGAACTGACCGATGTCGCCAGGGAAGAGCCGGTCGTCGCGCTCGGGCGTGGCCGAGGCGCGGATGGCGCGGGCCATCGAGTCACGGCTGTGGGGCCAGTCCGCGGGGTCCACGGGGACGTACGAGCCGCCGCCGCGGCCCGTCGCCCCCGCGGTCCCCGCCGACCCGTCGCCCGCGATCACCTCCACCGCCTCGTCCAGGAAGGCCCGGTCCACCGGGAACTGCCCGGCCGCCACCTCCGCCAGATGCGCCGCCTTCCCGCGGTCCACCACCAGCAGCGTGGTCATCGGTACGAAGAGGGCGAGCCGTAGACACGCGAGGGCGTAGCGGTCCACCTCGAAGCCGCGGCGGTCGAGCGGGGCGACGAAGCCGGGGTGGGCGATGGCCTGCCGTCGGCCCTCGCCGATATGAGCGGCCGCCTCGAAGTCCAGCAGCATCACGGACAACTCGTCGGGGCTGACCATGATGTTGAACATGTGCAGGTCGTTGAAGACCACCCCGCGCCCATGGACCGCGGCGACGGCCTCCTCGACCGCGCTGTGGATCCGCAGCGCCCAGCGGGTGTACTCGGCGACCGCGGCCGGATCCGGCTCGGCGGCGAGCAGCGGATGGCGCTGCGCGAAGAAGGAGTTGAGGGTGCGGCCCGCGATGTGGTCCATCACCAGGAAGCGGTGGTCGCCGAGGGTGAACCAGTCGCGTACCTCGGGCGCCACACCAAGACCCGACAGCCGCTCCAGCGCGGCCTTCTCCCGCTCCAGGCGGGTGACGGCATCCGCCCCGTCGGAGGCGAGCCCGGCGTACGGGCGGGCCTCCTTGAGGACCACCTTCGCGCCGGTGCGGGTGTCCGTCCCCACATAGACCCCGCCGCCGTTGGAGAAGTGCAGGGCCTTTTCGATGCGGTACGGGAGGTCGGCCACCGTGGTGGCGTTACGGGCGGCCAGCTGCGGCGCGAGGAAGTCGGGCAGCGTCACCCACTCGGGGACGTGGAAGGCGGGGTCGCGGCGGTCCGGGACGAGTCTGCCGGACGGGTCCTCGATGGCGGGCACCAGCGTGCCGCCGGCGCCGGAGCCATCGGCATCAGCCGCGTCGTCGACACAGAAGCGCTGCGCGAAGCCGCCGTATCGCACATACAGCGGGCCTTCCTGCCAGCGCAGATCGGTCAGAATGTACGGACCGGGCTCACCCGCCAGCAGCTCGCCCAATTCACGGAGAATGGTGTGGAGCTCCGCCTCGTCGGCCGGGTAGATGGTGGCGAACTTCCCACTGGAGCCGCGCCCCGCGTATTTGGAATTGCGCAGGTGCAGCGCATGCGCGGTGGGCACGAATTTAAAAGGTATTTCCCGCGGAACGCAGTAGTCCCAGACCTTGGCAGCGGTCTTCTCCGCATTGTCGAGACAGGCCGAGACATGCACCTTCCAGCCCTGGTTCGGCCGGCCCGGCCGAGGGGTCCCATCCTCCAGTACGGGGTTGACGTGCAGCCAGTCCCCGGAGACGAAGGTCTCCCACCCCTCGGGGGCGGCGCGCCGGGCGGCCTCGTAGCGGGATCCGGAATCCCCGGCATCGGCGGACAGTCGGTCCGGGGTCTCATAGAAATATCTGTCGGCAAGACAGAAGACCTCATACCTCTTGTCCATCGCGTCCCCCTCGGCGTGATGGGCTAGAGATTTCCACGCCACCACCGAGGGGAACAGTCACATCCGTCATGAAGAGACCGTGCAATACGCATGAGTAAGTTCGATGAACTGAAGTTCGAAATTATGAACTACAGTTCGACATTACTACTCGTCCGGGGGGAATACCTGCTCGCCGCCGATGAGCCGGATGGCGATGGCCTCGACCGGGCATCCCTCGGCCGCCGCCAGCACCGCCTCCGACGCGTCCGTCTCCGCCGCGACCGGATGCGACTGCCGAGCCCCGTCGAGCCGGAACCCGCCGGGCGCGGCGCTCACACACAGCCCCGAGCCGATGCAGACGTCGCGGTCCACCTCGACATGCCAGCGGTCGCCCATCAGCCCTGCTCCCCGTCCCAGCCCTGGGGCAGATGGATCATCTTGTGCTCCAGGAACGAGGAGAAGCCCTCGGGCCCGAACTCCCGCCCCAGGCCGGAGTTCTTGTAGCCGCCGAACGGCCCGAGCATGTCGAGGCTGAAGGTGTTGACGGAGTACGTACCGGTGCGGATCCGCCGCGCGATCTCGATGCCGCGCGCCACGTCCGCGGTCCATACGCTGCCGGACAGGCCGTAGTCGGAGTCGTCGGCGATGCGCACCGCCTCATCCTCGTCCCCGTACGGCAGCAGGCAGATCACCGGCCCGAAGATCTCCTCGCGGGCGATGCGCATACCGTTGTCGACGTCGCCGAACAGCGTCGGCTCGACGTACCAGCCCTTCTCCTGGGCCGCCGGGCGCCCACCGCCCGTCAGCACCTTGGCACCCTCCCGCTGCCCGGTGGCGATGTAGTCGAGCGACCGCTGCTGCTGGCGCCGCGCCACCAGCGGGCCGACCTGGGTCGCCGGGTCCAGCGGGTCGCCGACGACCAGGGCCGAGGCGGCGGCCGCGAAGCGGTCGGCGATCTCGTCGTAGCGGCTGCGCGGGGCGAGGATACGGGTCTGGGCGACGCACGCCTGCCCGTTGTTCATCCACGCGTTGGGCACGATCCCGGCGACCGCCGCGTCCAGGTCGGCGTCGGGCAGGATCACCGCGGCGGACTTCCCGCCCAGCTCCAGCGTCACCCGGGTCAGATTGCGCGAGGCGACCTCCATGACCCGCTTGCCGCCCGCGACCGAGCCGGTGAAGGACACCTTGTCCACACCCGGGTGCCCGACCAGGTACTCGCTGACCTCGCGGTCCGCCGGGAGGATCGACAGCACCCCCTCCGGCAGCCCGGCCTCGGCGACGATCTCCGCCAGGATGTAGGAGTCCAGCGGGGTCTCGGGCGACGGTTTGAGGATCACCGAACACCCGGCCAGCAGCGCGGGCGCCAGCTTCGCCGCCGCCGTGAACTGCGGAACGTTCCACGGCACCACCGCCGCGACCACCCCGACCGGCTCGCGCCGCACCAGCAGCGGCCCCAGGACCCCGGTCCGCCGCTCCTCGAAGACGAAGCCGCGCGCCACCGTGATCGCGGAGTCCCACACCATCAGCGCGCCGAGCGCCTGACCCAGCACGCTCCAGGAGTACGGAGAGCCGTTCTGTGCGCTGATGGCCTTGGCGATCTCCTCGTGGCGGACGGCGACGGCGTCCTTGATACGGGTGACGACCGCGATCCGCTCCTCCAGCGACGCCCGGGCCCAGGGCCCCGTCTCGAAGGCGGTGCGCGCCGCCGCGACGGCCCGGTCCACGTCCTCGCGCGAGGCGTGCGGCACCCGCCCGATGACCGCCTCGGTGTGCGGCGAGACGACCTCGATCACATCCGTGCCGGCCGGATCGGCCAACGTGCCGCCGATGAAGAGCTGTCCGTGCTCGATGAGGTCGCTCATCGCCGAGCCTCCCGCCGCTCGTCTGGATCTGACGCCGATCTGACGCTGCATCAGAACTGATACCAGTTCTAGTTAAACTAAGCCAGCCTTAGGCCCAAGTACGCCCCCACCAGCGGTTTCCCGCTGGTGGGGGCCCTGCTTATGCCGCCTGGGCCGTCTCTGGGCCGTCATGCCCTTCACCGGCCGTCCGGTACATGCCGTCGACCGCCTTCCGGGTGCGGCTCTCGCTGCTGAGCATCAGATGCGTGTAGACCCGGAGGGTGAAGCCCGGGTCCGCGTGCCCGAGGTAGCGGCTGAGCGCCTTGATGTTCTCTCCGGCGTCCAGCAGCACCGAAGCATAGAAGTGCCTCAGCGCGTGCATGCCGTCCTCTCGCGACTCCTGCACCCGCTGCCCCGGTTCGGGCCTGGGGAGCACTCCGGCGGTCACGAGGGCGGCTTTCCAGGCGGAGACGTTGAAGTAGTGGCGCCCGACCGCCTTGCCCTCTCGCGTCGTGAACAGCAGCTTCTTTGTCACCTTCGGTCCGTCCGGGGCGAGCCACGGCAAGGTGACTTCCTCCGGCGGGAACCGCTTTATGTGCGCTGCGAGCGCGTGGCCCACCTGCTCGGGCAGGGGTACGTCTCGCACCTTGCCCCGCTTCGGGGGCGCGAAGACGGCATGCCCGCCGACCAGCTTCACCTGGTAGCCGACGTGCAGCCAGCCCGTGAGGAACCCCACCTCATCCACGGGGAGACCGAAGATCTCTCCCTGTCGCAGCCCGCATCCGCCCCCGACGTCGACCATGGCGCGGTAGTGCTCGGGGAGCGCGGCCCGTACGGCGAACACCCGCTCAGCCGTCCACGGCCGAACTCGGCTCGGGATCGCGGCCGGCGCCTTGACCGATGCAGCGCGGCAAGGGTTCTTCGAGATGAGTTGGTCATCGACGGCGGCCGTGAAGACGGCCGACACGTTGGCGAAGATGACCCGGCGATACGACGCGGCCAATCCCGCGTCTTCCAGCGCGCGTGACCACTCCCGCATGTGCTCGGGTTGGAACGACTCGAGCGGGCGTGAACCGATGTACGGGTAGGCGTGCAGCCGCAGCCGGGACTCCGTGCCGGTCCGCGTGGCAATGTCGGTGGTCTGAACAGCGACCCAGCGTTCGGCGTACTGCTGGAAGGTCGTGCGGCCCGCCTTCGGATCGATGTACTGACCGCGCGACATGTCAGCTTCGATGTGCGTGAGCCACTTCTCGGCGAGTCGCTTCTGTCCGTCGCGAAATGACTTGGACTTCTCGGTGCCGTCCGGGCCGATGTACCGGGCCCGGTAGCGCATGCCGATACCGTGGCGGTCGGTCTTGACCTTGACGGGCTTGCCGTCGAGGCCGGGTTCGGTCTTGTACCAGCGGTCTTGAACGTGGCCTGCCATTGAGGCTGTGGTCCCTTCTCGGGCAGATCGGAGCGGGGCGGGGCCGTGTGGCCCCCCCCCCCGGGGGGGGGGGTGGGATGGTGAGCTGGCCGCACATAGATTCGCAGTAAACGCACGGACAGTCAGGGCGACGGAGTACGGGGTGGCTCGGGCC
>NZ_JBHWES010000052.1:60137-87356 GCF_042734105.1 Streptomyces sp. NPDC059679 | reverse complement strand
CCCCCTGCGGCGTCTTCGCTTTGCCTACGTCACTTGCGCTTGGGCACGGCCTCGCCGGTCCTGGCGTCCACCACCTTGCGGTCGCCCAGCGGCTTCTCCAGCTCGACCTTCTTGTCGATCTGCTTGGCGATGAGGATGCAGGGCCGGCCCGGGTGCAGCCGCTTGCCCTTGATCTCCAGCTTCACCTGCGACGAGGACTCCTTGGCGGAGACCGAGTACGACTCGCAGACGCCGCCCCAGAAGCGCACCGTCAGGGTCTTTCCGGCCACGGTGTACGACGTGATGTCGTCGACCTGCTCCTCGCCGGGCTTCGAGGACGGGGACGTGCCGGAGGGGGAGGGCTTCTTGATGAACTTCGGGTCGACCGCGGGGTAGGTGACCGTGTTCATGACGTCATCCGCGCTCGACGGCCCGACCTGGAAGAGCCAGGACGGCACCAGTGCCCGACGGCCGTCCACGGAGCGGGCCGCGAGGCCCAGGGTCGCCTTGCGCACCGTGACCTTGCCGGCCGTACTGCTCGCGCTGCCCGTCGCCGCCTCCTCGGGCGCCTTCTCCGCGGGCTCCGCCTTCCCGGGCGCGTCGTCCGCGCCGCCTGCGGTGTCGCCGCCCTTGTTGAGCCGCTTCATGGCTTCGGCCGCGCCGATCAGCGGATAGGTGTTGTCCTCCGCGGGCTTCGACAGCAGACCGTCGCCGCCGACCAGCTGTCCATCGGCGGCCACCTGGAGACTCGTCCGCCAGCCGTACGTCTGCAGACCGTCCAGCACCGGGTCAGCCTTCACGACCCGCACCGCGCCGTACCGCTGCGTCGCGTCCAGCTTCGCGCCGTCCAGCCCCAGTGCGTCCAGCACCGGCTGGGCCGCGCGCTTGGCCTTGGCCTCCGAGACGGCCTTGTCGGACCCCGCGGACCCCTTGGACCCGGACCCCTCGGCCCCGGATCCCTTGGAGCCGGACCCCTTGGAGTCGCCGGCCCCGCCGCGGTAGGAGGGGCAGCTCTTGCCGCTCCCCTCGGCGTCGGAGGTCTGAGCGTCGGACGGCTGTGTGCCGGTGGCGGTGTCCGGCTGCTCTACGCAGGAGGTGCCGCCCGGGGATCCGTACGCCGTGTACGACCAGCCGCCCGGCGCCTTCTGGCTCACCTGGAGCACCGGGCTCATCGCGTCCTTGGTGCCCCCGACCTTCCATACACCGTGGTCCGCGCGCGGGGTCCCCGCCACGTCCAGGGCCTTGGCCAGCCGCGCCACCTCGGCCTTGGAGACCTTGGCGGCGGTCCGGTACACGGGCGCCGACTCGGGCCCGTCCGGCAGCTCGCCCTCGGCCTTGTACTGCCGGCCGTACGGGTTCGGCTCGCCCGGCGCGATCCCCTCCGCGCCCGTGGACGCGAATCCGTCCAGTGCGAGCGGCTTCGGCGAACCGTCCTTCTGTGCGGCGCCCGGGTCCTGCGTGCCGCCGCCCGCGGCGGTGGAGGCCCAGTACGCCCCGCCGCCACCGGCGAGCAGCACCGCCGCCGCCACCGAGGCGATGGCCAGCGGCGAACGCCGCCGCGGGCGCGGGCTCTCGGCTTCGGGGGTCTGCGGGTTCTCGCCTTCGGGGGTCTGTGGGGTGTCGGTGTCCTCGGTGCTCACCGTTTCGCTCCTTCGGCTCCGCTCTGGCTGTACCGTCCCATCTCTCGCGAGGGGGACGTCGCTGAGACGGAGCGGGGGGGCGTGTGGTTCCTCCATGCGCCGTAACCGGCGTCGTGTGCATCGTGAACGCGGTGAGCAACGAGCTACTATCGGGTGGTTTCGACCATTCGTGCGGGGGTGGCGGAGCCGATAGCGTAAGGCGCGCGTTTCCTCCGACTTTCCTCCGTCTCCCGCAGGAGCAGACCAGCCGTGCGTATCGCAGTCACCGGCTCCATCGCCACCGACCACCTGATGACCTTCCCCGGCCGCTTCGCCGATCAGCTGGTCGCCGACCAGTTGCACACGGTCTCCCTCTCCTTCCTGGTGGACACCCTCGACGTCCGCCGCGGCGGCGTCGGCCCCAACATCTGCTACGGCATGGGCGTCCTCGGCCTGCGCCCGATCCTGGTCGGGGCGGCCGGGGCGGACTTCGCGGAGTACCGGGCCTGGCTGGAGCGCCACGGAGTGGACACCGATTCCGTCCATATCTCCGAGGTGCTGCACACCGCGCGCTTCGTGTGCACCACCGACGCCGACCACAACCAGATCGCGTCCTTCTACACCGGCGCGATGAGCGAGGCCCGCCAGATCGAGCTGCAGCCCGTCGCCGACCGGGTCGGCGGGCTCGACCTCGTCCTCATCAGCGCGGACGACCCGGAGGCGATGGTCCGCCACACCGAGGAGTGCCGCACCCGCAACATCCCGTTCGCCGCCGACCCCTCCCAGCAGCTCGCGCGCATGGGCGGCGACGACATCCGGCTGCTCGTCGAGGGCGCGGACTACCTGTTCACCAATGAGTACGAGGCGGCGCTGATCGAGACCAAGACCGGCTGGTCGGCGGACGAGATCCTGGCCAAGGTCCACACCCGCGTCACCACGCTCGGGGCGCAGGGCGTACGGATCGACCGCGCCGGCGAGCAGCCGATCGTCGTCGGCACCCCGGAGGAGGAGGCGAAGGTCGACCCGACGGGCGTCGGCGACGCGTTCCGCGCCGGCTTCCTCTCCGGGCTCTCCTGGGACCTGTCCCTCGAGCGCGCGGCCCAGGTCGGCTGCATGCTCGCCACGCTGGTCATCGAGACCCTCGGCCCGCAGGAGTACGAGCTGCGCCGCGGCCACTTCACGGAGCGCTTCGCCAAGGCGTACGGCCAGGAGGCGGCCTCCGAGATCCAGCCGCACCTCAACAACTGAGGGGTTTCTGGTTCTTCAGGGGGTCTACGCCCGGCGGCGGACGCGGTACGCGGTGCCACGGTCGGCCGGGCGTTCGCCCACGTACTCGTGGCCGCGCATCGCGCACCACGCCGGGATGTCCAGCCGGGCGGCCTCGTCGTCGGCGAGCACCGTGACGAGGCCGCCGACCGGGGCCTCCCCGATGACCTTGGCCAGCTCGATGACCGGGATCGGGCAGAGCTTGCCGAGCGAGTCGACCACCAGCTCACCCTCCGCCTCCTCGCCCCCCGAACCGGCCGCGGCCGACGGGGCCACCGCAACCGCCGCAGCTTGCTGGCCCTGCCCCGGCGCGCCCAACTGCCCACGCACCCGGCGCACCACGTCCGGCAGCAGGCCGAGGAAGCGCTCCACGTCCTCCTCGAGCGTTCCCAGCGGTAGCGAGACGCGTACGTTCCCCTCGGACAGCACGCCCATCGCACGCAGTACATGGCTCGGCGTCAGGGTGCTCGAGGTGCACGAGGAGCCGGAGGAGACGGAGAAGCCCGCGCGGTCCAGCTCGTGCAGCAGTGTCTCCCCGTCGACATAGAGACACGAGAAGGTCACCAGATGGGGCAGCCGCCGCTCCGGGTCGCCGACCACCTCCACATCCGGGATCAGCCGGGGCACCCTCGTGCGGATCCGGTCGACCAGCTCCCGCAGCCGTTCCGCCTCCGCGGCGGACTCCTCCCGTACGGCGCGCAGCGAGGCCGCGGCCGCCACGACGGCCGGGATGTTCTCGAAGCCGGGGGCGCGGCCCGACTCGCGTTCGTCCGCCGGGCCGTGGGCGGCGAAGCGCACTCCTTTGCGTACGGCCAGCAGGCCGACCCCCGACGGGCCGCCCCATTTGTGGGCGCTCGCGGTCAGCAGCGACCAGCCGCCCGCGACCGCGCCCCAGGCCAGCGACTGCGCGGCGTCCACGAGCAGCGGCACACCCGCCTCCGCGCACTCCGCCGCGGCCTCGGCCACCGGCTGCCGGGTGCCCACCTCGTGGTTGGCGGACTGCAGAGCGGCCAGGGCGGTCGGGCCGGGGGCGTCGCGCAGCGCGGCGGCGTACGCGCCCGGCGCGACCCGGCCGGCGCTGTCCACCGGGACCTCGGTGACCGTGCCGCCGCCCGTCTCATGGGCGGCCGCGGCGTGCAGCACCGCGGAGTGCTCGACGGCGGAGACGATCAGATGGCGGCCGGCCCGGCGGCGGCCCGCGAGGGCTCCGGCGATGCCGTCGTGCAGTGCGCGGGTACCCGAAGAGGTGAAAGTGAGTTCGTCGGGACGGCAGCCGACGGCCTCCGCCGCCGCCTCCCGCGCCGCGTCCAACAGCAGCCTGGCACGCCGCCCCTCGCGGTAGAGGCGGGCCGGGTCGGCCCAGCCCTCGTCGAGCGCGGCGAGCAGCGCCTGGCGGGCGACGGGGTGCAGCGGGGCGGACGAAGCGGCGTCGAAGTAGGGCACATACAGAACGCTAGTCGCAGCTCGCGGAAGTCGCGTCGGTGCCTCGGCGAAGCCTTTTCGGGGCTCTTCGGGTGGCTCCAGCTTCTCTTCTGGTCCTCTTCGAACGGGTTCCTCCACCTCTTCGGGGAGCACCCCGGCGCGTTGGGCACCCTCCCCGCGCAGCCCTAAAAGGCGTCCAGTAGGGTTTGCTCCGCATAAACATCCAAACCCCTGCCCGCACCGGGCCGGCGACCGACCAGCGAGACGGCCGCGGCCGTGTGGGCGAGACTCTCGGGAAGGCGCTACGTGAGTCCCAACGGCTCCGACCGCTCGTCGCGGCGCCCGGTGCGGCGGAAGCTGCTGCAGGCGCTGGCCGCGGGCTTGGTCCTGGCGACCGCCACCGGTTGCACATCAAAGGACTTCCCCCGCCTCGGTATGCCCACCCCGGTCACGGAGGAGGCGCCGCGGATCCTCTCCCTGTGGCAGGGCTCGTGGGCGGCAGCGCTCGCCACGGGCGTGCTGGTCTGGGGCCTGATCCTGTGGTCGGTCATCTTCCACCGCCGCAGCAGGACCAAGATCGAGGTTCCCGCGCAGACCCGGTACAACATGCCCATCGAGGCGCTGTACACCGTGGTCCCCATCATCATCGTCTCGGTGCTCTTCTACTTCACCGCGCGTGATGAGAACGAGCTGCTGAAGACCTCCAAGAAGCCGGACCACGTGATCAACGTGGTGGGCTACCAGTGGAGCTGGGGCTTCAACTACATGGAGAACGTGGACGGGAACCTGTCCACGCCGGCGAAGACCCCCGAGGAGGTCTCGTCGATCCCGGACCGCATGCTCAAGGCCGTGCCCAAGGGCGCCGAGGGCGTCTACGAGGCGGGCATCCCGGGCGACCACAACCCGGACACCGGCAACCCGGGCCCCACCCTGTACCTGCCCAAGGGCGAGAAGGTCCAGTTCATCCTGACCTCCCGTGATGTCATCCACTCGTTCTGGGTGGTCCCCTTCCTGATGAAGATGGACGTCATCCCGGGGCACACCAACCGCTTCGAGGTGACCCCGAACAAGTACGGCACCTTCATGGGCAAGTGCGCCGAGCTGTGCGGCCAGGACCACTCGCGGATGCTCTTCAACGTCAAGGTCGTCTCTCCGAAGGAATACCGGAAGCACTTGGCGGACCTGGCGAAGAAGGGCCAGACCGGCTACATCCCGGCGGGCATTGAGCAGACGGAAGCCGCCAAGAACGCGGAGACCAAGAACCGATGAGCATCCTCAACGAACCTCAGGGTGCCGACGCAGCCACCGCGCAAGCGGATGAGCTGCCCGTGCGCCGCAAGCAGCCAGGGAACGTCGTCGTCAAGTGGTTGACCACCACCGACCACAAGACGATCGGGACGCTCTACCTCGTCACGTCGTTCGCGTTCTTCTGCATCGGTGGCCTCCTGGCGCTGTTCATGCGCGCCGAGCTGGCCCGTCCCGGCTCGCAGCTGATGTCGAACGAGCAGTTCAACCAGGCGTTCACCATGCATGGCACGATCATGCTGCTGATGTTCGCCACACCGCTGTTCGCCGGCTTCGCGAACTGGATCATGCCGCTGCAGATCGGCGCGCCTGATGTGGCGTTCCCGCGGCTGAACATGTTCGCCTACTGGCTGTACCTGTTCGGCTCGCTGATCGCGGTGGCCGGGTTCCTCACCCCGCAGGGCGCGGCCGACTTCGGCTGGTTCGCGTACTCGCCGCTGTCGGACGCGGTCCGCTCGCCGGGCGTGGGCGCCGACATGTGGATCATGGGTCTGGCCTTCTCCGGCTTCGGCACCATCCTCGGCTCGGTCAACTTCATCACCACCATCATCTGCATGCGCGCCCCGGGCATGACGATGTTCCGCATGCCGATCTTCACCTGGAACGTGCTGCTCACCGGTGTGCTGGTGCTGCTGGCCTTCCCGGTCCTGGCCGCCGCGCTGTTCGCCCTGGAGGCGGACCGTAAATTCGGGGCGCATATCTTCGACGCGGCCAATGGCGGCGCATTGCTCTGGCAACACCTCTTCTGGTTCTTCGGCCATCCAGAGGTGTACATCATCGCGCTGCCGTTCTTCGGAATCGTCTCCGAGATCATTCCGGTCTTCTCGCGCAAGCCGATGTTCGGTTACATCTCCCTGATCGGCGCGACGATTTCGATCGCGGGCCTTTCGGTGACGGTGTGGGCGCACCACATGTACGTCACAGGCGGCGTGCTATTGCCGTTCTTCTCCTTCATGACGTTCCTGATCGCGGTGCCGACCGGTATCAAGTTCTTCAACTGGATCGGCACGATGTGGAAGGGGTCGCTGAGCTTCGAGACCCCGATGCTGTGGACGATCGGCTTCCTGATCACCTTCACCTTCGGTGGTCTGACCGGTGTCATCCTGGCCTCGCCGCCGATGGACTTCCACGTCTCGGACTCGTACTTCGTGGTGGCGCACTTCCACTACGTGGTCTTCGGTACGGTCGTGTTCGCGATGTTCGCCGGATTCCACTTCTGGTGGCCGAAGTTCACCGGCAAGATGCTGGACGAGCGTCTGGGCAAGATCACCTTCTGGACGCTGTTCATCGGCTTCCACGGCACGTTCCTGGTTCAGCACTGGCTCGGTGCCGAGGGCATGCCGCGCCGGTACGCCGACTACCTGGCGGCCGACGGCTTCACCACGCTGAACACCATCTCGACCATCGCCTCGTTCCTGCTCGGTCTGTCGATCCTGCCGTTCTTCTACAACGTCTGGAAGACCGCCAAGTACGGCAAGAAGGTCGAGGTCGACGACCCGTGGGGCTACGGCCGCTCGCTGGAATGGGCGACCTCCTGCCCGCCGCCGCGGCACAACTTCGTCACGCTGCCGCGTATCCGCTCCGAATCCCCGGCGTTCGATCTGCACCACCCGGAGATCGCGGCCCTCGACCAGCTCGAGAACCACGGGGCCGCCGCGTCCGATGACAAGGCCCTCGTGGGTGGCAAGGAGGCCGGCAAGTGAAGGTCCAAGGCCGACTTTTCATCTGGCTCGCCGTCTTCATCCTCGTCATGGCGATCGTCTATGGCGTGTGGTCGAAGGAGCCGGCCGGCACCACCGCGCTCTTCCTGGCCTTCGGGCTGAGCGTGATGATCGGTTACTACCTCGCCTTCACCGCCCGCCGGGTGGATGTCGGGGCGCAGGACAACAAGGACGCCGATGTCGCGGACGACGCCGGTGAGCTGGGCTTCTTCTCCCCGCACAGCTGGCAGCCGCTCTCCCTGGCGATCGGTGGCGCCCTGGCCTTCATGGGCGTGATCTTCGGCTGGTGGCTGCTGTACTTCTCGGCCCCGATCATCATGGTCGGTCTCTTCGGCTGGGTGTTCGAGTACTACCGCGGTGAGAACCAGAACCAGTAACCGGTCAGCCACCGGAACCCGGTTCACCGGAACTCGGTTTAGTGGGCCCCGGTGAACCGGGGCCCAGCGGGGCCCGGACACCTTCTCCAGGTGTCCGGGCCCCGCTTCGTTTTTCCTCCCGGACCCCGACACCCCGGTCTGCCGGTTCGCCCGTTCACTCGACTGCCACTTCCCGCGAGCCGTCCGGGACCGGTCTTCTTAGCTTGTGACCATGAGCCACACACCTCGATCACCCCGATCCCGGACGGTGCTCGGCTGCGCTCTGCTGCTGGCACCCCTGATAGCGGCGGGGCTCACCGGATGCGGCGGCCCCTCCTCGGACCCGTTGGCGGCCAAGCCGTACGACGCGGCCGACCAGGTCGCCTTCAGCGGCGTGGGCGGCTCCCACAAGGCCGACCCCGACAAGCCACTTGAGGTCACGGCCAAGGGCGACGACAGCCGCATCACCGACGTCACGGCGACCGACTCCGCGGGGCGGTACGTACGCGGGGAGCTCACGCCCGACGGCAAGCGCTGGCGCAGCACCGTGCCCCTGGCCGCGGGAACCCACTACACGCTGCGGGTGAGCACCGAGGACGCCGACGGGGCGCCCGGGCGCCGGACCATCGGCTTCGACACCACGGGGGCCGAGAGCAAGCTGCGGGTCACCTTCGGCCCCGACGCCGGCACCTACGGGGTGGGGCAGCCCGTCACCGCCTCGCTCAGCGCGCCCGTCAAGGACGCCTCGGCACGGGCCGTCGTCGAACGCGCCCTGAAGGTGGACTCACAGCCTGCGGTGGACGGTGTCTGGCACTGGGTGGACGACCGGACCCTGCACTACCGTCCGCGCGACTACTGGCCCGCGCACGCCACGATCGACGTGCACGCCAACCTCAAGGGCATCCGGGTCGCGAACGGCCTGTACGGCGCAGCCTCCAAGCCGCTGCGGCTGCACACCGCCGACCGCCTCGAGGCCATCACCGACTCCGGCACCCACCAGATGACGGTGCTCAAGAACGGCCAGGCGATCCGTACCATCCCGATCACCACCGGCATGCCCGGCTTCGACACCCGCAACGGCATCAAGGTGATCCTCGCCAAGGAGTCCTCCGTACGGATGACCGGCGCCAGCATCGGCCTCGGCAACTCCTACGACCTGCTGGTCCACTGGGCCGCGCGGGTGACATGGAGCGGTGAGTACGTCCACGCGGCCCCCTGGTCCGTCGGCTCGCAGGGCGCGGCCAACGTCAGCCACGGCTGCACCGGGATGAGCAACGAGAACGCGCGCTGGTTCTTCGACACCGTGCGCCTCGGCGACATCGTCAAGGTCGTGAACAGCCACGGCGCGATGATGACGACGTTCGACAACGGATTCGGCGACTGGAACATGGCCTGGGACAAGTGGCGCGCGGGCAGCGCCGTGGCCTCCGGACGGGCCGACGGCGGCACCACGGCCGAGTCGGCCAGGCTGCGGCCCCAGGTGTAGGAGGAGCCCAGGTGTAGGAGGAGGGTGACGCGTCAGGCGTCAGGCGTCTACGGAGTGCTGCTGTCGCAACAGCCCGGCCAGCGCGTCCGCGAGGGCCACCGGGTCCACCGGATGGGTGACCGCGGCCTCGGCCCGGCTCCACGTGGCCAGCCAGGCGTCCTGCGGGCGGCCGATGAGCAGCAGAACCGGAGGGCAGCGGAAGATCTCGTCCTTGATCTGCCGACAGACCCCCATACCGCCCGCGGGCACCGCCTCACCGTCCAGTACGCAGACGTCGATACCGCCGTCCTCCAGCGCCGAGAGGACGGCGGGGAGGGTCGCGCACTCCACGAACTCCACGGGCGGGACGTCGGGGGCGGGCCGCCGCCCGGCCGCGAGCCGGACCTGCTGGCGGGTGCCCGCGTCATCGCTGTAGACCAGCACCGTGGCGGTCGGCTGCATCGTTCCTCCGCGTTACGTGGTTGGACTTCTGGCGCGGATGCTACTCCGGTAGAGCTCTGGGGAGGAGGGGGCGTGCAACCCCGTCCTTCCTTCGAGGGACCGGCCGACCAGCGCTCGACAACTGCCGGATCCCCGCTCGCAACGGGCCGTACGAGCAGCATCGATGCCCTTGACACTCCGAACGGTACCCCCGGAGGTGAGGGCTGGATAAGCGACCGACATAATGTCGGTCGTGGCGACAGCAACAGCAGTAGATACCGGGCACGCGCACCCGTCGGTCAACCGGCCGAACCTCACCAGCGTCGGAACCATCATCTGGCTGAGTTCCGAGCTGATGTTCTTCGCGGCCCTCTTCGCGATGTACTTCACCCTGCGATCGGTGACCGGCGCAGAGCACTGGAAGGAAATGGCGTCCGCGCTGAACTTCCCGTTCTCCGCGACGAACACCACGATCCTGGTGCTCTCCTCTCTCACTTGCCAGCTCGGTGTCTTCGCTGCCGAGCGCGGTGACGTGAAGAAGCTGCGCGCCTGGTTCGTGATCACCTTCATCATGGGCGCGATCTTCGTCGGTGGGCAGATCTTCGAATACACCGAACTGGTCAAGCACGAGGGCCTGTCGCTCTCGTCCGACCCGTACGGCTCGGTGTTCTACCTGACCACCGGCTTCCACGGCATGCATGTGACAGGCGGACTCATCGCCTTCCTGCTGGTCCTGGGCAGGACGTACGCGGCCAAGAGGTTCACTCACCAGCAGGCGACGGCGGCCATCGTGGTGTCTTACTACTGGCACTTCGTCGACGTCGTCTGGATCGGCCTCTTCGCCACGATCTACATGATCAAGTAAATCCGGTCGCCGCACCGGCACCACGTCCTAAAGCATCGACGCAGAAGATCCTGACACCGGGGTAATCCGTGAAAAAGCTCTCCGCACGACGGCGCCATCCGCTGGCTGCGCTCGTCGTCCTACTCTTCGCGCTGGCGGTCACTGGGGGGCTGTACGCCGCGTTCTCGCCGAGCGAGGCGAAGGCCGATGACAGCTCCGCCCAGTCCCTCGCCATCGAGGAGGGCAAGAAGCTCTACGCCGTCGGCTGTGCCACCTGCCACGGCACCGGCGGTCAGGGCACGACCGACGGTCCGAGCCTGGTCGGCGTCGGCTCCGCCGCCGTGGACTTCCAGGTCAGCACCGGCCGTATGCCCGCGCAGCAGCCCGGCGCCCAGGTGCCGAAGAAGAAGAACATCTACTCGAACGCCCAGATCGAGCAGCTGTCCGCGTACATCGCCTCGCTCGGCCCCGGCCCGGTGACGCCGACCAAGGAGCAGTACAACCCGGCGGGCGCGGACATCGCCGAGGGCGGTGAGCTCTTCCGTACCAACTGCGCGCAGTGCCACAACTTCGTCGGCAAGGGCGGCGCCCTGACCAACGGCAAGTACGCGCCGTCCCTCGAGGGCATCTCCCCCAAGCACCTCTACGAGGCCATGCAGACGGGCCCGCAGAACATGCCCTCCTTCCCGGACACCGTGATGCCGGAGGAGAAGAAGAAGGCCATCATCGCCTACCTGGACACGGTCAACAGCGACAAGAGCAAGACCCCCGGCGGTATGGAGATCGGCGGCCTGGGCCCGGTCAGTGAGGGTCTGTTCGGCTGGGTCTTCGGTATGGGTGCCATGATCGTCCTGACCATCTGGGTCGCCGCCCGGACCGCAAAGGCCAAGAAGTCATGAGTAGCCACGACATTTCACAACCAGACGCCAACCTGCCACACGAGCAGGAAAAGGGCGGCGAGGTAGAGGCGGCCGGCAATCCGTTCGCCGACCCGGGTCTGCCCCCGCACGAGCACCGCCAGCAGGACATCGACGAGCGCGCCGCGAAGCGCTCCGAGCGCACGATCGCGCTGCTGTTCACGATCTCGATGCTGGCGACGATCGCCTTCATCGCCTCGTATGTGGCCTTCCCGGTCGACAAGATCATCTATGTCTTCCCGCTCGGCCACATCAGCGCGCTGAACTTCTCGCTCGGCCTGACCCTCGGCATCGCGCTGTTCACCATCGGCGCGGGCGCGGTCCACTGGGCCCGCACCCTGATGTCCGATGTGGAGGTCGCCGACGAGCGTCACCCGATCGAGGCCGCACCCGAGGTCAAGGCCAAGGTCCTGGAGGACTTCGCGGCCGGCGCCGCCGAGTCCGGCTTCGGCCGGCGCAAGCTGGCCCGGAACACCCTCTTCGGCGCGCTGACCCTGGTGCCGCTGGCCGGCCTGGTGCTGCTGCGCGACCTCGGCCCGCTGCCGCAGGACAAGCTCCGGCACACCAAGTGGGCCAAGGGCAAGCGCCTGATGAACTACAACACCATGCTGGCGCTGCGCCCCGAGGACATCGCGGTCGGTTCGCTCACCTTCGCCATGCCCGAGGGCATGAAGGAGTCGGACCACGACTTCCAGACGCAGATCGCCAAGGCGGCCCTGATGCTGGTCCGGCTGCAGCCGGAGAACATCAAGGACAAGCGCGAGCTGGACTGGTCGCACGACGGCATCGTCGCGTTCTCGAAGATCTGCACCCACGTCGGCTGCCCGATCAACCTGTACGAGCAGCAGACGCACCACGTCCTGTGCCCGTGCCACCAGTCGACGTTCGACCTCTCCGACGGTGGCCGCGTGATCTTCGGCCCGGCCGGGCACGCCCTGCCGCAGCTGCGGATCGGCGTCAACAAGGACGGTTACCTCGAAGCCAAGGGCGACTTCGCGGAGCCCGTCGGTCCTGCATTCTGGGAGCGCGGATGAGTACTGCAACTGAAACGCAGCGCGGCCGCAAGGCCCCCGCGGGCGAGCGCGTGGCCGACTGGGCCGACGGCCGACTGGGCGTCTACAGCCTGGCCAAGGCCAATATGCGCAAGATCTTCCCGGACCACTGGTCCTTCATGCTGGGTGAGGTCGCGCTCTACAGCTTCATCATCATCATCCTCACGGGTGTGTATCTGACGCTGTTCTTCCACCCCAGCATGGAAGAGGTCACGTACCACGGCCCGTACGTCCCGATGCAGGGCGTGCGGATGTCCGAGGCGTTCGCCTCGACGCTCGACATCAGCTTCGAGGTGCGCGGCGGTCTGCTGATCCGGCAGATCCACCACTGGGCCGCGCTGATCTTCCTCGCCGCGATGCTCGTGCACATGATGCGCGTGTTCTTCACCGGCGCGTTCCGCAAGCCGCGCGAGATCAACTGGCTCTTCGGCTTCCTGCTGTTCTTCCTCGGCATGCTGACCGGCTTCACCGGCTACTCGCTCCCCGACGACCTGCTCTCCGGCACCGGTCTGCGGTTCATCGAGGGTGTGTTCCTGTCGATCCCGGTCGTCGGCACCTACATCTCGATGTTCGTGTTCGGCGGCGAGTTCCCCGGAATGGACCTGATCCCCAGGCTCTACCCGGTCCACGTCCTGCTGCTGCCGGGCATCATGCTCGGCCTGCTGGTCGCGCACCTGATCCTGGTCTTCTACCACAAGCACACGCAGTACCCGGGCCCCGGCAAGACCGAGAAGAACGTGGTCGGCATGCCCCTGCTGCCGGTCTACATGGCCAAGGCGGGCGGCTTCTTCTTCCTGGTCTTCGGCGTGATCGCGATCCTCTCCGCGGTCGCCACGATCAACCCGATCTGGGCCATCGGACCGTACCGGCCGGACCAGGTGTCCACCGGCGCCCAGCCCGACTGGTACATGGGCTTCGCCGAGGGTCTGGTCCGAGTGATGCCCGGCTGGGAGATCAACGCCTGGGGCCACACACTCGTCCTGGGCGTGTTCATCCCGATCGTGCTCTTCCCGCTGGTCCTCTTCGCGATCGGGGTCTACCCCTTCATCGAGTCCTGGATCACCGGCGACAAGCGCGAGCACCACATCCTGGACCGCCCGCGCAACGTCCCGACCCGGACCGCCTTCGGTGTCGCCTGGCTGACCGCCTACCTGGTGATGCTGGTCGGTGGTGGAAACGACCTGTGGGCCACCCACTTCCACCTGTCGATCAACTCGATCACCTGGTTCGTCCGGATCGGCTTCTTCGCCGGACCGGTGCTGGCCTTCATCGTCACCAAGCGGATCTGCCTGGGTCTGCAACGGCGCGACAAGGACAAGGTGCTGCACGGCCGCGAGACCGGCATCATCAAGCGGCTGCCACACGGCGAGTTCATCGAGGTGCACGAGCCGCTGTCGCAGGAGGACCTGCACAAGCTCACCCAGCATGAGCAGCCCAAGCCGTACGAGGTCGGCCCCGCGGTGGACGAGAACGGTGTCCGCCGGAAGATAAAGGGTTCGCAGAAGCTCCGGGCCAAGCTGTCCAAGGGCTACTACGGCGAGGACAACGTGATCCCCAAGCCGACCACCGAGGAGTACAAGGAGATCACCAGCGGCCACGGCCACCACTGATCTCTGAGCGAACACCTCAGCTGTACGCCACACACCAGGGCCCCGGCCCGGACCACACGGTCCGGCCCGGGGCCCTGGGCCGTGCAGGGCCCCGGGCTTCCTGACGGGCCCGCGGGCTGTCCGGGACCCGGGCACGGGACCGCGTGCCCCGCCCGCGCCGATAGGCTTGCCAGGGGCCAGCCGCTGCACAGCTGAACTGCGCGGACCCATCCCTGCCCAGCCGAGATCCAGGAGCGGACCATGGACGTTGTGACCCCAGCCGGAGGCGACAACCGCGCGACGGCCCGCACCTGGCCGGACGTACTCGACTCGCTGCTGCTCGGCCACGACCTCACCGCCGACGACACCGCCTGGGTCATGGACCGGATCATGCGCGGCGAGGCCAGCGACGCACAGATCGCCGGTTTCGCGGTCGCGCTGCGCGCCAAGGGCGCGACCGTGGCGGAGGTGTCCGGTCTGGTCCGCACGATGTACGAGCACGCGAACGTGATCGAGGTCCCCGGGGAGACGGTCGACATCGTCGGCACCGGAGGCGACCGGGCCAAGACCGTCAACATCTCCACCATGTCGGCCCTCGTGGTGGCGGGCGCCGGAGCGAAGGTCGTCAAGCACGGCAACCGCGCCGCGTCCTCCGCCAGCGGCTCCTCCGACGTCCTCGCCAAGCTCGGCGTCAACCTGGACCTGAGCCCGCGGCGGGTGGCCGAGGTGGCGGAAGAAGCCGGCATCACCTTCTGCTTCGCAGTGAAGTTCCACCCCTCGCTGCGCCATGTCGGCACCGCGCGCAGCGAACTCGGCATCGCCACCATCTTCAACTTCCTCGGCCCGCTCACCAACCCGGCCCGAGTACGCGCCCAGGCCACCGGGGTCGCGGACGCCCGGATGGCGCCCATCATGGCCGGTGTGCTCGCCGAGCGCGGCACCTCCGCGCTGGTCGTCCGCGGCGACGACGGCCTCGACGAGCTGACCGTCACCTCGACCTCCCAGGTATGGGTGGTCGAGGGCGGCACCGTACGCCAGGAGACCTTCGACCCGCGCGACGTCGGCATCGGCCTCGTCCCGGTGGACGCCCTGCGCGGCGCCGACCCCTCGTACAACGCGGACGTCGCCCGGCGCCTCCTGGCCGGGGAACGCGGCCCGGTCCGCGACGCGGTACTGCTCAACTCGGCGGCCGCCCTGGTCGCCCTGGAGGGCGGCCCGGGCGGCAAGCCCCTCGCGGAGCGCATCGCGGCGGGCATGGAGAAGGCAGCCGAATCCATCGACTCGGGCGCGGCCCGGGCCTCGCTGGAACGCTGGGTACTGGCCACGAACGCGTAGCCCCGATTCTCGAGAGGCCCCACGGGACCCCTGTCCGTATCGCGGACAGGGGTCCCGGTTGGTGACGGGGCGTGGCATACTCCTGCGCAGGTCACGAGTGACAGCGACTACGGCCCCGGCCCGCTGTCCGGCAACCCTCCGTCCGTGGCGGGGTGCCCCGGGTGATGACCAGGTCGCAGGCAACGAGGTCTGCGGCAAGCGCGGACCCCTCGCGGAACCCAGGGGTCCTGGTTGTCGAGGGAGTTCTTCCGTGATGCAGCGAATGCGCTAGGGCCGATGGCCCCTTTTCCCCTCATTTCGCACGGTCCTGTTCCGTGCGGTGAGTTTCTTCTCCACGTGCCCGGCGGTGGGCTGCCGCCTGCCCGCGCGTGACGCATTCACCTCTTCGTCCTCCCGGGAGACTTCGCCATGTCCGCGACCGCTGCTGCCTCCGACACCGCTTCCACCTCCGCCGCCACCACTTCCCCGCTGCCCGTCCTCGGCCGCGATGTCCTCGTCCCGCTCGTGACCGGCGGCGAGGTCAGCTACGCCGCGCTGGACTACGCCGCCAGCGCCCCCGCCCTGCAGCGGGTGTGGGACGACATCGCGGCCTACGCCCCGTACTACGGCAGCGTGCACCGCGGGGCCGGGTATCTCTCACAGCTGTCCACCGATCTGTTCGAGAACAGCCGCAGGGATGTCGCCGCCTTCCTGGGCTGCCGCCCCGACGACCAGGTGATCTTCACCCGGGCCACCACCGACTCGCTCAACCTCCTCGCCGCCGCCCTCCCTGAGGGCACCCGGGTGTTCGTGTTCGAGACGGAGCACCACGCCTCGCTGCTGCCGTGGCAGCAGCGAGAGGACGTCGAGGTCGGCTATCTGAGCGCGCCGCGCTCCCCGAGGCAGGCCGTTGACACGCTGGAGCGGGCGCTGGCCGGCTGGCGGGCGAAGGAGCAGGCGGCGGACGGGGCCACGGGGGGTGCCGCGCTGGTGTGTGTGACCGGTGCTTCGAATGTGACCGGTGAGCTGTGGCCGGTGCGGGAGCTGGCGGAGGTGGCCCATGCGTACGGCGCCCGGATCGTGCTGGACGCCGCGCAGCTGGCCCCGCATCACCCCGTGGACATCGCGGCCTTGGACGTCGACTGGGTCGCGTTCTCCGGGCACAAGCTGTACGCGCCCTTCGGGGCCGGGGTGCTGGCGGGGCGGGCGGACTGGCTGCGGAAGGCCCGGCCGTATCTGGCGGGCGGGGGCGCCAGCCGCAAGGTGGCCCGTAAGGATCACGGTGGGGTGGACGTGGAGTGGCACACCACCGAGGCCCGGCACGAGGCGGGTTCGCCGAACGTCATCGGGGCGTACGCGATCGCCTCGGCCTGCAAGGCGCTGACCGATGCCGGGTTCGAGTCCCTGGTGGCGCGGGAGCGGGAGCTGATCGGCAAGGTCCGCGCGGGGCTGGCTGAGGTGCCCGAGGTGCGGGTGTTGTCGCTGTTCGGGGATGACGCGCCCCGGGTGGGCGTCATCTCGTTCGTCGTGGAGGGCTGGAACAGCTCGCATTTCGCGGCCGCGCTCTCCGCGGAGTACGGCATCGGCGTACGCGACGGCCTGTTCTGCGCGCATCCCCTGGTGCGCACGCTGCTGGGCGGCGAGCCCGGGGAGGCGGGCGAGTGCGGGGCCCCGGAGGCCGCGCCGGGGGAGCGGTCGCTGAACGCGATCCGGGTCAGCTTTGGCGCGGGCACCCCGGACGAGCACGTCGAGCGGTTCGTCGGCGCGGTGAAGGAGCTGGTCCGGGACGGTGCGAAGTGGAGCTACCGCACCGAGGACGGGCGCTGCGTCCCGGACCGCGGATGACGTCCCGCGAGAGGGCTCAGCCGTCGAGGCCGATCGCGAAGGCGGCCTCGAGGTCGTGCTGGGAGTAGGTGCGGAAGGCGATATGGGTCTCGGTGGAGGCCACGCCCGGCACCTTGCTGATCCGGCCCGGGATGACGTCCGCGAGGTCGTCGTGCCGGGCCACCCGCACCATCGCGATCAGATCGTGTGCTCCGGTGACCGAGTAGACCTCGCTCACACCGTCGAGCGCGGCGATCTGCTCGGCGATCTCGGGGATCTGGTCCACGCTGGTCTTGATGAGCACGATCGAAGTGATCACGGCTGGCTTTCTCCCTCGCTGGACCTGACTGCCCTGCTCACTCTAGTCGTCCGCCCGAAGCGGGCCCACGCGTAGAGGAACCCGAGGCTGAACCCCACGAGGTGGGCGAGGTAGGCGACGCCGGGGCGGTCGTCGGCCCCGCGGGCTGCCAGCCACTGCAGCGCGAACCAGAAGATCAGCACCACCCAGGCGGGGAAGCGCAGCGGCAGGAAGAACAGAAACGGGAAGAGACTGGTCACCCGGGCCCGGGGAAACAGCCACAGAAAGGCGCCCAGGACCCCGGAGATGGACCCGGAGGCGCCGACCAGGGTCTGGGTGGAGCCGGCATGCGCCGCGGCGTAACCGAGCAGCGCCAGATAGCCGGTGGCGAGGTAGAAGAGCGCGAACTGGATCCGCCCCATGCGCTCCTCGGCCATCGCCCCGAAGACGTAGAGAAACAGCATGTTGCCGAGCAGGTGCAGCCAGTTGCCGTGGACGAACAGTGCGGACAGCGGGGTCAGCGGCTCGGCGGGCGCGCCGCTCCACAGCGCGCTGGGCACCACCCCCCACCGTTCGAAGTAGCCCGTCTGGGCCCGTAGCAGCTCGCCTCCCGTGCCGTAGCCGGGGTTGAGGCCGGAGGCCGGTCCGTAGGCGAAGATCAGGCAACAGGACGCGATGAGGGCGTAAGTCATCAGGGGGCGGCGGCCGGGCCCCTCCGACGTCTCGATCATGGGCAGATCATCGCGTACCGGGCTCAACCTGCCCAGAGTGCCTCGCCGCCGCGGGGGTGGGTCCGGGGAGCGCACCGGCCCCGGCGCGGGGCGGGGCTCAGGCCGTAGGGTTACAGCACGCCGAGTGCCACAGTGGAATCAAGGCGACCCAGACGATGAGGACGATGACGCCATGGCCGTGCCCTTGCCGACAGCCGAGACTCGCTGGCGCTGCACCCTGTGCGGCAACCTGACGCGGTTCGATGTGACGCGTTCGACGAAGGCTGTCGAGTACGTCCATCTCGACCTGGGCGGGGAGCCGAGGATCGAGGAGCGCGAGGTGGTCAGTGAGACCATTGAGTCGGTGCGCTGCCGCTGGTGCAACGCGGTCGACCAGATCGAGCTGGTCGACCGTCCGGGCGCGAGCACGAGCGCCTGAGAACGGAGCGATGACAGGTGGTGGAGCGGACGGGCGACCCCGCGTCGGCCGGTGACGCCGAGGGCGTCGCCGAGGCGCTCGACCGCCCCCTGCCGGAGGGGGTCAGGCGCCGGGTCGTGGCCTTGGTGGCGGATGCCTTCGGAGGGCTGACGGTCACCGAGCTGCCCGCCCAGTTGCGGCAGTACGCCCGCTTCACCCCGACCCGCCGGGCGAAGTTCGCGGGCAATGCGATGGCCGCCGCCGTGGAGTCCGATCCGGTCTTCCGGCAGCGGATCGCGGCGCGGCTGCGGGAGACGCAGCAGGAGCTCGCCGAGGCCATCGAGGGCGGTTCGCCGCCGGCCGCCGCCGATCCGGAGGACGTCGCGGCGCTGGCCTATGTGCTGCGGCCGGCCGGCTGGGTCAAGCTGGTCGAGGCCGCGGGCGAGGAGGCGCAGCGGGCCTCCGCCGAGCGGGCCGGCGAGGAGGCGGAGCGCGAACTGCGGCGGCTGCGCGAGGAGCTGGCCGAGGCGAGGGCGGCGGCGCGTACGGAGGCCGAGCGGTCCCGCGGCGAGCTGGAGGCGGCCCGTAAGGAGTCGGACGCGCTGCACCGGAAGCTGCGCAGCGCGCTCAGCGACGTCAAGCGCGGCGAGGCGGCGCTGCGCAAGGCCGCCTCCGAGCTGGAGTCCGTACGGTCGGCGGCCGCGGTGCGGCAGGCCACGGCGGAGGGCGAGGCGCGGCGGCTGCGGGCCCGGCTCGCGGAGACGGAGTCGGCGCTGGAGGCCAGCCGCCGGGCGGCCCGCGAGGGGCGCAGCGTCGAGGACATGCGGGTGCGGCTGCTGCTGGACACGGTGCTGGAAGCGGCGCAGGGGCTGCGGCGCGAACTGGCGCTGCCGCCCGCGTCGCTGCGCCCGGCGGACGCGGTGGACGCGGTGCAGCCGGGCAAGATGACGCCGCGGGACATAGCGACCAGGGCGCTGTCGGAGATGGACCCCGCGCTGCTGGACCAGCTCCTGGCGCTGCCCCAGGCCCATTTGGTGGTGGACGGCTACAACGTCACCAAGACCGGCTATCCGACGATGCCGCTGGACAAGCAGCGGCTGCGGCTGTTGGGCGGTCTCGCGGTGCTGGCGGCCCAGTCCGGCGCCGAGATGACCTGTGTCTTCGACGGGGCGGAGCTGGCGGCGCCGGTGCTGCTGGCGCCGCCGCGCGGGGTGAGGGTGCTGTTCAGCAAGCCGGGGGTGACCGCGGACGAGCTGATCAGGCAGCTGGTGCGGGCCGAGCCGCCGGGCCGGCCGGTGGTCGTGGTCTCGACGGACCGCGAGGTGGCCGACGGGGTGGCCAAGGCCGGGGCACGGCCGGTCTCGTCCGCGCTGTTGCTCAAGCGACTCGCGCGTACTTAAGTGATTCCGTACGACGCGTCGGGCGGCGCTCGTATGGCCGTTGTCGCCTGCGGAGCGTCAACCGACCGTTACGGTATGTGTGATGTTTGTAAAAGATGCGCTCGAAGACCGACTTTTTTGTCGGTGGGATTTGAACGGATCACGACGAGGTCACTAAGGTCGGCTCGAACCTCCGCGCGGTTGATCATCCATCGGGGATGTCAGCGGGGGTACCGCCGAGTCCGCGTGCGCTGCATTCCGCGGAGCCGGGGTCTTGACCCCCACTCACCCGGTAGGCGGCTCGAGGAAGAAGGAGCTCGCCCCCGTGGCGTCCCACCGTCGACCCAAGCAGCCGAGCCGCACTCGGGTAACCGTCCTCACCGCGACCGCCGCCGCGGCCGTCGCCCTCACCTCCCAGGCCGCACAGGCCGCGCCCAAGGCGGACAAGAAGGACGTCAAGGAGCAGGTCGACAAGCTCTACGAGGAGGCGGAGGGGGCGACCGAGAAGTACAACGGCGCCAAGGAGAAGAAGGAAAAGCTGGAGAAGCAGGTCGGCGAGCTCCAGGACAAGGTGGCCCGCGGCCAGGAGGATCTGAACAAGCTCCGCAACGGCCTCGGTTCGATGGCCACCGCCCAGTACCGCTCCGGCGGCATCGACCCCTCCGTGCAGCTGCTGCTCTCCTCCGACCCGGACACCTACCTCGACAAGGCCTCCACGCTCAGCCAGTTGAGCGGCAAGCAGGCCGAGTCGCTGCGCAAGATCGCCGACAAGCAGCGCACGCTCAAGCAGCAGCGCCAAGAGGCGTCCACGAAGCTGCAGGACCTCGAGGACACCCGTAAGGCGCTGGGTGAGAAGAAGAAGGAGATCCAGGGCAAGCTCTCCAAGGCCCAGCAGCTCCTGAACACCCTCACCGCCCAGGAGCGGGCCGCGCTCGCCGCCAAGGAGCAGGAGCGCGCCAACCGTTCCAACGAGCGGGTCGACCTCGGCAACGACGTGCCCGACTCGCAGCGTGCCGCCGCCGCGCTGGCCGCCGCCAAGACGAAGATCGGCGCGCCGTATGTGTGGGCCGCGACCGGACCGTCCTCCTTCGACTGCTCCGGCCTCACCGGCTGGGCGTACAAGCAGGCCGGCGTCTCCCTGCCGCGTATCTCGCAGGACCAGGCCAACGCCGGCACCCGCATAAGCCGCAGCCAGCTCAAGCCGGGCGACCTGGTGCTCTTCTACAGCGACCTGCACCACATAGGGCTGTACGCGGGCAACGGCCAGGTGCTGCACGCCCCCAAGCCCGGGGCGAATGTGCGCTACGAGTCGATGGACAACATGCCGTTCATGTTCGGCGTCCGGGTCTGATCCCCGCCGTACCCGAACCGTCCGTTCGGGGGAATTCGGGGAAGCCCGACAACTTCCGCTGAGCGTCCGCCCCGCCGGTGACCTGCGTCTCCGGCGGGGCGTCGCCTTGTGTACCCGCCACGCTTCTTGGACCGTGCGTGTTCGTACGGCTACTGTCTGCGCGCAGTTCCGACATAGCGGACTTCCCGATACAGCGGAAGGGAGTGCGGCTTCCCATGGCGTCTTGTCGCCGTTCCCCTCGGTCCGGTTCCTCTCGGTCCGGTTCCCTGACCGTGCTGGCCGCCGCCTCGGCCGCCGTGGCCTCGGCGGCCGCGCTGTCGGCGGTGCCGGCCAGCGCCGAGCCGCACGACCCCGCCTCGGACACCGCGGCTCCGCATGCCGCAGCTCCGCACGCCACCGTCCGCGCGGTGGAGCTGCTGTACGCGCAGGCGGAGCGGGCGACCGAGCGCTACAACGCGGCCGAGGCGCACGCCCGAGGGCTGCGCCGCCAGGTCGACCAGCTCCAGGACCGCGTCGCCCGCGGCCAGGAGCGGCTGAACCGGATGCGGGTGGCGCTCGGCGCCCTCGCGGGCGGGCAGTACCGGTCCGGCGGGGTCGACCCCGGCCTCGCGCTGATCCTCTCCGAGGACCCCGCCAACTACCTCGACAAGGCCGCCACCCTCCAGCGGATCGGCAAGCGGCAGGCCGGGCAGCTACGGGTCTTCGAGAGCGCCCAGCGGACGCTGCGCCAGCAGCGCGCGGAGGCGGCGGCCAGGCTCGCCCGGCTGGAGCACAGCCGCAAGGTCGTCATCCGCCACAAGCGGGCCGTACGGCACAAGCTCGCCACGGCGCGCCGGCTGTTCAACGCCCTGCCGGCCGCCCAGCGCGCGGCCTATCTGCAGGGCTCGTCCGCGATGTCCGGGGCGGTGGGCGTGCCCGAGCTGCCGCCGTCCTCGCCGCGCGCCGCCGCCGCGCTCGAGGCCGCGCGCCGTGCGGTGGGCCAGCCGTACGCGTGGGGGCAGGCCGGGCCCACCGCCTTCGACTGCTCCGGGCTGACCCAGTGGGCGTACGGGCGGGCCGGGGTGGCGATCCCGCGCACCTCGCAGCAGCAGGCGTCCGCCGGACACCCGGTGTCGCTGAGCCATATCCGCCCCGGCGATCTGGTGGTCTACCGCTCCGACGCGGGCCACGTCGGGATGTACGCGGGCAACGGCCAGGTGATCCACGCGCCCCACCCGGGGGCGCGGGTGCGCTACGACCCGGTCGGGATGATGCCGATTTCGGCCATCACACGTGTCTGATTAGCGCACCTGATTACGAACCGCGAGCCTCGTACGATCTACGACGTGGCGGGTAGACGGTGGGCCGGGCGGCGTTCCGGGCGATGGGCGGCGCTGTGCCTGGCCGCGCTGTGCGCCCTGGTGGCCGCCGCGCTCACCGGCTGCGGCACCGCCCAGGGCCCCGACGACCCCGCGGGGCGGGACGGGCGGGCCGTCCAGCAGCTGCTCGACCGGCGGGCCGCGGCGGTCCGGGAGCGCGACGCGAGCGCCTTCCTCGCCACCGTCGACCGGCGCTCCGCCCGCTATCTGGCCGAGCAGCGCCGGATGTTTGCTCACCTGGCCGCCGTACCGGTGCGCTCCTGGACCTACCACCTGGTGGACACCGGCGGCTTCGACCCCGCGCTGGGCGAGGGCCGCCGCCTCGCCGCCCAGGTCGAGCTGCGCTACCGGCTCTCCGGATACGACACCGCGCCGGTCGTCGCCGAGGAGTATCTGACCCTCGCCCAGCGGAACGGGCACTGGTACGTGGCCTCCGACGACGGCGAGGAGGACGGCCGGCGCACCTCCGTGCAGCTGTGGGACCAGGGCGCGGTGACCGCCGTACGCGGCGCGCACAGCCTCGTCCTCGGCGTGGGCCAGGACCGGCGGCGGCTGCGCGAACTGGCGGACGGCGCGGACCGGGCGGTGGCCGCCCTGCGGAAGGCATGGCCGCACCCCTGGGCCGGGCGGGTGGTGGTGCAGGTCCCCGCCTCCCTCGACCGGATGGCCGCCCTGCTGGGCTCGTCCGCGAGCGGCTACCGCGGTATCGCGGCCGTCACCACCGGCGAGGCGGGGGGCGGCCACCGCGCCGCCGCCGACCGCGTCATCGTCAACCCCGAGGCGTACCAGGTCCTCGGCGACTTCGGCCGGCGCGTCGTGATCACCCACGAGACGGCCCATGTGGCCACCCGCACCGCCACCAGCCCCGCCACCCCGATGTGGCTCTCCGAGGGCTTCGCCGACTGGACGGGCTACCTCGGCACCGGCCGCACCCCCCGCGAGGTGGCCCCCGAACTGGCCCGCTCCGTCGCGTCCGGCCGCATCCCGGACGCCCTCCCGGACGACAAGGCCTTCGGCTTCGGCGGCAGCGCGGACGTGTTGTCCCGGGCGTACGAGGAGGGCTGGCTGGCCTGCCGTCTGATCGCGGAGAAGTGGGGCCAGGGGAAGCTGGTCGAGTTCTACCGCGCGGTGGGCGGGAGCCCGGGCCGCAAGGGGGCGGTGGAGTCCGCGCTGCACGAGGTGCTGGGCACGAACCTGGCCGAGTTCACCGACCTTTGGCGCAAGTACCTGATCGCTCAGTTCGATTAAGGGGTTCGGCTAGCGGGCCGGCCCGTCTCCAGCTGGTCCAGCGCGTCCGCGAGCCACCGCCGCTCCTCCGCGGTGGTCGCGCGGGCGATCCGCAGCATCCCCTCGCGGAAGACGTCCCCGGCCCGCTCCGCGCGCACCGGCTCGCCGCCCTCGTAGAAGAAGCTCGACGGGGTGTCCAGGAACGCCTGGCGGCGCCGCAGCACGGCCGCCTGCTCGGCCGGGTCCGGCAGTTGGCGGAGGAACGCGAGCAGCGTGAAGAACCGCTGGCCGTCGGTGATCTCCACGTCCTTGGGCGTACGCAGCCGGGCCAGCAGCTCGGCGCGGCCCGCGTCGGTGAGGGACAGCACCCGGCGCGGGGCGGCGCTCGCGCCCGGTTCGGTGCGCTGGTCCAGCAGACCGGCCTTCGTCAGCCGGGTGATCGCCGGGTAGAGCGCGCCGTCGCTCACCGGGCGGACATGGCCGCTCAGGGCCTTGATGCGCTCCTTGAGCTCGTAGCCGTGCAGCGGCTGGTCGTACAGGAAGCCGAGGATCGACAGCTCAAGCACCTTGGGTGACGTCCTTTCACTTGCCCACTCGCTTGCGTCATGGTACCTCTCATCGCGGTACCTCGATTAGAGGTACGTGGCGCTGAGAGGGGACGTAGTGTCGCTGCCCAGGGAACACCGCCGCAGACTCGTGGGCCTGGCGTGCCCGGTCTACGGCGAGCTGCTGGCCGGTGTGGTCGCCGGGATCGTCAACATGGTGTGGGTGGCCCGCCTCGGCGGACCGGCCGTCGCCGCCGTGGCCGTGGCCACCAACGTCGAGAACCTGGCCCTCGGCCTGATCCTGATGGCCGGCGGCGGCACCACCGTCCTGGTCGCCCGTGCCCGTGGCGCGGGCGACCAGGCGGCCCTGCGCACCGCCGTACGCGGCGGCTGGGCGCTCTGCGCGCTGCTCATCCCGCCCGTCGCGGTCGGCGGCTGGGCGCTGCGCGAGCCCCTGGCCCGTCTGTTGCTCGGCGGCGCGGACGGGGCAGCCCTCCGCCTCGCCGTCGGCTACTTCGCCGTCTCCCTGCCCGGCCTCGCGGTCTTCTTCGCGCAGAACCTCCTCGACGGCGTCCTCAAAGGCGCCGGGGACACCCGCACCCCCATGCGCCTCGCCCTCCTCGCCAACGCGCTGATCCTCGTCCTCGACCCGCTGTTCGTCTTCGGGCTCTGCGGGCTGCCCCGGCTCGGCGTGACCGGCGCCGCCTGGGCCACCGTCGCCGGGCGCTCGGCCGCCCTGGCCGCCGGACTGGTGGCGCTGCGCCAGGCCGCCGCGGCCCGCCCCGCCGGGCGCACCCTGAGCGGCTGCTTCGCCGCCCTGCGCGCCACCGCGGCCACCGGGCTGCCGATGGCCGCCGACTTCACGGCCCGGATGGCCGGTTCCCTGCTGCTGGTGGCCGTCGTGGCGCGGATCGGGGTGGCGTCCGTCGCCGCGTACGCCATCGCCACCAAGGCGATGTACGTGGCGACCATGTCCTTCTACGCGGTACGGCAGGCCGCCGCCATCCACACCGCCCACAACCTCGGCGCCGGCCGCGACCAGCGGGCCGCCATCGCCCGCCAGGCCGCGCTGCTCGGCGCCGCGCTCGGCGCGCTCGCCGCCCTGGTGCTGCTGGCCGCCGCGCCATGGGTGATGCGGGCGTTCGGCGCGCGGCCGGACGTCGCCGCGGCCGGTACGGCGTTTCTGCGCTGCGTGGGCCCGTATCTGGCGCTGCTGGGCTGCTTCATCGCGCTCGGCGGCGTGTTCGAGGGGGCCGGGGGCAGCCCGCTGATGCTGCGCGTCACCCTCGCCGGTACGGCCGTCCAACTGCCGCTGGCCTACGGCCTGTCCGGCCTCGGGCTGCCCGGGGTGTGCGCGGCCATGGCCGTGGCCGCGGCCCTCCAGTGCCTGGTCGTGCTCGCCCTCTCCCGCCGCTTCGCCCTGCCACGGGCCCCCGCCCGCCGGGCCGCGGAACGGGTCGGGGCGCCCTGACGGAGCCCGGCGCCCGCACCCGGTAGTGTCGGCGGGGCCGGTAGTGTCGGCGGGGCCGGTAGTGTCGGCAGGAAATGGACAAAACCCTGATCGTCACCAACGACTTCCCGCCCCGGCCCGGCGGCATCCAGGCGTTCCTGCACAACATCGCGCTGCGCCTGGACCCGCAGCGGGTTGTCGTCTACGCCTCCACCTGGAAGCGCGGCCGGGAGGGTGCCGAGGCAACGGCCCGGTTCGACGCCGAGCAGCCGTTCCGCGTCGTACGGGACCGTACGACCATGCTGCTGCCCACCCCGCGGGTGACCCGGCGCGCCACCGAGCTGCTGCGCGCGCACGGCTGCACCGCGGTGTGGTTCGGGGCCGCCGCCCCGCTCGGGCTGATGGCTCCGGCGCTGCGCGCGGCGGGCGCCCGGCGGCTGGTGGCGACCACCCACGGGCACGAGGCCGCCTGGGCCCAGCTCCCCGCCTCCCGCGGGCTGCTGCGCCGGATCGGTCAGTCCACCGACACCTTCACCTACCTCGGCGAGTACACCCGCTCGCGGATCGCCGCCGCGATCGGGCCCGAGGCCGCGGCGCGCATGGTCCAACTGACGCCCGGCGTGGACGAGAAGAGCTTCCACTCCGGCTCGGGCGGCGCCGAGGTCCGGGCCAGGCTCGGGCTCGCCGACCGCCCCGTCGTCGTCTGTGTCTCCCGGCTGGTGCCGCGCAAGGGACAGGACACCCTCATCCAGGCCATGCCGCGGATCCTGGCGGAGGTCCCGGACGCCGTGCTGCTGATCGTCGGCGGCGGCCCGTACGCCAAGGAGCTGCACCGGCTGGCCGAGACGACCGGCGTCGCCGACTCCGTACGCTTCACCGGCGCGGTCCCCTGGGAGGAGCTGCCCGCCCACTACGGCGCGGGCGACGTGTTCGCCATGCCCTGCCGCACCCGGCGCGGCGGCCTGGACGTCGAGGGCCTGGGCATCGTCTACCTGGAGGCATCCGCGACCGGCCTGCCCGTCGTCGCCGGGGACTCCGGCGGCGCGCCGGACGCGGTCCTGGAGGGCGAGACGGGCTGGGTGGTGCGGGGCGGCTCCGCCGAGCAGGCGGCCGAGCGGATCGTCGCGCTGCTCCAGGACCCCGAGCTGCGGCGGCGGATGGGGGAGCGGGGGCGCGCCTGGGTGGAGGAGCGCTGGCGCTGGGACCTGCTCGCCGAACGGCTGGAGGGCCTGCTCCAGGGCTGATTCAGCTGACGCGGCGGTGGGGGGCCGGGGCGGAGGACGGCCCCGCGGCCCCCCCCCCCCCCCCCGCCCCGCCGCCGGGGGCCCGCGCCGCCCCCCCCCCCCCCCCCGCGCAGAGCACCCCCCCC
>NZ_JBHWES010000052.1:0-60127 GCF_042734105.1 Streptomyces sp. NPDC059679 | reverse complement strand
CCGGCGGCGGGTGTGGCGTCGTCTCCTTTGTCTTTTTCTGTTCGGGGGGGGGCCCCCCGCCGCCCGCCCCGCCCCGGGCCCCTCCCCCCCCGCGCTCGCGCCGCGTCAGCGCTGGTACAGCGCCTCGATCTCGCCCGCGAAGTCCTTGACCACCACGCTCCGCTTGAGCTTCAGCGACGGCGTGACATGCCCGGAGTCCTCGGTGAACTGCGTGGTCAGGATCCGGAACTTGCGCACCGACTCCGCCCTGGAGACCGCCGCGTTCCCGTCGTCCACCGCGCGCTGGATCTCGGCCAGCAGCTCGGGGTCCTCCTGCAGTTCGGCCACCGTGGCGTCGGCCGGCTTGCCGTGCTCGGCCAGCCAGCGCGGCAGGAACTCCTCGTCGACGGTGATCAGCGCGCCCACGAAGGGACGGCCGTCGCCGACCACCATGCACTCGGCGATCAGGGCGTGCGCCCTGATCCGGTCCTCGATCACCGCCGGGGCCACGTTCTTGCCGCCCGCGGTGATGATGATCTCCTTCTTGCGGCCGGTGATGGAGAGATAGCCGTCCTCGTCGAGGGTGCCCAGATCGCCGGTGTGGAACCAGCCGTCGGACAGCGCCTCCGCCGTCGCCGCCTCGTTGTTCCAGTAGCCGGTGAACAGGTGGTCGCCGTGGAGCAGCACCTCGCCGTCGTCCGCGATCCGGACCACCGTGCCCGGCATCGGCTGGCCGACCGTGCCGAGCTTCTGCCGGTCCCACGGGTTGAAGGTGGTCGCCGCGCAGGACTCCGTCAGGCCGTACCCCTCCAGCACAGTGAAGCCGATGCCCCGGTAGAAGTGGCCGAGGCGGGCGCCCAGCGGGGCGCCGCCGGAGATCGCGTGGGTGGCCCGGCCGCCCAGGGCGGCGCGCAGCTTGCTGTAGACCAGGCGGTCGAAGACCTTGTGCTTGACCTTGAGGCCGAAGGACGGCCCGGCGGGGGTGTCCAGCGCCTCGCTGTAGGCGATGGCGGTCGCGGCGGCCTTGTCGAAGATCTTGCCCTTGCCGTCGGCCTGCGCCTTCGCCCGCGCCCCGTTGTAGACCTTCTCGAAGACGCGCGGCACGCCCAGCACCAACGTCGGCCGGAAGGAGGCCAGTTCGTCGGTGAGCGTCTTGATGTCCGAGACGTGCCCGAGCTTGATCGGCGCCAGCACCGCCGCGATCTCCACCAGCCGCCCGAGGACATGCGCCTCGGGGATGAAGAGCAGTACCGACGACTCGCCGGTCACGAAGATCGGCTTGAGGCGGGCCACGACATTGCCGCATTCGGCGAAGAAGCTGCGGTGGGAGAGCACACAGCCCTTGGGACGGCCGGTGGTGCCCGAGGTGTAGACGATCGTGGCCGGGGAGTCGGCGTTCGCGATCGCGCTGCGCTCGTCGACCACCCCGTCCCCGATGTCCGCGCCCAGCTTCCGCAGCGTCTCGATCGCCCCGCCGCCCTCGATCCGCCACAGGCTCTTCAGCGCGGGCAGGTGGTCCCGTACGGACTCGACGGCGGCCTCGTGCGCGGCGGACTCCACCACGCAGCCGACCGCGCCCGAGTCGCCGAGGATCCACTGGGTCTGCTCGGCCGAACTCGTCTCGTAGACCGGCACCGTGACCGCGCCCGCGCTCCAGATGGCGAAGTCCAGCAGCGTCCACTCGTAGCGGGTGCGCGACATCAGCCCGACCCGGTCGCCGGGCTCCACCCCGGCGGCGATCAGGCCCTTGGCCACGGCCCGCACCTCGGCGAGGAATTCGGCGGCGGTGACGTCCTGCCACTCGCCGTCGGCCTTCCGGCCGACCACCGCGACATCGGGGTGGTGGGCGGCGTTGCGCCGGATGAGGTCGGTCAGATTCCCGTCGGCCGGAACCTCGTACAGGGCCGGAAGGCTGAACTCGCGCAAGACTGCTGCTCCTCGTCGGGCGCCGGCGCCGCTACGGGCAATCCCCGCGGGCAAGGGGGGGATGGTGGACTGCCCGGACGTTACCGATGGGTATGGCATCTGGGATAGGGGGTCCTCCCAGATGTTTGATGCGTCACACCCCGTTCTCGTATGCGTCGCAGACTAGTCGACACCGTCAGGGACTCGGAAGTAACAGCAGGTGGCGGCGGGGCGGTGGGCCCGCGTCTGACGGCCCGAGGCAGCAGGACTTAGGCTGACCTGCATGCGAGTTCACGTGGTCAGCGACGTGCACGGCAACAGCCGGGATCTGAAGCGGGCGGGCGAGGGCGCGGACGCCCTGATCTGCCTCGGCGACCTGGTGCTCTTCCTCGACTACGCCGATCACTCCCGCGGTATCTTCCCCGACCTGTTCGGCGTCGAGAACGCCGACCGCATCGTGGAACTGCGCACCGCCCGCCGGTTCGAGGAGGCCCGTGAATTCGGCAACCGGCTGTGGGACGGGGTGGACCGCAACGCCGCCGTAGAGTCCGCGGTACGCCGCCAGTACGCCGAGCTCTTCGCAGCCTTCCCCACCCCCACCTACGCCACCTTCGGCAATGTCGACATACCGAGGCTGTGGCCCGAGTACGCCGGGTCCGGTATCACCGTCCTCGACGGTGAGCGGGTCGAGATCGGCGGCCGGGTCTTCGGCTTCGTCGGCGGCGGGCTGCGCACCCCGATGCGCACGCCGTACGAGATCGACGACGAGGTCTACGCCGCGAAGATCGCCGCGCTCGGCGAGGTCGACGTGTTGTGCACCCATATCCCGCCCGACGTCCCCGAGCTGTGCTACGACACCGTCGCCCGCCGCTTCGAACGCGGCAGCGCGGCCCTCCTCGACGCCATCCGCGAGGTGCGGCCCAAGTACGCGGTCTTCGGCCATGTCCACCAGCCGCTCGCCCGCCGGATGCGCATTGGCGCCACCGAGTGTGTCAACGTCGGACACTTCGCCTCGACCGGCACCCCCTGGACCCTGGAGTGGTAGGCCGCGCGCGGTAGCCTTCAGCGGCAGAGGCCCAGGCGGCGGATCAGCGGACCAACACCGAAGGAACCACGGCGATGGCGGAACACACCAGCTCGAGCATCACGATCGAGGCGGCACCGGCCGACGTGATGGAGGTGATCGCCGACTTCGACCGATACCCGGAGTGGTCCGGAGAGGTGAAGGAGGCCGACGTCCTCACCAAGGACGACCGGGGGCGCGCCGAGAAGGTGCGGATGCTGCTCGACGCCGGGGCGATCAAGGACGACTACACCCTCGAGTACACCTGGACAGGTGACAACCAGGTCAGCTGGTCCCTGGTCAAGTCCCAGATGCTGCGCTCCCTCGACGGCTCGTACCTGCTGGCGCCGGTCGACAGCGGCAAGCGCACCGAGGTCACCTACCAGCTCACCGTCGACGTCAAGATCCCGATGCTCGGCATGATCAAGCGCAAGGCCGAGAAGGTCATCATCGACCGCGCGCTGGCCGGTCTGAAGAAGCGGGTGGAGAGCGCCGCCTAGGTCCTGTCGGGGCCCTTGGACCCCGCCCGGCGCGGGCGCGACCGCGAGCGCCGCTGATCCCGCTACGGTCGGGAAGCCCGTCCCAGCCCCACCCTGCCCGGAGGCTCCTTTCATGCGTACGGTCCTCGTCACCGGTACCGGCGGCGCGGGCCGCACCACCGTCGCCGCCGCGACCGCGCTGGCCGCCGCCCGCGAGGGGCGGCGCGCCCTGCTGCTCACGGCCGACCGCGACGGCACCCCGGAGGCGCTGCTCGGCCTCCCCGCGCCCCGGCCCGCCGCCGCGGCGTCGGCCGAGCGGCTGCCGTGGTCCCCGCCGGTCGAGGCCGCCCCCGGCATGTGGGCCGCGCGCATCGCCGCCGACGACTGGTTCCGCGGCGAGCTGACCTCCCTCCAGGAGCGGGGGAGCGGCGCGCTGGACATGCTCGGCGCCGCTCCGCTCGACCCCGAGGAGCTGACGGGCCTGCCGGGCACGGAGGCCTTCGCGGTGCTGCGCGCGCTGCGCGCGGTCCACGACACGGATCCGGCTGCCGCCGAAGGGGCGCGACCCTGTCGAAAGGGAGAGCGCGCGGAGGCCCCGAGGAACGAGGGGCCGAGCACGGTCGACCGTCGACAGGGGCTGAGGCGCCCCGGAGGCGAACCGAGTTGTCACTACTGGGACGTCCTGGTCGTCGACATGCCGCCCGCCTCCGATACGGTCGCGGTCCTCGCGCTGCCCGAGCAACTGCGCCGCTATCTGCGCCGGCTGCTGCCCGCCGAGCGGCAGGCGGCGCGCGCCCTGCGGCCGATGCTGGCGCAGCTCGCCGGGGTGCCGATGCCCGCTCAGAAGCTGTACGAGACGGCCGAGCGCTGGGAGCGTGAACTGGCGGGTGTGCAGGCCCTGATCGAGTCCGAGGCCACCACCGTACGGCTGGTGGTGGACCCGGGGCCGCTCGCCGACCGGGCGCTGCGCACCGCCCGCGCCGGGCTCGCGCTGTACGGCTGCCGCGTGGAGGCCGTGGTCGCCAACCGGCTGCTGCCCACCGGCACCGCCGACCCCTGGCTCGCGGCGCTGTCCGGGCAGCAGCAGGCCGCGCTCAAGGAGCTGCACGGGGAGTGGGCGCCCGACGTCCCCGTCCGCGAACTGCCCCACCTGGGCCGCGACCCGATCGAGGCGAACGGCCCGCGGGACCCCGACGCCCCGCGGGACTCCGCCGGCCCGGGCGGTGCGCCACAGGCGGGCGGGCTCGCCGCCCTCGTCGCCTCCGTCGGTGCCCCCGAGCCGCGCCCCGACCGCCCGGCCGCCGAGCCGTGGACGGTCGAGGACCGCCTCGCCGACGAGGGGGAGCTGGTGTGGCGGCTGCCGCTGCCCGGCGCCGACCGCGACGCCCTCGGCCTGGTGCGCCGCGGCGATGAACTGATCATCACCGTCGGCCCGTTCCACCGGGTGCTGCCGCTGCCGTCCGCCCTCCGCCGCTGCACCGTGTCCGGCGCCGGGCTGCGCGACGGCCGCCTCCACGTCCGCTTCGCCCCGGACCCCGAGCTGTGGCCGAGGGGCCTGTGACGCCGCATGCCCCTTTTCTCGCCTTGTCATTCCGGTAACGTCGAGAGCAAGCCCGGATGAACACCCCCGGGCCGTCAGTCCCTCCGCCGCAGGAGCCCGCCATGAGCGACGACGCCACCGAGCGCCCCGCCGAATCCCCGGTCACCGACGTACCGGTCGACGACGTACCGGTCACCGACATCGACCCCGACGCCTGGGAGCGGGCCTGTGCCGAGGACCTTGCCGCGGAGCGGGCCCGCCGCCGGGCCCGCGAGAGCGGCCATGAGCCGGGCAGCGCGGCCGAGGAACTGCGCAAACTGGCCGAGGCCGTCGCCGACAGGCTGGCCGGGGCCCAGGCCCCGCTGGCCGGGACGGCCGTGCAGGGCGCCGTACAACACTTGATCGCACAGGCAAAGGCAGCTGTCGAACCGGTCATCGAACGGAACCCTGAGGTCTTCGATCATCTCGCCACCGCCGGCACCGAGCTCCTTGCCGCTTATCGGGCCGCCGTCCAGGGTCAGGAGCAACGCTGGACGCGTGGCGACGACGACGGTGCCACCGAGGCCGACGACCGCGCCGATAAGCCGGACAACGGCAATGAGTCTTCGAGTAGTGAACACATCGACCTCGACTGAGCCCCACCTCCGGTACCGTTGTGCTCGGCGGGGTTCGACCAAATAACTGAGGGACACATGGGACTCACCATCGGCGTCGACATCGGCGGCACGAAGATCGCAGCTGGCGTGGTCGACGAAGAGGGCTCGATTCTCGAGACGCGCAAGGTATCGACCCCGCAGACTCCCGAGGGGGTCGTCGACGCCATCGCGGGCGCGGTGCGTGAGGTCAGCACCGGCCATGACATCGAGGCCGTCGGTATCGGCGCGGCCGGTTACGTGGACGACAAGCGCGCCACGGTGCTCTTCGCGCCCAACATCAACTGGCGCCATGAAGCGCTCAAGGACAAGGTCGAGCAGCGCGTGGGCCTCCCCGTCGTCGTCGAGAACGACGCGAACGCCGCGGCGTGGGGCGAGTACCGCTTCGGCGCCGGCCAGGGCCATGACGACGTCGTGTGCATCACACTCGGCACCGGCCTCGGCGGCGGCATCATCATCGGCGGCAAGCTGCACCGCGGCCGCTTCGGCGTGGCTGCCGAGTTCGGCCACATCCGCGTCGTCCCGGACGGGCTGCTGTGCGGTTGCGGCAGCCAGGGCTGCTGGGAGCAGTACGCCTCCGGCCGCGCCCTGGTCCGCTACGCCAAGCAGCGCGCCAACGCGACCCCGGAGAGCGCCGAGGTGCTGCTCGGCCTCGGCGACGGCACCCCCGAGGGCATCCAGGGCAAGCACATCAGCGACGCCGCCCGCCAGGGCGACCCGGTCGCCATCGACTCCTTCCGCGAGCTGGCCCGCTGGGCCGGCGCCGGCCTCGCCGACCTCGCCTCGCTCTTCGACCCCTCGGCGTTCATCGTCGGCGGCGGCGTCTCCGACGAGGGCGATCTGGTCCTCGAGCCGATCCGCAAATCCTTCCGCCGCTGGCTGGTCGGCAATCAGTGGCGTCCGCACGCCCAGGTGCTTGCCGCCCAGCTAGGTGGCAAGGCCGGGCTCGTCGGCGCCGCCGACCTGGCCCGCCAGGGCTGACGGGGTCGGGGGGACGACACATGGTGCTCGCGGACCTGCCGGCATCGGCCACCGCCCAGGACGCGGCGGTGGTGCGGGTGCTCAGCTACAACATCCGCTCGATGCGCGACGACCGCGAGGCGCTGGTCCGGGTGGTCCGGGCCTGCGCCCCCGATGTGCTGTGCGTCCAGGAGGCGCCGCGCTTCTTCCGCTGGCGCAAGGCCGCCTCCTGGCTGGCCCGCGAGACCGGCCTCGTCCACACCACCGGGGGCGCCACCGCCACCGGCCCGATGCTGCTGACCTCGCTGCGCGCCCATGTGGAGCGGACCGAGGACATCCTGCTGCCCCACGTCCCCGGGCTGCACCGGCGCGGCCTGGCCACCGCCGTGCTGCGCTTCGGCGGCGGGCACCGGGGGGACAACGGCATCAGGCTCGGCGTGGTCAGCTGCCATCTGAGCCTGGCCGAGGCCCAGCGCCACGACCAGGCCGGGATGGTCCTGGACCACCTCGCCCGGCTCGACGTCCCGTACACCGTCCTGGCCGGTGACATCAACGATCCACCCGAGGGCCGCGCCTTCCGGCGGCTGGCCGGATCGCTGCGCGACGCCTGGGCGACCGAGCCCTGGGGGAGCGAGTTGACGTATCCGCCGGGGCAGCCGCGTGAGCGTATCGACGCGCTGTTCGCGACCGAGGGCGTGGAGATCCTCGGCTGCGGGGTGCCGACCGGGCTGCCCGGGGTCACCGAGGCGGATCTGAGGGCGGCCTCGGACCATCTCCCGGTCCTCGCGGCCCTCAGGCTCCCCCGCGTTTCCCCCGCCGTGCCCGCCGGTTCGACGGACAAGGGGCTCCTGGCCTGAGGCCGGGGGCTCCTGGCCAAGGCCGCAGGAGCCTCAGCGGGCCCGGCGGGCCGCGGTCGTCAGACGACCGCGCCGCGCCCCGGGTCCTCGTCCTCTTCCTCGTCGTCGTCCTTCATCCGCAGCACCAGCGTGGTGAAGCCGCCCAGGAAGCCGCCCACCCCGAGCGTGGTGATCCACCAGGTCAGCTCCACCTGGAACAGCACCACACCGAGCAGCAGCAGCGGGCCGCCCAGGACGCCCAGCCAGGCGAAGCGGGCGGTGGTGTCGGACTCGGGGAGCGGGGGCGGCTCAGGCGGGACGAAGTGGCCCTCGTCGGTCTCGTCGAAGTCGTCGTCGGACGGCTCGGCGGGCTCCCAGTCGCGCGGGCCGACGCCCGGCGCGTACACGATGAAGCTGCCCAGGGGCTTATCGGGCTTGGCCACGTCCTCCGGACCGGCCCCCGCCGCCGGGCTGTCTTTGCCGCGTTCTTCGTCCCCGTCGGCAGCGTCGTCCGCATCCGCCGCGTCGTCCTCGCCGCCCGCGCGCTGAGCGTCGGCGGGGAGATCTTCGGCCTCGGGCCACGGCGCCGGGCCCTCCGGGTCCCGGGTCTCCTTGTCGTACGCCGCGACGATCTCGGCGAACGCGGCGTCGTCGTCCCGCGCGCCGGCCTCGTTCTCGTTCGGCTCACGCTCCGCCACTGGCCGCCGCCCCCTTCCCAAGTCGCGTATCCGTCCCTGGGACAACATCCCCACTGTCCTCATCGATACCCCGCGTCAGCCTGCTGATGAACGCATGGGTCTCGGCGAAGACGATCTCCGCGTCGTGGTCCAGCGTCGCCACGTGGTAGCTGCGCTCCAGCACCAGCTCGGTGACGTCCGCGGAGGAGACCCGGCTCAGGATGCGCGCCGAGTCGACCGGCGGCACCACATGGTCCTGCGCGCTGTGCATCAGCAGCAGCGGCTGGGTCACCCGCGGCAGCTCGGCGTCCACTTCCTGGAGCAGCCGGCGCAGCTGGTACGCGCCGGTCAGCGGCACCCGGTCATAGCCCGACTCCGGCGTGCCCGGCTTCGCGATATCGCTCACGATGCCCTTGACGGAGGGGACCAGATGGCGCAGCAGCGGCAGCGCCGGGGCCGCCCGGTCGTGCATCTTGTGGGCCGGGTTGACCAGGGCGACCCCGCTGACCCGCGCCCCGTGCCGGGCGGCCAGCCGCAGGGCGAGCGCGCCGCCCATGGAAAGACCGCAGACGAACACCTGACGGCACCGCTCGGCGAGCCCGCGCAGCTCCCGGTCCAGCTCGGCGTACCAGTCCTCCCGGCTGGTGATCGCGAGCTCCTGCCAGCGGGTGCCGTGGCCGGGCAGCAGCGGCAGCGAGACCGTCAGGCCCTGCCGCGCAAGGTGCTCGGCCCAGGGGCGGACCGATTGGGGCGAGCCGGTGAAGCCATGACAGACGAGGACGCCGATCTCTCCGCCGTCGTGGCGGAACGGCTGGGCCCCGGGGAGGAGCGGCACCGCGGATCTCCGTTCGATGTAACGGGCAGTCGCATAACGGGGCCGGGCGGCCCGGGATCTCAGCGTACGCGGCGCGCCGCACAGGGGGTAGGCACGTTAAGGTCTCCTCGTCGGGTACAGGTCGGATACAGGCGAGGTCCTCGGTTGTTCTACGGCGCCATGAAGCTGTCGGTCGGCGGAGCGTTGAAGCTTGCCTTCCGGCCCTGGGTGGAGGGACTGGAAAACGTCCCCGCCGAGGGGCCGGCCATTCTCGCCAGCAACCATCTGTCGTTCTCCGACTCCTTCTTCCTCCCCGCGATGCTCGACCGCAAGGTCACCTTCATCGCCAAGCAGGAGTACTTCACCACCCCGGGCGTGAAGGGCAAGCTGACCGCCGCGTTCTTCAAGGGCGTCGGGCAGCTGCCGGTGGACCGCTCGGGCGGGCGCGGTGCGAGCGAGGCCGCGATCAAGAGCGGTATCGAGGTGCTGGAGCGCGGTGAGCTGTTCGGCATCTACCCGGAGGGCACGCGTTCGCCGGACGGGCGGCTGTACCGCGGCAAGCCGGGCGGTCTGGCACGGGTGGCGCTGGCCACGGGTGCCCCGGTGATCCCGGTCGCGATGATCGACACCGAGAAGATCCAGCCACCGGGCAAGGTCATGCCCAAGCTGATGCGGCCGGGCATCCGGATCGGCAAGCCGCTGGACTTCAGCCGCTACCACGGCATGGACAACGACCGCTTCATCCTGCGCTCCGTGACCGACGAGGTCATGTACGAGATCATGAAGCTGTCCGGGCAGGAGTACGTCGACATCTACGCGACCGTCGCCAAGCGGCAGATCGCGGATGCCGAGGCGGCCCGTAAGCGCGAGGGCAAGAGCGCGGAGGGCGCGGCCGACGACACGTCGGGCGACGACAAGTCCGGGGAGCAGGCCGGGGACCGGGGCGCGGACAAGCCCGGGGATCAGGGCGGGGACAAGGCCGGCGCGTAACCGCGTCCGGCGCGGGGGTGGGGAAGTGGCGCAGCGTCCCAAGGGCGAGCGTGTCGTGCGCATGTCGGTGGAGCAGCCCCTGTGGCGGGCGCTGACCGCCTACCGGGTGCTCACGCTGCTGTACGCGCTCACCCTCTACGCGTACGGCTACGACAACTACGACCACCCGCTCGGCGCGGGCGCCTATATGGCCGTGCTGACCGTATGGACCGCGCTCACCGTCCGCATGGTCTCCTCGGCCGAGCGGTGCACCCTGCGCTTCCTGGCCGGTGATCTGACCGTCGCGGTGGTCGGCATCCTGCTCACCCCGCTCGTCGACACCCACGACCGCATCGCCGAAGGCACGCCCACCCTGCCGTCGATATGGACGGCCGGGGCCGTGCTCGGCTTCGCGATCAAGGGTGGCTGGCGGTGGGCCGCCTGGGCCTCCACCGTCGTCTGCGCGGCCAACATCATCGAGCGCGGCGGATTCGCCCAGGACGCCGTCCATATGCTCATGCTGGTGTGGGTGGCGAGCGTGGCGATCGGCTATGTGGTCGAGGTGGCCCGCGCCAGTGAGCGCACCCTGGCCCGTGCGCTGCGGATCGAGGCGGCCACGCGCGAACGGGAGCGGCTGGCCCGCGATATCCACGACAGCGTGCTGCAGGTCCTCGCCATGGTGCAGCGGCGGGGCGCCGCGATCGGCGGGGAGGCGGCCGAGCTGGGACAGATGGCGGGGGAACAGGAGATCGCGCTGCGCACGCTGATCTCCACCGGGCCGGCGACCGGGCCGGTGGCCGCCGCGGCGGAGTCGGTGGAGCCGGCCGGGGCCGTACTTCTGAAGGTTGCGGCCGACGCACCCACCGCAGAGGGGGCGGCCGAAGGCGAACGCTCCGATCTGCTGGCCCTGTTGGCCCGGCACGCCGGATCCCGCGTCACCCTCTCCGGGCCCGGCACCGCCGTACCGCTCCCCGCCGAGGCCGCCGCCGAGCTCGCGGCCGCTGTCGGTGCCGCCCTGGACAATGTACGGGTGCACGCGGGGGTGGACGCGCACGCCTGGATCCTGGTCGAGGACGAGCCGGACGTGGTCACGGTGACCGTCCGCGACGACGGGCCCGGCATCCCCGAGGGGCGGCTGGCCGACGCCGAGCGCGAGGGGCGGCTCGGCGTGGCGCTGTCCATCCGGGGGCGCCTGCGCGATCTGGGCGGCAGCGCCGAGTGGATCTCGGCCCCCGGGCAGGGCACCGAGGTTGAGTTGAGCGTTCCGCGACAGGGGGAGACCGGACGATGACCGAGCGGCAGGACAGCGGACAGGGCGGCACACCGGCCGGCGGGCAGGGCGGCGGGGCCGAGGAGCGGCCCGTGACCGTGATGGTGGTCGACGACCACCCGATGTGGCGCGACGCCGTCGCCCGCGATCTGTCCGAGGCCGGGTTCGCGGTGGTGGCCACGGCGGGGGACGGCCCCCAGGCCGTACGCCGCGCCAAGGCCGCGAACCCCGACGTCCTGGTGCTCGACCTCAACCTCCCCGGGCTGCCCGGCGTGGAGGTCTGCAAGCAGCTCGTGGGCGGCGAGTCGGGCCCGTCCGGCCCGCGCGTACTCGTCCTGTCCGCGAGCGGGGAGCACGCGGACGTCCTGGAGGCGGTGAAGTCCGGCGCGACCGGCTATCTGCTCAAATCGGCCAGTACGGAGGATCTGCTGGACGCGGTGCGCCGGACGGCCGCCGGGGAGCCGGTGTTCACCCCGGGCCTCGCGGGCCTGGTGCTCGGCGAGTACCGCCGACTGGCGACCGACCCCGCCCCCGCAGCGCCCGACCGCCCTGTCGCCCCCCGGCTGACCGAGCGGGAGAAGGAGGTGCTGCGGCTGGTGGCCAAGGGGCTGTCGTACAAGCAGATCGCCGAGCGGCTGGTCATCTCGCACCGCACGGTGCAGAACCACGTTCAGAACACCCTCGGCAAGCTGCAGTTGCACAACCGCGTCGAGCTGGTGCGATACGCGATCGAACGCGGTCTGGACACCGGCGCCTGACCTTCGTCCACCAGCGCCTGACCTTCGTCCACCGGCGCTTGACCCTCGTTCGAGTGAAGTTGGCCGTCAACTGCCCCTGCGCACAGGGGATTCACTTCCCGCCCTATCCCGTGTGACCTGGATCACCGTTAGCGTGGCTTCCCGTATCGGGTCATTCACGCGTTTTCATGGGAGAAGGGAAAAACGATGCGGGTCGGAGTGCTGACCGGTGGCGGTGACTGCCCCGGGCTCAACGCGGTCATCCGCGCCGTCGTCCGCAAGGGCGTGCAGGGATACGGCTACGACTTCGTCGGCTTCCGGGACGGCTGGCGCGGGCCGCTCGAGGGCGACACCGTGACCCTCGACATCCAGGCCGTGCGCGGCATCCTGCCGCGCGGCGGCACGATTCTCGGGTCCTCCCGCACCAACCCCCTCAAGAGCCAGGACGGCATCCGCCGGGTCAAGGAAAACCTCGCCAAGGAGGAAGTGGACGCGCTCATCGCGATCGGCGGCGAGGACACGCTCGGCGTGGCCGCGCGGCTGTCCAGTGAGTACGGGATCCGCTGCGTCGGCGTCCCCAAGACCATCGACAACGACCTGTCCGCCACCGACTACACCTTCGGCTTCGACACCGCCGTCAACATCGCCACCGAGGCCATCGACCGTCTCCACACCACGGCCGAATCGCATATGCGCGTCCTCGTCGTGGAGGTGATGGGCCGTCACGCGGGCTGGATCGCCCTCCACTCCGGGCTGGCCGGCGGCGCCAATGTCATCCTCATCCCCGAGCAGCGCTTCGACGTGGACCAGATCTGCGCCTGGGTCGAGTCCCGCTTCAAGATCCGTTACGCCCCGATCGTCGTCGTCGCGGAGGGCGCCATGCCCAAGGGCGGCGACGCGGTCCTCAAGGACGGGTCGCTCGACTCCTTCGGCCATGTCCGGCTCTCCGGTATCGGCGAGTGGCTGGCCAAGGAGATCGAGAAGCGCACCGGCAAGGAGGCCCGCACCACCGTCCTCGGCCACGTCCAGCGCGGCGGCACCCCCAGCGCGTTCGACCGCTGGCTCGCCACCCGCTTCGGGCTGCACGCCATCGACGCCGTCCGGGACGAGGACTACGGCAAGATGGTCGCGCTGCGCGGCACCGACATCGTCCGCGTCCCCCTCACGGAGGCCACCGCACGGCTGAAGACCGTGGACCTCTCCCTGTACGCCGAGGCCGAGGTCTTCTTCGGCTGAGGCGCACGCGTGCGAGGCTCCGCCCTCGGCCGCCCGGGGCCGCGTCCCGGGCGGCCGAGGGGCTGCCGTAGGCCGTCAGACCAGTACGGCCGCCAGCAGCTCGGCCACGATGGCGGAGCCGTTCAGGGTCAGTACGGACTCGGGGTGGAACTGCACGCCCGCGAAGTTCGGGCCGCGCAGGGCGTGTACCTCCCCGGTCGCCGGGTCGTGGCTGACCTCCACCCGGTGCATCGCGAGCTCGGCCGCGGCCGACTCGTCGCACCGGGCGGTGAAGGTGTTGTAGAAGCCGACGGTCTCCTCGCGTCCGAAGAAGCCGATCCGCTCCTGCGCGCCCTGGAACGGCACGTCCTTCCGTACGACCTCAAGGCCCAGCTCGGCCGCCAGCAGCTCGTGTCCCAGGCACACCCCCAGCAGCCCGTGTCGGTGCCCGCGCACCAGGTCCGCCGTCAGCTCGCGCAGGAACCGCATCTTCGGGGCGGTCATATCCGACGGGTCGCCCGGCCCCGGGCCGAGCACCACCGGCCCGTCATGGGCCAGCGCCGCCTCCCGTACCCCCGGCTCGTCGAACCGTCGCACGGTCACCGTCAGCCCGGTGGTCCGCAGCAGATGGGCCAGCATCGCGGTGAAGGTGTCCTCGCCGTCGACCACCAGAGCGTGCCCGGTCGGCGCCGAGGGCGCGGTCTCGGGCGTGTGCATCCGCAGCCAGAACGGGGCCAGGTCGGCCCGCCGGGCGTCCAGCGCCGCCCGCACCCGGGGGTCGTCAGCCAGGCGCGGGAGCGCGGGGCCGCCGGCCCGCCCCGCGGGCGCCGGGCGCACGCCGAGGGCGGTGAGCACCCCGGCCGCCTTGGCGTGGGTCTCGGCGACCTCGCTGCGCGGGTCGGAGTGGCGTACGAGCGTCGCCCCGACCGGCACCCGCAGCGCGCCGGCGCCGTCGATGTCGGCGGTGCGGATCAGGATCGGCGAGTCCAGGGTCTGCGCGCCGCCGGCGTCCCGCCCGATGAGCGCGAGCGCCCCAGCGTAGTAGCCGCGCCCCGCGCCGTCCGGTCCGGCGGGCTCGTACCGCTCGATCACCCGGCAGGCGTTCTGCACCGGCGAGCCGGTCACCGTCGCCGCGAACATGGTCTCCCGCAGCACGTCCCGGACGTCGAGGGAGGAGCGGCCGCGCAGCTCGTACTCGGTGTGCGCGAGGTGTGCCATCTCCTTGAGGCGGGGGCCGACCACCACGCCGCCCATGTCGCCGACGGTGCACATCATCTTCAGCTCCTCGTCCACGACCATGGACAGCTCCTCCACCTCCTTGCGGTCGTGCAGAAACTCCAGCAGCCCGTCCAGCCGGGCCCCGTCCCGGGGATAGCGGTACGTCCCGCTGATCGGGTTCATCACGACCGTCCCGCCGGACATCCGGACATGCACCTCGGGGCTGGCGCCCACCAGCGTCCGGCCGTCCGTCAGCCGGACGACATACGTCCAGTACGCGCCGCGCTCCCCGGCCAGCAGCCGGCGGAACAGCGCGAGCGCGTCGGCGCGGTCGAAGCCGGGGATCTCGCCGCGGAACGTCCTGCGGATCACGAAGTTCGCGCCCTCGCCGGTCCCGATCTCGTCCGCGACGACCCGCTCGACGATCGCCGCGTAGTCGTCGTCGGTCACGTCGAAGGCCCCGCCCCGGGTCCGCACCTGGTGCGCGGGCAGCGCGTCCAGCACCTCGCCCAGCGGCAGCTCGTACGTCTCCTCGGGCCGCAGGACGGCCAGCGGCGTCCCGTCGTCGCGTACGTCGAACCCGCGCTCGCGGATCTGCCGGAACGGCACCAGCGCCAGCGCGTCGCGCACGGCCGCGCCGGTGGTCGGCGCCCCGGTCGGCAGCGGGATGTCGGTCAGCCGCGCCACCTCGGTGACCGGGCCGAGCAGCACCTCGACGGTGTCGGGGGCGTGGCCGGGCGTACGGCGGTGCAGCAGGGCGAAGGGCGGGCAGTCGGCGGCCAGCAGCCGCCGGACGATCGCGCGCGGGTCGTGGTGCGGATCACTGTGCATTGCGGTGGTTCCTTCTGGGAGGGAGGAACGACCCGCGGATACGCCGAAGGCCGCCCCTCGGGCGGCCTTCGCGATGTCGGTGAGTACGCGCGATCAGTGGGCCGCCGGATGAGCGGTCCACCACCAGGTCATGGTCAGTCGCGCGAACATGGCCCGGACCCTACCGCATCTCTCCGCGTACGCGGAGGGGCGGGAGGGGCGGGGGTGGCAGGTGTCTCATCAGGTGGGCAGGGGGCTGGACGGCTCGGTGGACCCCGTAACCTTGCTGGCGTGACCCTGAACGCTGAATCCCACACCGGTGGCCACACCTGGAAGTCTCTTCCCGCGGCGCAGCAGCCCGACTGGCCGGACCAAGCGGCTCTGCGCGAGGTGATCGCCGAGCTCGAGTCCTATCCGCCACTCGTCTTCGCGGGCGAGTGCGACCAGCTGCGCGACCGCCTGGGTGCCGTGGCCCGGGGTGAAGCGTTCCTGCTGCAGGGCGGTGACTGCGCCGAGGCGTTCGACGCCATCGGCGCGGACCAGATCCGCAACAAGCTGAAGACGCTGCTGCAGATGGGCGCCGTGCTGACCTACGCCGGGCAGGTCCCCGTGGTGAAGGTCGGGCGAATCGCCGGCCAGTACAGCAAGCCGCGCTCCAAGCCGACCGAGACCCGCGACGGGGTGACCCTGCCGACCTACCGGGGCGACTCGGTCAACGGCTTCGAGTTCACCGAGAAGGCCCGGATCCCGGACCCGCAGCGGCTCAAGCGGATGTACCAGGCCTCCGCCTCGACGCTGAACCTCGTGCGCGCCTTCACCACCGGCGGCTACGCGGACCTGCGCCAGGTGCACGCCTGGAACCAGGACTTCGTGAAGTCGTCCCCCGCGGGGCAGCGCTACGAGGCGCTGGCGCGCGAGATCGACCGGGCGCTGAACTTCATGAACGCCTGCGGGGTGGACCCGGAGGAGTTCAAGACGGTCGAGTTCTACTCCTCGCACGAGGCCCTGATCCTGGACTACGAGTCGGCGCTGACGCGTACGGACTCCCGTACGGGCGAGCTGTACGACGTGTCGGGCCACATGGTGTGGATCGGCGAGCGCACCCGCCAGCTGGACGGGGCACATGTCGAGTTCGCCGCGCGGATCAGTAACCCCGTCGGTGTGAAGCTCGGCCCGACGACGACGCCCGAAGAGGCGCTGTCGCTGATCGACCGGATCGACCCGAACCGCGAGCCCGGCCGGCTCACCTTCATCACCCGGATGGGTGCGGACAAGATCCGCGACAAGCTGCCCGACCTGGTCGAGAAGGTCACGGCCTCCGGTGCCCAGGTGGCCTGGATCTGCGACCCGATGCACGGCAACACCTTCGAGGCGGCGTCCGGGCACAAGACCCGGCGCTTCGACGATGTGCTGGACGAGGTCAAGGGCTTCTTCGAGGTCCACAAGGGACTCGGCACCCACCCGGGCGGTATCCACATGGAGCTGACCGGCGACGATGTCACCGAGTGCGTGGGCGGCGGCGACGAGATCTTCGTCGACGATCTGCACCAGCGCTACGAGACGGCCTGCGACCCTCGGCTCAACCGCAGCCAGTCGCTGGACCTGGCGTTCCTGGTCGCGGAGATGTACCGGGACCAGTGACATACCGGCACTGAACGGTGCGATGGGGCGCGGATCACACGATCTGCGCCCCATCGGCGTTGTCGGCCCTCGGGAGGGAAGGTAAGGTAAGGGTTACCTCACTGATCGATCTGGAGAGCCGCGTGTACGTCTGCTCATGCTTCGGCATCACCGAGAAGCAGGTGCGCGAGCACGCCGAGTCCGGTGCCTGCACCCCCCGCCAGATCGCGGGCGCCTGCAAGGCCGGTACGGACTGCGGCTCCTGCGTACGGCGCATCCAGGCGTTGCTGGGCCGCGGGGCGTGCCCGCGGCGCGAGTCCCTGGACACCCTCGGCCCGGCCGATGTGCCCGCCGTCGCGGCGGGGTCCGAGCCCCAGGTCGCGGAAGCCGCGTAACCGCTCCAGTCGGCTCTTCGGCCGGCTCTCCGGTCAGCTGTCCGGCTGTTTGATCTGCTGGGCGATGTAAAGCGCCTCGCCGAGCTTGTCGATCAGCTGGAGCTGGGTGTCGAGATAGTCGATGTGGTGTTCTTCGTCGGCGAGGATGTCCTCGAAGATATTGGCCGAGGTGATGTCGCCCTTGGTCCGCATGACCTCGATGCCGCGCTTGAGGCGGTCGATGGCCTCGATTTCCACCTGCCGGTCCGCCTGGAACATCTCGGTGACCGTCTGGCCCACGCGGACATGGAACAGCCGCTGATAATTGGGCAGTCCGTCCAGGAGAAGGATCCGATCGGTGATCATCTCCGCGTGCTTCATCTCGTCGAACGATTCCGCCCGGGTGTATGTCGCGAGCTTCGTCCAGCCGAAGTTCTCCTGCATCTTCGAATGCAGGAAGTACTGATTGATCGCGGTCAGCTCACCGGTCAGCTGTTCGTTGAGAAACTCGAGGACCTCGGGGTCGCCCTGCATCGAAGGGCTCCTTCCCATCAGAACGGGCGTGGCGGGTTGTGCGCATCGTCGCACCGCCCCGTCGAGAGCGTCCAGTAAGTGCACGCTTAGTATGAGTTGCCCGGATAGCTGCTGCCCTGGTCACGACCACCCTCAAAGGTCTGACACCATGGAGTCCATGGGTCAGTCGGAAAGCCGCGAGGGGGAGCTCGGACAGCTGCCCCCGGGGCAGCGGCTGCAGCGCGGTTGGCCGGTTACGCACTATGGGCCGGTCCCCAAGTTCAAGCCGGACCGTTGGGAGTTCCGGGTCTTCGGTGCCACCGCCGACGGGGAAAAGCACGTCTGGACGCACGACGAGTTCTCGGCGCTGCCGTACTCCACCGTCGTGGCCGATCTGCACTGCGTGACGAAATTCAGCATGCTGGGCGCGGAATGGGGCGGCGTGGCGGCGCGTCGGATCGTGGAACTCGCGCCGCCCGCTCCCGAGGTCACGCATGTGATGGTGTGGGCGGAGTACGGCTTCAGCTCGAATCTGCGGCTCTCGGATTTCGCCGCCGAGAAGACCATCTTCGCCACGCACAAGGACGGCGAGCTGCTGACGGCCGAGCACGGATTTCCGGTCCGGCTGATCGTCCCCCATCTCTATGCCTGGAAGGGGCCCAAATGGGTCCGGGGTGTGGAGTACATGACCGCCGACCGCCGTGGCTTCTGGGAAGAGCGCGGCTATCACAACATCGGCGACCCCTGGCAGGAGCAGCGCTACTCCTACCAGGAGCAGCCGGGGGACGGTCCGGAGCTGTAGCGGCGCCTCGCCCGTATCGGCGGTGCTGGTTGTGTCGGTCGGTGTCAGTGGTACTGGTGCACCACGGCGTGGCCCTTGCCGCGGCCGATCATCCACCGGTTGACGGGGGTGGTCACGGCGAAGGCGACCACGAAGGACAGCGCGAGGCTCAGCCAGAACAGCGCGTCGGCCAGCGTCGCGTCCATCGCCCCCGGGAAGACCAGGATGGTCGCGTTGTCGGCAAGCTCCATCACGAGGATCGAGACGGTGTCCGCGGCGAGCGCGACCCGGAGGGCCGTACGCAGGTCAAGACCGGCGCGCAGCACGCCGCGCATGGTGAGCGAATAGCCGAAGACGAAGGCGAGCACGATCGCCAGGATCATGGTCGGGACGTTGTGCCAGCCGAGCGCGGTGCCGATGGCCATGCCCAGGACCTCGCCGATGGCGCAGCCGGTGAGGCAGTGCAGCGTGGCCTGGGCGGCGATGGCCCAGCTCGCCGGGGCGTGGCCGCTGTGGCCGGCGTGCCCGGCATGTGCGGTGTGACCTGTGTGGTCGGTGTCGCCGTGCTGGTGGTGCTCATGTCCGGCGTGGACGTCGTGCTGCTCCATCGGGCTCACTCTCCGGTGGGTGATGGTGTTCCTGCCGTCGTTTCCTTCGGTGAACCAGATACCCCACCGGGGTATTCCCGATGCCTGTCGGTGTCAGCCGTCGCGGAGCTCCTTGAGCCGCGCCACATCCGTCGCATGCCCCTCCTTGCCGCCCGGAGTCTCGATCACCAGCGGCACCCCCTTCGTCGCCGGATGCCGGAACAGCTCCCGGAACGGATCGGCGCCGATATGGCCCGTGCCGATGTTCTCGTGGCGGTCCTTATGGGCCCCGACGACGTCCTTGGAGTCATTGGCATGGATCAGTTTCAGCCGACCTTTGCCCGTGACCGCGACCAGCTCGTCGAGCGTCTTCTTCATCCCGCCCGGGGCCGCCAGATCGTGACCGGCGGCGAAGACGTGGCAGGTGTCCAGGCAGACGCCCAGCTTGGGATGGCGGTCCAACGCGTCGAAGTACGGGCCCAGGTCCTCGACCAGCGAACACAGCGAGGCGCCCTGGCCGGCCGTCGGCTCCAGCAGCAGCCAGGGGTCGTCGTCGTGGGTGAGCTCGCCGAGCAGCGGCAGGACGCGCTCCCGCACCTGGGCGATCGCCTTGGGCCGCGGTCGGCCGCCGGTGGCGGAGCCCGTGTGGACGACGACGCCCAGCGCGCCGATGGCGCGGCCCCGCCGCAGTGAGTGGCGCAACGAGTCGACCGACCGCTCGGCCGTCTCGGCGCTGTGCGAGCCGAAGTTGATCAGGTAGGGGGCGTGGACGTACGCCGTGATCGACTCGTCGGCGCACGCCGCGCGGAACTTCTCGTCCTGCGCCGCCACACCGTGCGGGGTGGCCCAGCCGCGCGGGTTGGCGACGAAGACCTGGACGGTCTCGGCGCCGATGTCGCGGGCGTACGGCAGGCCGATGGTGGCCAGGCCGCCGGCCACACGGATATGGCCACCGACCGGATTGCGGGCGCGGGGGCGGTTCTTGGACGTACTCACGAGGCCAGGGTGCCAGTCCGGGCCCGACGGCCGTGCGCCGGGCCCGGGGGACATCCCCTCAAGGCTCTCTCAGAAGACGCCCATCAGAGGACGCCCTTCAGAAGACGCCCTTGAACTTGATCGTGATGGAGCTGCCCTTGGGCGCCTCGTCCCCGCCGTCCACCGACTGGTCGGTGACCGTGTCGCCGGGGAACAGCAGCGGCTTGTCCACGTCGACCTCGAAGCCCGCCGCCTCCAGGGTCTGCTTGGCTTCGTCCTCGGACATGCCGGTGACGTCCGGCACCTCGATCATCTCCTGGCCCTTGGACAGGGTCAGCGTCACCTTGTCGCCCTTGGCGCCCACGGCGCCCCCGTCCGAGGCCGGGGACTGGTCGGCGACCGAGCCCTTGTCCTCGTCGGAGAAGACCCGCTCCGACGCGATCTCCACCGTGAATCCCGCCTCGGTCAGCTCGGACCGGGCGTCGTCCTGGGACTCGCCGACCACATCGGGGATGGGGATCTTGGGACCTCTGCTGACCTCGATCCCCACGCGGGTGTTCGGCCGGCGGGTGGTCCCGGCCCTCGGGTCGGTGCCGAGCACCACGCCCTGCGGCGTCTCGTCGCTGAATGTCTCGGTCACCTCGCCGACGGTCAGATTCGCGTCCGAGATCTGCTGCTTCGCCTCCTTGAGCGGCATGCCCACGACATTGGGGACCTGTGTGCGCGGCGGCCCGTCGGAGATGTGGAGCGTCACCGTGCCGGTGTTGCGGATCTGCTTGCCGCCGCCCGGGTCGGTCTTGATGACCTCGCCCTTGTCCACGACATCGCTGAACTCCCGGGTGATCTTCACCTCGAGCCCGGCGTCCTTCAGCTTCTTACGGGCGTCCGCCTCGGACTTGCCCAGCACATAGGGCACCTTGGTGAACTGGCCGGAATTGATGTACCAGATGCCCACCCCGAGGCCGAGTGCGAGCACCAGCCCGACCACGATCGTCACGATCCCGCGGCGCGGCAGCCGGCCGCGGCCGGCGGACCGCCGGGGAGGACCGGTCTGCGGTGGCTGCGGCGGCAGCTCCAGCCTGCTGGTGAGATTGAGCTGCTGCTCATCGGCGGGCACCGGCCCCCCGATACCGCCGACCGGGCGCGGGATCACGCTCGTACGGTCCTCGGAGCCGTCGTGCGTGTCCGCCTTGGCCTGCGGGGGCACGGCGTCGAGCTGTTCGTCGGTCAGCGCGGCGCGCGCGGTCCGCGCGAGGCCGAGCAGTTCGACCGCGTCGGCGGGGCGCTGCGCGAGCTCGCGCGCGGTGGCCGCGGCGACCAGCTCGTCCAGCTGCGGGGCGACCCCCGGCGCGAGGGCGGACGGCGCGGGCACGTCCTCGTTCAGCCGCTGATAGAGGACCTGCGCCGGGACGGTGCCGGTGTGCGGCTTGGCGCCGGTCAGCATCTCGTAGAGCATCACGCCGCAGGCGTAGACATCGGCGCGGGTGTCGGCCGTGCCGTGCTCGATCTGCTCGGGCGCGAGATAGGAGACGGTGCCCAGCAGCGTGCCGGTGGAGGCGTTGGTGTTGGTGTCCACGGCCCGGACCAGCCCGAAGTCGGCGACCTTCACCCGGCCGTCGTCGCCGATCAGCACGTTCTCCGGCTTCATGTCCCGGTGGACGAACCCCGCGCGGTGCGCCGCCCCGAGCGCGGCAAGCACCGGCTCCAGGATGTCCAGCGCGGCCCGCGGCTGCAGCGCGCCGCGCTCGCGCAGCACATCGCGCAGCGTGCACCCGGCGACGTACTCCATCGCGAGATAGACATGGGAGCCGTCGGTGCCCTGGTCGAAAACGCCGACCACATTGGGGTGGGCGAGCCTGGCCACGGACTTCGCCTCGCGGATGAAGCGCTCGACGAAGGCGTCGTCGGTGGCGAGCGACTGATGCATCACCTTGAGGGCCAGTACGCGGTCGAGCCGCGTGTCGACGGCGCGGTAGACCGTCGCCATGCCGCCCACGGCGATGCGCGCCTCGACGCGGTAGCGGCCGTCGAGCAGCTGTCCGACCAAGGGGTCATGCAGGGTCGTATCCACGAGAGAGCAGTCTACGAGCCGACACGACACGCAGGGTTCACCTGCCAGGCCCGGGCACGGGACTGGTGCCGAACGGTGACACCGGGCGCCGCGGCGGGGTCGGCTTCACCCTTGTTGTGCCTCGCGGGTGCCTTCGTGTCTTGGCTGTGCCCTGGTTGTGCGCGTGCCCTAGTTGTGTGACGCGGCGGCCAGCGCGGACAGCTCCTCCAGTGCGGTGGCCCAGGTCGCGGCGGCGTACTCCGTGTGCTTGGCCTTCGCGGCGTCCGGCACCGCGAGCTCCTGGATGCCGCTCTCGGTCAGTCGGAGCCGGGTGCCGGGGCCCTCGGCGGAGAGCGCGAACTCCACCAGGGTCGAGTCGCCCGGTTCCGCGCCGAGGGCGCGGTCCGGTTCGCTGGCGAGCCGGAAGCGGAACAGCGCGTCCGGCACCGCCTTCTCCACCCTGCCGTGGAACTCCCCCTGCTCATCCCAGCGGAAGCGGAGCGTCCCGCCGGGGCGCGGGTCGATCTCGCACCCCTCGAACGCGTACCAGACGCGGATGTGCTCGGGGGTCGTCAGCACCCGCCATACGCGGTCGACGGGCGCTTGGACGTACACCTCGCGCTCGATCCGGTCGGCCACCATGCCACCCATGTCACCACGCTAACCGCTCACCGCCCTACCCGAACGCCGGGCGCTCCGGGTCCAGCGCGGCCAGCCCCTCCCCGGGTGAGGAGGCGTGGGCGAAATGGCGGCGCGGGATACGGCCGGCGCGGTGGGCCAGCCGGCCGGCCCGGACCGCGTACCGCATGGCCTCGGCCATCAGGATGGGCTCCTGGGCACGGGTGACGGCGGATGCGAGCATCACCGCCGCGCAGCCCAGCTCCATGGCGAGCGCGGCGTCCGAGGCGGTGCCCGCCCCCGCGTCCAGGATCACCGGGACCGTGGCGCGCTCGACGATCAGCTGGAAGTTGTGCGGATTGCGGATGCCGAGGCCGGAGCCGATGGGGGAGCCCAGCGGCATGATCGCGGCGCAGCCTGCGTCCTCCAGCCTGCGGGCCAGGACCGGGTCGTCGTTGGTGTACGGCAGGACGGTGAAACCGTCGTCGACCAGCGTCTCGGCGGCGTCCAGCAGCTCGACCGGGTCGGGGAGCAGGGTGCGCTCGTCGGCCACCACCTCCAGCTTGACCCAGTCGGTGCCCAGCGCCTCCCGCGCCAGCCGGGCGGTCAGCACCGCCTCACCGGCCGTGAAGCACCCGGCGGTGTTGGGCAGCACGCGGATGCCGTGCCGGTCGAGCACCGACAGGACCGAGCCCTGGACGGTGGGATCCAGGCGGCGCATCGCGACGGTGGTCAGCTCCGTACCGGAGGCGAGCAGCGAGCGCTCCATGACCTCCAGGCTGGGCGCGCCGCCGGTGCCCATGATCAGGCGGGAGGAGAAGGCGGTGCCCGCGATGGTGAGCGGGTCCGGGTCCGGGTCCGGTGCCGGTTCGGGGCGGAGGGGGGTGGCGTACGTCGTGTCGTGCATCGTCTCGGCCATCTGGGGTTCAGCCTCCTTGGACCGCGGTGAGGACTTCGACCCGGTCTCCGTCGCCGAGTGGGGTGGCGGGCCACTGGCCGCGCGGGACGACCTGTTCGTTGACGGCCGCGGCGACCCCCGAGCGCGCCGGGGTCAGCTCCGCGACCAGCAGGTCGAGGGTGGTGCCGCCGGGGAGCTCGCGGGGCTCACCGTTCACGGAGACGGTCATGGAGGCGGCGGGCGGGCCGGGCGTGGAGGCGCTCATATGGGCTGCTCCTGCGGTACGGGGGTGGTGGGGCCGATGGGCGTGGCCGGGAAGCGCAGCGGGGAGAACGGCCGGGCCTCGTCCGGGAGTTCGCCGTGCGTCAGCACCTCGGCCATGACGTCGCCCGTGACGGGCGTGAGGAGGACGCCGTTGCGGTAGTGGCCGGTGGCCACGAGCAGGCCGGGCAGCGCGCTGGGGCCGAGCAGCGGCGCGTTGTCGGGGGAGCCGGGGCGCAGCCCGGCGCGGGTCTCGACGAGCGGCAGCTCGGTGATGCCGGGCACCAGCTCATGCGCGTCGCGCAGCAGTTCGTAGACGCCGCCCGCGGTGACCGTGGTGTCCCAGCCGAGCTCTTCCGAGGTGGCGCCGACGACCAGCTCGCCGTTCTCGCGCGGCACCAGATAGACATGTCCGCCGCGCACCTCGGCCCGTACGGTCCGGGACAGGAACGGTGCGTACGCGGGCGGTACGCGCAGCCGCAGCACCTGGCCCTTGACGGGGCGTACGGGGGGCAGCGCGCCCTCGGGGACGCCCGCGAGCCGTCCGCTGAAGCTGCCCGCGGCCAGTACGGTTTGCTCGGCCGCCAGCCGTGTGCCGTCGGCGAGTTCGACGCCGGTGGCGCGGTCCGCCGCGAGCGTGAGCCGTTCCGCGCGGGCGCGGTGGAAGACCACGCCGGCCCGCTCGCACGCGGTCAGCAGTGCCGCCGCCAGCCGCCGCGGGTCGACCTGGTGGTCCCCGTCGACGCGCAGGCCCCCGCGTACGCCCGGCGCGAGCATCGGCTCCAGGCGCCGGCATTCGCGCCCTGTCAGCCACTGCGACTCCAGCCCGAGCCGCCGCTGGAAGTCATGGAGCTCGCGCAGGTGGGCGCGGTCGTCGGGGTCGAAGGCCACGGCGAGCGTGCCGCAGGTGCGGAAGCCGACGTCCTGGCCGCTCGCCTCCTCCAGCTCGGCCACGAACTCCGGATAGCGGCGCGCGGAGGCGAGGTTGAGGGCGAGCAGCGTCTGCTCGCCGTAGTGGAGCTCGGTGACGGCCGCGAGCATTCCGGCCGCCACCTGGGCCGCGCCGCCGCCCGGCGCCGGGTCGGCGACGGCGGTGCGCAGGCCCCGCCGGGCCGCCCGCCACGCCGTGACCAGGCCGATGATGCCGCCTCCGACGACCAGCGCGTCGTACGGCCGGCCCGGCGGCCCCTCCGACGGCCCCTCCGGCCCCGTACACGAGGGTGTGCGAGATGCGTGCATGGGCGTAACGCCCCTCCCTTCGCCGGCATGACCCGGATCAGGTTCGTACGGTCGGAGGCCGCTTCAGCCTCCCTCTCAGCCCGCTGCGTCGGGCTCCCGCGAGTGCTTCGTCCCGCCAACCCTAGTACGAGCTCCGAACTGCCCGGAAGGGCGAGCCCGGCCGGGCGGTCCGGGGTCCCGGCCGCTCCTGTGCCCGAGATCTCGTCAGTCGGTTCTCCGGTGCGCCCCGTGCGCCGCCCTACAGTGATCGTGTGAGCGATGAGACGACGAAGTCGGCGTCCCCGGGGGGCACCGGGCAGCAAGTGGTGATCGTCGGCGCGGGAATGGCCGGGGTGCAGACCGCTGTCGCGCTGCGCGACCAGGGCTGGACCGGCGGCATCCTGCTGCTCGGTGCCGAGGCGCACCAGCCGTACGACCGGCCGCCGCTGTCCAAGGCCGTGCTGCTCGGCAAGGCCGAGGGCTCCGCCTTCGACGTGGACTTCGCCGCGCTCGGCGTCGAGCTGCGGCTCGGGGTGTCCGTGACCGGCCTGGACACCGGCGCGCGGCGGCTGGAGACCGCGTCGGGCCCGGTGTCGTACGACGTCCTGGTGATCGCCACCGGCGCCGAGCCGATCACCCTGCCCGGCGGCGAGGGCGTGCCCGGTGTGCATCTGCTGCGCACGCTCGACGACGCGGAGCGGCTGCGTCCGGTGCTCGCCGGGCAGCGCGAGATCGTGGTGGTCGGGGCGGGCTGGATCGGCGCGGAGTTCGCCACGGCGGCGCGCGAGGCGGGCTGCGCCGTGACCGTCGTGGAGGCCGCCGACCGCCCGCTGGCGGGCGCCCTCCCGGCCGAGGTCGCCGCCCCCATGGCCGGCTGGTACGCCGACTACGGCGTCGAGCTGGTCACCGGCGCGCAGGTGGCCTCCGTGGACGAGCAGGGGGTGCTGCTCCAGGACGGCGCCCGGCTGAGCGCGGACGCGGTGGTCGTCGGCATCGGGGCGCGGCCCGCCACGGGCTGGCTGGCGGGCTCGGGCGTCGAGCTGGCCCCGGACCGGTCCGTCGCCGCCGACGAACAGCTGCGCACCTCGGCGCCCGACGTCTACGCCGTCGGGGACTGCGCGTCGTTCCCTTCCGCGCGCTACGGCGAGCGGCTGCTGGTGCACCACTGGGACAACGCCCTCCAGGGGCCGCGCACCGTCGCCGCCAATGTGGTCGGCAGCCGGACCGCGCATTTCACCGGTTCGGTCTACGACCCGGTGCCGTATTTCTGGTCCGAGCAGTTCGGCCGCTTCGTGCAGTACGTGGGCCACCACGCCGCCGCCGACGAACTCGTCTGGCGCGGCGACCCGGAGGGCGCGGCATGGTCGGTGTGCTGGCTGCGCGACGGGGCGCTGGTCGCCCTGCTGGCCGTCGGCCGTCCGCGCGATCTGGCCCAGGGCCGCAAGCTGATCGAGCAGGGCTCCCGGCTGGACCGCGCCCTCGCCGCGGACCCGTCGGTGCCGCTCAAGTCGGCGGTCCTGTGACCCTCGGCGCGCCCCTGCGGTGACCTTGGCAGCGGCGCGGCTGACGGCGGTGTCGACGGCGCCTTGCCCGGTGCCCGACTACCCACTGTCAGTCCCAGATGGCAGGCTTGTCCCGTGACCGAGATTGACGCAAAGATCGATGCTCTCGTCCCCGCCTGGCTCACCCTCCCCGACATCGCCGAACGGCTCGGTGTCGAGGTGACGCGCGTGCGGCAGCTGGTCAAGGAGGGTCAGCTGATCGCAGTGCGCCGTGGCGAGAATCGGGTGCTCCAGGTCCCCGCCGAGTTCATCGGTGCCGGAAAGGTCGTCAAGGGCCTGGTGGGCACCCTGACGCTGCTGAGGGACGACGGCTTCAGCGACGAGGAGATGCTGGAGTGGCTCTTCACCCCGGACCCGAGCCTGCCCGGCACCCCGGCTCAGGCCCTGCACGAGAATCGCGGCACCGAGGTCAAGCGCCGCGCCCAGGCGCTCGCCGTCTGAGCCGCGGCTGAGCCGCCGCTGACCCACCGCACCATCCGTACCGTCATCGTCTGAATCACCACCCGCGGCGTACGGGCCGGCCGCTCCGGTCCGTACGCCGCCGACACGCCGCCCACACGCGGCCGGAACGCCGCCGATCCAGGGGGAAAGCCGTCCCAATGGCCATCACCACCGCCCGCGAGCAGCTTGCCGATGCCCGGGTCTATCTGTGCACCGACGCCCGCCGGCGCCAGGGCGATCTGCCGGAGTTCCTGGACGCCGTCCTGGGGTCGGGAGTGGACATCGTCCAGCTGCGTGACAAGGGCATGGAGGCCCGCGAGGAGCTTGACCATCTCGCGGTGTTCGCCGACGCCTGCCGCCGCCACGGCAAGCTGCTGGCGGTCAACGACCGGGCGGACGTCGCCCATGCCATCGGCTCCGATGTGCTGCACCTGGGCCAGGGTGATCTGCCGGTCCCGTCGGCGCGCGCGATCCTCGGCGCGGATGTGCTGATCGGGCGGTCCACCCACGCACCGGCCGAGGCGGAGGCCGCGGCCGCCGAGCCGGGCGTCGACTACTTCTGCACCGGGCCCTGCTGGCCCACCCCCACCAAGCCGGGGCGGTCCGCCCCGGGCCTGTCGCTGGTGCGCCACACGGCCGCCCTGAAGCCCGCTCGGCCCTGGTTCGCCATCGGCGGAATCGACGCCTCGAACCTGGACGAGGTGCTGGAGGCGGGCGCGCGGCGGATCGTCGTGGTACGGGCGATCACCGGGGCCGAGGACCCCGGCGCGGCCACCGCCGAGCTCGCCAAGCGGGTGCGCGCCCGCGACCTGTGAGAGGCGTGTCGGTCCACTCGGTGTCGGCCTCGTCGTCGGCAAAGTGTCCGCAGTACGGACCAAGACCCGGCGAAAGGGGCATAACACCCCCGCCCGCTGTCCGTGTGCCGCACCGCTGGCTAACCTTCCCGTATGGCCCTTGGCACAGCCTCCACCAGGACGGATCGCGCGCGGACGGTGCGTGATCTGCTCGCATCAGGCGAGCAGTCGTACTCCTTCGAATTCTTCGCCCCGAAGACGGAGAAGGGAGAACAGACGCTGTGGAACGCCATCCGTCGGCTCGAAGCCGTCTCGCCGACCTTCGTCTCCGTGACCTACGGAGCGGGCGGCTCCTCCCGTGAGGGGACCGTGCGCGTCACCGAGCGCATCGCGACCGACACCACGCTCACCCCGGTCGCCCACCTCACCGCCGTCAACCACTCCCGCGCCGAGCTCCGCAACGTCATCGGGCAGTACGCGGGCGCCGGAATCCGCAACATGCTGGCGCTGCGCGGCGACCCGCCCGGCGACCCGATGGGCGAGTGGATCCGCCACCCCGACGGCGTCGGTTACGCCGCCGAACTGGTCGAGCTGATCAAGGAGTCGGGCGACTTCTGCGTCGGCGTCGCGGCCTTCCCCGAGATGCACCCGCGCTCGGCGGACTGGGACACCGACGTCCGCCACTTCGTCGACAAGTGCCGCGCGGGCGCGGACTTCGCGATCACCCAGATGTTCTTCTACGCCGAGGACTATCTGCGGCTGCGCGACCGGGTCGCCGCCACGGGCTGTACGACGCCGATCATCCCTGAAATCATGCCCGTCACAAACGTGAAGCAGATCGAGCGCTTCGCGCAGCTGAGCAATGCCGCCTTCCCGCCCGACCTCGCGGAGCGGATCCTGGCGGTGAAGGACGACGCGGCGGCTGTACGCTCGATCGGAATCGACTACGCCACGGAATTGTGCGCGCGGTTGATGGCCGAGGAGATCCCCGGACTTCACTTCATTACGCTGAACCACTCCCCGGCGACGCTGGAGATCTACGAGAATCTGGGACTGCATCAGCGGTCCTGAGGACGGCAGCCGAGGGGCGGCCGCACGAGAGGGGCGGGCATGGGCTGGACGGTCCTCTACATCGCGTTCGGCGTGGTCGCGCTGTGGTTGCTGGGAGAGGTACTGCTGCAGTACAAGGCGCGGCTGCGCTGGCGGCTCCTCGCCTTCACCGGTTTCCTCGGTGTGGTGGCCGGGGTGCTCATCCCGTCCGTGCCGGTGATCGGCGTGGGTGCGATCACCTTCGCGGTCGGCCAGACGTACGTCACGCTGTCCTTCCGGCGCGGCTTCGCCGCCGGATGGGCGCTGCGCGGGGTGCCCGGCCTCAGCCGCGGGGAGGACGAGGGCGCCCCGCCCCCGGTGGACGCCGACCCGACGCTCCAGGTCTCCGACCTGGAGGCGGTCCCGATGGCCGCACCGGAGCCGCCCGCGTACCAGCCGGAGCCGCTGCCGGACGACACGGGCGAGTACGGCGTCTACGGCGACTCCGCCGCGCACGCCGCACAGAGCGCGCCGGGCGCGGGGGCCGGCGGCTACGGCGGCTATGAGACCTACGGCGGCTACGGCACCACGGACGGCCAGGACTACGCCGCGGCGGCCCAGGGCCACAGCAACGGCCAGGACGTCTACGCGGACGCCGGGCAGTACGGCTACGGCGCCGGGGCGTACGCGGGCTACACCGACCCGTACGGCGGCTCCCAGCAGCCGGGGTACGACCAGCAGGGTGGTCAGCAGTACGGCGACCAGCACCAGCAGTACGCCGGGCAGTACGCCGCCTATGGCCAGGACCAATACGGCGGCGGCGACGCCCCCAGCGACCACTACGCCGCGGAGCCCTCCTACGGCGGGCAGCAGCAGTACGCCCCCGACGCCGGGATGCAGCCCGGCGGGGGATGGGTCCCCCAGCAGCGCGACGGCGACGGCGGGCTTCCGCAGGACCAGTCGCAGTACCCGTACCAGCAGCAGGACTACAACAACGGCGGCTACGACGAGCGGTACCGCTACTGACTGACGCCGCTGCTGACTGACGGCTGAGCGCCGACGGCTCTCGTCGGCGCCGCGTCACTGCCGCAGCATCGCCGTATCAGCGCCGTACCGCCGCACCGTACCGCCGCAGTGGTCGCTGCGGTCGCTGCGGTCACTCCGAGCCGCGCCAGTCCGCGCCGCCGACGATCAGGCCGGCCACCATCGTGCCGGACATCCCCGCATGGGCCAGCCCGCCGCCCGGATGCGCCCAGCCGCCCGCCAGATACAGGCCCGGCAGCCGGGTCGCGTTCGCGGGGCGCAGAAAGCGGCCCTCCGCGCCGGCCAGCGCGGGTCCGGGCACGGCGCCGCCGATGGCGCCGGTGTCCGCGGCGGTGTCGGCGGGGGTGCGCACCTCGCGCCACAGGAGCCGGTCGCGCAGCCCCGGTATCGCCGCCTCGGCGACCGCCAGGAGCCGGTCCGCGTCCTCCTCGGCGGCCGTGCCGTCGATCCAGTCGACCGGCCCGTGCGGGGCGACGGTCGCGGTGAGCGTGACGGCCTCGTGGTCCTCGTCGGGGCGGGTCGTGGGGTCGTCCGGGCGCAGCACGGTCACCGTCGGGCGGGGGCACGGCGCGCGCGTCCCGAGACCCGCACCGGGCCCGCCGACCCCGCCGACCCCGCCGGGCCCGGCTGCCTCGCCGAAGACCGCCGCCAGCTCGGCGTCGCGATCCGGGGCGTGCACCACCGTGCGGTGCGCCGTGCCCTCGGGGCGCGCGCCGCGCAGCGCGAGGAACACTGTGAGCCGCCCCGCCGCCCCATCGCCGGGCCCACTGCCGAGCGCTCCGCCGCCGGGGCGCACATCGCCGTCGTGCCAGGGCTCGGCGCCGCCGAGCAGCGCGGGCAGCAGCGCCGGGTCGATGCCGGCCACCACCGCGTCCGCCTCCGCCACCGAGCCGTCGGCCAGCTCCACGCCCGCCGCGCGCCCGTCCTTCTCGACGATGCCGACGACCTCGGCGCCGAAGCTGAACCGCACCTTCCGGGCCCGGCAGCGCTCGTACACCGCGTCCGCCAGCGCCCGTATACCGCCGCGCGCGTACCAGGTGCCGAAGGTCTGCTCCAGATAGGGCAGCACCGCGGCACTGGCCGGAGCGGTGCGCGGATCGAGGCTGTGCGCGAGCGCATGGCTCTCCAACAGGGCGACGGCCCTGGGGTCCTTCAGCTCGCGGCGCGCCACATCGGCGAGCGCGGCGGGTCTCCGGGCGGCTCCGCCGTCCCGCCGGAACCACCCGGAGACCCCGCGCCGGACCGGCGCCGGATACGGGTCGCGGCCCAGGGTCTGCCAGTCCGCGCGCAGCGGCTCCTCGAGCAGCGGTCTGCGGGTGGCGTCCCATGCCTCACGCGCCCGGTTGACCAGGTCACTCCAGCGCTCGCCCGCGCCCGCGCCAAACGCGTCGTCCAGCGCCCGGACGACCCCTGCCCGCGACGCGTTGGGCAGCGGGACATCCGTGCCGTCGGCGAAGACATGCCTGCTCGCGGGGTCGACCTGGGTCAGCTCGACGCACTGCTCCAGGGTCTCCTTGCCGGTCTTCACAAACAGATCGCGATAGACGGCGGGCAGATGGAGCAGCCCGGGGCCGGTGTCGAAGGCGAAGCCGTCCCGCTCGAAGCGTCCGACCCCGCCGCCATGAGTCTGCCCGCGCTCGTACACCGCCACCTGGTGGCCCGCGACGGCCAGCCGGGCGGCGGCCGCCATGGCGCCCATCCCAGCGCCGATCACCGCAATCCGTGCCATGACCGCGACTTTATCCGCCACCACTGACACCCGGGCACCCCGGGCACCGCGGCCTGGTGACAAGCGCCCAGGGCTTGAGTACGGGTACCTAGGCGAACAGATGAGTAGCCGCGCGGATGGGTCATGACCTGCGCGGACGGGAGAGTGGTGGACGCGGAAGGGGCGCGGCGCCGGACCGCCGACACGGGGCGGCGGAACGGCGTGGCGACCTGTCCGAGTGGAGGGAGTCCCCCGGGGGAACACAGGGGACGGGGAGGTCTACCCCAGCCATCGCTGGGGGCGCCCCCTGTTCTGGTGCGGATCGATCGGGGTTCGAACCGCACCAGAACAGCACCTCTCTGGCTTCAGTCAGGCTCAGCCCGGGGTCCGGGCGCTCTTGGCGGGTGCTCCGGCACCCTGGGCCGGGGCTCCGACACCTTGAGCCGGGGCTCCGCCCACACGGCCCTGCAGCAGCCGGGACAGCGCGGCGTGCACATCGTCCAGCGACCGCTCCGGCTGGTACGACTGCCAGTCCAGCGCTGCCACCAGCACCATCCCGAACAGCGCCGAGGCCGTCAGCGGGATGTCGATGTCCTCGCTCAGCTCCCGCGCGGCCACACCCTCCCGCAGCACCGACTCGATCACCGCTATGGCCTGCCGCCGCACCACCATCAGCGTGGGCTGCCAGGCCCGGTTGGTGCGCCACAGCTCGGCGACGTACAGCTGGGTCAGCGAGGGGTGGCGGGCGATGAAGTGCAGGCCCGCGCGGACCATCGCGTCCAGCGCGTCGACATGGCTGCCGCCGCGTTCGGCGGTTTCGTCGGCGGCGCTCTGGAGCGAGGCGGTCAGCAGCTCGACGCCGTGCCGCAGCAGCTCCTCGAAGAGCACGGTCTTGCTCGCGAAGTTGTAGTAGACCGTGCCCTTGGCCACTCCGGCCCGTTCGGCGATCTCGTCCACAGTAGTGGAGGAGAACCCCTGCTCCGCGATGAGGGTGACCGCTGCCTCGAAAAGCTTCTGCCGGGTGGCCTGGCGACGCGTGCTGCTGCTGTCCATGGCGCTGATTGTGCCCGCTGCCCAAGTGGTCCCGCTCACAGGCCCGTTCGCGAGACGATCATAGGCTCAGCTCCGGGTGGCAGCCGCTTCACCGACCTGACCGGACTCGGCCGTGACGTCGAGACGCATCGTCGGAGCGGCTGGCCAATCGAACGCCATTCCGAGACGTTCGCGCAGGTCAGGGCCGATTGTCAGTGGTGTGCCCCACGATGGGGTCATACGGCGGCCGCTCTACCACATGACCGGCCGCCACGCGACGACAGGAGGTTCGTCATGGCCAGTACCGCCGCAGCGCGCCGGCACCGTGCCGCCGCCCCTGCCCCTTCGTTGACCGGTCCCGCGAGTGATGTCCACCCTGTGCTGCGCCGCGCGTCCGCGCCGCCCGCCGCCCTCGACCTGCTCACCCAGGCCCACCACGGCCTGGAAGAGGCCGCCGGGCTGGAGACCGCCAATGAGCGCTTCGCCACCGCCCACCTCGCCGCCCTGCGCACCGCGGCCGCCGTGCTCGCCGTGCGCGGCCGCCCCGAGCCCACCCCGCGCCGCCGCGCGCGGATCCGCAGCGCCTGGGAAGTGCTGCCCGAAGTCGCCCCCGAACTGACCGAGTGGAGCGCCCTGTTCGCCTCGGGCGCCGACCGCAGGGCCCGTGCCGAGGCGGGCATACCCGGCGCGGCCAACTGCCGGGACGCCGACGATCTGCTGCGCGCCGTCTCGATGTTCCTGCGCCTGGTCGAGCGGATGCTGGCCCTCCAGCCCGCGCTGCCGCAGCCGGCCGCGCCCGGCGAGAAGGAGGGCGCCTAGCGGCGGGCCCGGCGCCCGGGAGCGCCGGCCGGGCGCCCGGCGGGGAGGCGCCGGGCGCCCGGGAGGGAGGTGCGGCACCCGGCGGGGAGGCGCCGGGGGCGGGCGGTCCTCGGACCAGCGCGGGGGCACCTCCCGGCCGTAGCTGCGGGAGCATCGCGCCAGAGGCAATAGGCTGGGAGCGCCGACGTCAGTAACTCGTCGTCACCGCCGCAGGCGGTGGCGGCACCGCGCCGAGGAGCCACCCGCCGTGTCAGACCCGCTGCGCCCCCGCGCGTCCCTCCGTACCGCCGTGGTGTGGGAGGTCCTCAAAGACGCCCTGGACCGCCGGGTCAAGGCGGTGGGCCAGGGCTCCGGCGAGGGCGACCGCGCGCCCGGTGTGCTGGACGTGCTCGACACCGGAGGCGGCAGCGGCAACTTCGCGGTGCCGGTCGCCCGCCTCGGCCACCGCGTCACGGTGGTCGACCCGAGCCCCAACGCGCTGTTCGCGCTGGAGCGGCGGGCCGCCGAGGCCGGTGTCGCCGACCGGGTGCGCGGGGTCCAGGGCGATGCCGCCGACCTGTTCGAGGTGGCCGAGCGCGGCGGCTATGACGTGGTGCTGTGCCATGGCGTGCTGGAGTACGTCGATGACCCGGCCGAGGGCCTGGGCAACGCGGCGGCGGCCCTGCGCCCGGCCGGCACCCTCAGCGTGCTCGCGGCGGGCCTCGGCGGCGCCGTGCTCGCCCGGGCGCTGGCCGGCCACTTCACCGAGGCCCGGCAAGCGCTTGCCGATCCGGCCGGCCGCTGGGGCGCCGGCGACCCGATGCCCCGCCGCTTCACCCCCGAGCAGCTGACCGGACTGATCGCGGCGGCGGGCCTGGAGGTCGGGGCGGTGCACGGGGTGCGGGTCTTCGCCGATCTGGTGCCCGGTGTGCTGGTCGACACCGAACCGGACGCCCTGGACGCCCTGCTGCAACTTGAGGCGGCCGCCGCGGAGCTGCCCGCCTTCCACTCCGTCGCCACCCAGCTGCATGTGCTCGCGGAGCGCGACTGACCGCTACCGCCCCCTCCGGCCTGCGTGACCGCATGACGGACGGTGCAGGTGGAGTAGGCCACAGGCCCTCCGATCGGCCGCCTTGCCCCGTATGATCGAGGTACACCGTCGGGCATGGCGGATCGGCGGGAGGGGAATGCACGTCTCAGCGTCAACTAATGCCACGCGCGTACCGGTGACGAATTGGCGCAGAGGGGCGGGTTTCACGGGGGCGATTCCCTGCCTATCCTGAAAGGGTCGCACCCCGGTCGCCCCCCGCGACCGACGAGTAGGAGGACTCCGTGCCGCTCTCGGAGCACGAGCAGCGCATGCTCGAGCAAATGGAGCGAGCGCTGTACGCCGAAGACCCCAAGTTCGCGACAGCGCTTGAGGGCAGCGGCCTGCGCACGTACACCCGGCGACGGGTCTATCAGGCGATCGCGGGCTTTCTGGTGGGCGTTGCGCTCCTGATGGTCGGCGTGATCATTCCGCAGCAGATCTGGATCAGCGTGGTGGGCTTCCTCGTCATGCTGGGGTGTGCCGGGCTCGCGGTGACCGGCTGGCGCAAGGCGCCCAAGCCCGGCGAGCGGCCCCAGGCGGGCGGGGGCGGGCCTGCGGCCCGTCGCCAGGGCCGTCAGCGCCGCTCCATGATGAGCCGGATCGAGGAGCGGTGGCAGCGCCGCCGCGATGAACAGGGCCACTGAGCCCTGACCGTCCGGGTGGGCCACACATATGTGGCCACACCTGCATGGGCCACACGTACAGGCGCGAGCACAGCGCATCCAGCACCGGAAGCGCGCAGAAGCAAGCGCACGCGTCATCTCGTACATGAGCGAGGGTCGTACATGAGCGAGGGGCGGTCGCCACCCGGCGGCCGCCCCTCGCTTCGCTGTCGCGTCCCTCGTCCCCGTCAGCCCTGCTGACGGCGGGGGCCGCCCCGCAGCCCGGATATCCACCGTGCCCACCGTGGCGCGCCCCACCGCGCGACCAGCGCGGACCAGCGTGCCGAGGCCGCCCAGACCACCCGGACCGCCGACCGCGGGGCCAGCAGCGCCCGCAGCCGGTCCCACCGCCCGGCCTTCGCCCGGAATCCGTCCAGCACCAGCCGCACCTCGTCGCCGACGCCCGGCGCCGGGCGCGGCCGCGGTGCGAACAGCACCTGCTCGACCGCGGCGGCCACCCGCCGCGCCGCCTCGGCCGCCTCCTGGTCGAGCTCCGCCATCCGCACGATGCGGGCCACCGCGTTGCGCGAGGTCTGGGAGTCGTCCGGCACGATCCCGAAGTCCCAGGCGGTGTCGAGCAGTTCCCGCCAGGCCGCCAGGATCCGGTCGGCGGCGTCCTGCTCGGTGCGCCCGGCCGAGCCGCTGAGTCTGCGGGCCCGCAGCCGCTGCCGCCACAGCATCGGCAGCAGGGGGATCACCAGCAGCAGCACCGCGAGCGAACTCCAGCCGATCCGCTTGCTGACCGACCAGCCGCCGCCCGAGGAGGGCTGGTCGGGCTGCTGGCCCGGGGCCCCGCCGCACTCGCCGAGCTTCTTCATGTCCTGCGCGCAGCTGTCCGACGCCGACGGCGCGGCCGACGGCTCTTCGGACGCGGTGGGCGCCTGCGTCGGGTCATCGGTGGAGTCGCCGGACGGCGTCTGCTCCATCGTGTAGTCGGGCTGGGTGCCGCGGCTGGGGGTGGGCTCGAAACGGGTCCAGCCGACGCCCTCGAAGTACAGCTCGGGCCAGGCGTGGGCGTCCTTGAGCCCGACCGACACCGAGCCGTCCGCCTGCGCGGTGCCGGGGGTGAACCCGACGGCCACCCGGGCCGGGATGCCCAGCGTGCGGGCCATGGCCGCCATGGAGAAGGAGAAGTGGACGCAGAAGCCCTCCTTCTGCTGGAGGAACTTGACGATGGCGGCCGAGCCGCTGCCCGACTGCACCTTCGTGTCGTAGCGGAACCCGCCGTTCACGGCGAACCAGTCCTGCAGCTTCACCGCCTGCTCATACGCGTTCGAAGCGCCCGCGGTCACCTGGCGCGCCGTGCGGGCGACCATGGACGGCAGCGAGTCCGGCACCTTGGTGTACTCCCGCAGCAGCTTCGCCGGCGGCTGCGGTGCGGCGGCCAGCTGCGCCGCGGTCGGCTCCACGACCAGGCTGTTGACCTGGTACCGCATCCCGCGGGTGGTCTGGCCGCGGTCGCCGACCAGCGTCCGGCCCTCCGGCTCGTAGCGCCAGCGGCCGTCGATGTCGACCTTCATGGCGGGGTAGGGGAGGGGCAGCCAGTTCTGCGCGTACCAATCGGCGGCCCGGATCGAGGTGTCGATCGAGGAGACACGGACGGAGGGGCCGAGACCGGCCGGGGTGGGCAGATCGTCCGGCACGTCCTGGACATGCCGCTCCGAGGACTTCCACGCCGCCCCGTCGAACTTGTCCAGCGCGACGATCCGCAGATACATGTCCTGGGTGGTCTGGGAGGAGGTGCGGTACCGCAGCACCTCGCGGTTCTGCGGCTGGTTCAGGCTGTCCTGCAGCGACACCAGCGGATTCACCGCCGAGATCGTGCCGTTTCCCCCGCCCCCGCCCCCGCCGCCGTTCTTCTGGTCCAGCAGGCCGCCGTCCAGGGACGGCAGCACCGCGGGCACCGCCAGGGCGATGCCCAGCGCCAGCACGCCGATCCTGCGGCCGGTGCGGACCGGGGCCAGGGCCGGGCTGCCGCCCGCCGTAGCCAGGCCCGAGGGCCCCATCCCGTACGGGCGCGGGGCGCCGCCGCTGAACACCCGGCCCCACTGGGACAGCCGGTCCCGCCCCTCGGCCAGCAGCAACAGCAGATAGCCGGCCGCCGCCACCAGGAACCACACCCAGTCGTCGCCGCCGTCGGACAGGCCCGCCGCGACCGAGTACAGCGCGAGCAGCGGCAGCCCGGCGGGGGCGGCGCTGCGGTAGGTCACCGCCAGCGCGTCGACCACAAGACCTATCACCAGCACCCCGCCGACCAGCATCAGCTTGATGCCGTCGGTGACCGGCGCCGGGATCGCGTACTGCCCCACGTCGACCGTGCCCTGACGCAGCAGACGCCCGAGCGCCTGGAACGCCTGCGGGCTCGGAAGCACCCCGGCCAGCGCCTCGTGGCGGGCAAAGGTGATCGTCAGCAGCAGCAGGCCCACCACGGCCTGCGCCGCCAGTGTCAGCGGGCGCGCCAGTGGCACCCGGCGGGCCAGCGCGCCCACCGTGCTCTGGATCGCCAGCAGCAGCGCGGCCTGCACAAGCCAGCCGGGCTTGTCGACCAGCGGCAGCAGCGCACAGGCCGCCGCCATCGTCGCCAGCGCGGCGCATATCGCCAGTCGCACGCTTCCGCTCATGCCCAGCCCCCCGTCATACCGCCGCCCGCCAGCGGCCGCCCGGCGTCCGTCTGGACGCCGCCCTGGGCGTCGGCCTGCCGCCACAGCTGCGCCAGCGTGGTGCCGGGGGTGACCGGCAGCGCCGTCCACCCCGACTCCCGCAGCATCCGCAGCCGCTCCTCCAGACCGCGCGGGTCCGGCGCCCACGCGCCCCGGGACCAGGCGCCGCCGTCCAGGACGAACGCCACCGCCGTCCCGGTGCGGTGCCGCATCCGGCCGACCATCGTCGCCTGCTCCTCGTCCAGATCGCCGAGGAACGCCACCAGCAGTCCCTCGTTCCCTGCGCGCAGCGCCTCGTAGGCCCGGGAGAGCCCGGCCTCCTCGGAGTGGTCCACCACCGCGAGGGTGTCGAGCATCAGCCCGGCCGTGTCCGCCGAGTCATGGCCCGAGCCGGTGAAGCCGCCCCCGCTGTCCGGGCCCGGCACCGAGCTGCCGGTGTCGGTCAGCAGCCGGACCCCGTAGCCCCGCTCCAGCAGATGCACCGCGGCCGAGGCCGCTCCGGAGACCGCCCACTCGAACGCCGAGTCCGGCCCCGAGCCCTGGTGGGCCACGCGCCGGGTGTCCAGCAGCACCGTGCAGCTGGCGCGCTGCGGCTGCTCCTCACGGCGGACCATCAGCTCGCCGTAGCGCGCGGTGGACCGCCAGTGGACCCGGCGCAGATCGTCGCCATGGCGGTAGCCGCGCGGGATGACATCGTCCTCGCCCGCGAGCGCGAGCGACCGGTGCCGCCCGTCGCCGTAGCCCATGGCCTCGCCCGCGAAGCGCACCAGGGGCAGCGGCTCGACCCGCGGCACCACCGTCAGCGTGTCGTACGCGCTGAAGGAGCGGGTGAGTTCGCACATTCCGAACGGGTCGTTCAACCGCAGCTGCAGCGGGCCGAGCGGATAGCGGCCGCGCAGATCCGAGCGGACCCGATAGGACACCTCGCGGCGCCCGCCCGGCTCCACCCGGTCCAGCACGAAGCGGGGCCGCGGCCCGAGCACATAGGGCACGCGGTCCTGCAGCATCAGCAGACCGGTGGGCAGCCGCGAGACATTGTCGATCCGCAGATGCACCCGGGCCTCGGAGCCCGCCGGGACCCGCGCGGGCGAGAGCCGCCGGCTGCCCGCCACCCGGTAACGGGTGCGATAGACCACGGCCACACACACCAGGGGCAGCACCGCGAGCAGCAGCCCCACCCGCAGCAGATCCGCCTGCCCCAGGACATAGCTGCACACCGCGGCCGCCACTCCGGCCGCCAGGAACGAACGGCCGCGGGTGGTCAGGCCGGCCAGCGCCGCGCGCAACCCGCCCCGGTCCTCGCGGCCGTCGCCGTCGCCGTCGCCGGGGGCCATGGGCATCCCCCCTGCCGTCATCACAGCCTCCGCGCGCCCGGCGGCTGCTGACCGTACTCAACCGGGGGCGCGGGCGGCACGGGCGGCATCGGACCGGCGCCCGGGGGCACCGGTCCGGCACCGGGCGGCAGCGGCGCCCCGGGCGGCGGCATGGGGGCCGCGCCGGGCGGCACCTGCTGGCCCGCGCCGCGCGGGGCCGCGCTGGGCACCGGGGTGCGCTGCAGTATGTCCGCGACCACCTGCTCCGCGGTGCGCCGGTTCAGCTGGGCCTGCGCGGTCGGCAGCAGCCGGTGGGCCAGCACGGCCACCGCGAGCGACTGCACATCGTCGGGCAGGGCGAAGTCCCGCCCGGTCAGCGCCGCGGCCGCCTTCGCCGCCCGCAGCAGATGCAGCGTCGCCCGCGGGGAGGCGCCCAGCCGCAGATCGGGGTGGTTCCGCGTGGCGGAGACCAGGTCGACCGCATACCGCCGGACCGCCTCGGCCACATGGACCTCGCGGACCGCCTCGATGAGCTTGGCGATCTCATGGGCATGGGCCACCGGCTGCAGATCGTCCAGCGGGGAGACACCGCCATGGACGTCCAGCATCTGGAGCTCGGCCTGCGGGCTCGGATAGCCGATCGACACGCGCGCCATGAAGCGGTCGCGCTGCGCCTCGGGCAGCGGGTACGTGCCCTCCATCTCGATCGGGTTCTGCGTGGCCACGACCATGAAGGGGGTCGGCAGCTCGTAGGTCTGCCCGTCGATGGTGACCTGCCGCTCCTCCATCGACTCCAGCAGCGCCGACTGGGTCTTGGGCGAGGCCCGGTTGATCTCGTCGCCGATGACGATCTGGGAAAAGATCGCACCCGGCTTGAACTCGAAATCCTTCTGCTGCTGGTCATACACGCTCACGCCGGTGATATCCGACGGCAGCAGGTCCGGCGTGAACTGGATACGGCGCACCGAGCAGTCGATGGACTTCGCGAGCGCCTTGGCAAGCATGGTCTTTCCCACGCCTGGGACATCCTCCAGCAGCAGATGTCCCTCGGCGAGCAGTACGGTCAGCGAAAGCCGCACGACCTCGGGCTTGCCCTCGATCACACCCTCCACCGACCTGCGGATCCGCTCCGCTGTGGTGGTCAGATCGCTGAGGCTCGCTCGCTCGTCATAGGTCGTCACCCGGCCCTCCTCGGCCCGATCTCGGGCCGATGCCCTCGGAACGGACCGGCCCACCGCAACACGCTGACATCGGCCCCCCGCAGACCGCGGGGGGCGATGTCACATACGCATTCTTGCGGTCCCGGCCTCATCTCGTCACTCGGCTGTGGATAACCCGGAGTGATTTGTCGGGACTGGAGGGTTTTGAGGAGTTAAAACGGGCTCACCCGCGTGGCGTCACCTCGCGCAGCAGACCCGTCGTCACGTCGAAGACGAAGCCGCGCACATCATCCTTGTGGAGCAGGAACGGGGAAGTCCGCACCCGCTGCATCGACTGGCGTACGTCGGTGTCGAGGTCCTTGAACGCCTCGACCGCCCACGACGGCCGCTGGCCGACCTCGGCCTCCAGGTCGTGCCGGAAGTCCTCGGTCAGATTCAGCAGACCGCAGCCCGTGTGGTGGATGAGCACGACGCTGCGGGTGCCCAGCGCGCGCTGGCTGATGGTCAGGGAACGGATGACGTCGTCGGTGACCACACCGCCCGCGTTGCGGATGGTGTGGCAGTCGCCCAGGTCCAGGCCGAGCGCCTCGTGCAGGTCGAGACGCGCGTCCATGCAGGCGACCACGGCGACGCGCAGCACGGGGCGCGCGTCCATGCCGGGGTCCTGGAACTCGGCGGCGTAACGGTGGTTGGCCTCTACGAGGCGATCAGTGACCGTACCTCCCGTGCGGGCGGCGCTGTCGGCGCTGTCGGTGCTGTCGGTGTGCTGGGGCAGCGGCTGCGGCGCGGATATCGACATAGCTGGGACACTACCTTCCACCAGGGGATTTTGTCTTTTCTTTAGATAGGGCAAACGGGTGTATCGACGGGCGCGCGGCCTTTCGTGTGAGAGACCCCACACGGGTGGCGCCCGCGCCTGAGTGCGCGCGCCCGCCCGCTTGACGTGTTTTGACACCCGCGGCGGGCACGCTGGCCGGTTGGTTGACCGAAGGGACGAGTGGACTAAAGTGGCGCGAAGTGGGAGGCCCGACGCTCCCCAAGGATCCCGGAATTTCGCGTGAGCGCGGTGCGTACGTACCACTCGGCCTCCTCCCGCTCCGGCCGCCTGACGTCACTTCCCCGGCGCCAGTAGGTCACTTCCCCTTCAGAGCGGGTGGGGACCCAGCGGTGCGTGCCCTCCTCGCCCGACCCTCAGAAGGGCGCACGAGCAGCGCATGAGCAGCAACGCTCTCCACGTCCCCGTCATGCTCCAGCGCTGCCTGGACATGCTCGCCCCCGCCCTGGAGCGGCCCGGAGCGGTCGTGGTGGACTGCACCCTGGGCCTCGGCGGCCACAGCGAGGCGCTGCTGCGCACCTTCCCCGAGGCCCGGCTGGTCGCCCTGGACCGAGACCCGGCGGCGCTCGAACTCTCCGGCGCGCGGCTCGCCCCCTACGGCGACCGGGCGACCCTCGTACACGCCGTCTACGACGAGCTCCCCGAGGTCCTGGCCCGGCTCGGCACCCCGCGCGTCCAAGGGATCCTCTTCGACCTCGGCGTGTCGTCCATGCAACTGGACGAGGCCGAGCGGGGTTTCGCGTACGCGCAGGACGCGCCGCTGGACATGCGGATGGACCAGACGACCGGGATCAGCGCGGCCGAGGTGCTCAACACCTACCCGCCGGGCGAACTGGTGCGGATCCTGCGGACGTACGGCGAGGAGAAGTTCGCCAGGAAGATCGTGGACGCGGTGGTGCGCGAGCGGGCGAAGGAGCCCTTCCGCAACAGCGCCCGGCTGGTCGAACTGATCCGTGAAGCCCTGCCGCAGGCCGCCAAGCGCACCGGCGGCAACCCCGCCAAGCGCACCTTCCAGGCGCTGCGGATCGAGGTCAACGGCGAGCTCACGGTCCTGGAACGCGCGATCCCGGCCGCGGTCGCGGCCCTCGCGGTCGGCGGCCGGATCGCCGTCCTCTCCTACCACTCGCTCGAGGACCGCCTGGTCAAGCACGTACTCGGAGCCGGCGCGGAGACCACCGCACCCCCCGGTCTGCCGGTCGTCCCCGAGCGCTACCAGCCCCGCCTCAAGCTGCTCACCCGCGGCGCGGAGCTCCCCACGGAAGAAGAGGTCGCCGAAAACCGCCGTGCCGCCCCCGCCCGCCTGAGGGGCGCGGAGCGCATCCGCGAGGAGGTCGCACCGTGAGCGACGCGCACGCCGTCGCCGGGGCGGTACCTGTGGCCTCGCGGCTCGGACGGAGAAACGAACGCGTCGTGGACGGGGACAGGGGGACACGGTGATGGCTGGGGGGCCGCGGGTGGCGCGGCGGACGCCGTTTGTGTTGTTGGTCGTGGTGTTGCTGGGGTCCGGGCTGATCGCGTTGCTGCTGCTCAACTCCTCCCTCAACCAAGGGTCCTTCGAGCTCAGCAGGCTGGAGAAGCAGACCGACGAGCTCTCCGACGAGCGGCAGGCGCTGCAGCAGGAAGTGGACCGGCTCTCCGCGCCGGACGCGCTGGAGCGGCGGGCCCGGGAGCTCGGGATGGTGCCGGGCGGCAGTCCGGCGTTCCTGAACCCGGACGGCAGCGTCAGCGGCGCCCCCGCCCCCGCCGCCTCCGGCGGTCCCTCGGTGTACCGCGCCCCCGGGGCGCCCCTGCCGTCGCTGCCCGCCGCGTCGCCCTCGGCTCAGGCCTCCGCCCCCGGGCCCACGGCGGCATCGCCGGGCGCGGTGTCCGACGACGCTGAGGCATCCCCGGCGCCCTCGGCTGCGCCGGCCGCCGACGGCACCGCGACGACCACCGCGCCCGGCGCCGCCCCGTCCGCGAACTCCACCCCCGCCCCTCGGTAGGTGACACGGTGACGCGACCCTCTGCCCGCGCCAGGACCGCCTGCGCCAAGGCCGCTCCCGGGGCGGCGGCGTGACGGCCCCGCGCGACCCCCGCCGCCTGCCCGGCCCCGCCGGACCGCCGCGGGGCGACGGCCGCCCGCGCCAGGGCACGCCGCGCCGATCGGGCGACCCGCGCCCCGCCCCACGGCGGCCCGGCGGGCCCGCCCGCCCGGGGAACGCCGGGAACGCCGCCCCGCCGCTGCGGCTGGGCAGTCCGCGTCCCCGGCTGCGGCTGATCAGCCTCGGCCTCACCCTGATCATGCTGGTCTTCGTCGTACGGCTGCTCCAGGTGCAGGCCGTCGACGCCGGTGCGTACGCGGCGAAGGCCAATGTGAACCGCTACATCCCGGTCACGCTGGCCGCCGAGCGCGGCTCGATCACCGACCGCCACGGCGTCGACCTGGCGACCACCGTGGACGCGTACGACATCACCGCCGCCCCCGACCTCCTCACCCCCAAGACGGCCAGGATCGACGACGCGCCGCGCCAGGCCGCCGCGCTCCTCGCGCCGATCCTCGGCGAGGAGCAGGCGGAGCTGGAGCGGAAGCTCACCGCCAATCCGAAGTCGCAGTACGTGGTGCTGGCCCGCCAGCAGTCCCCGCGGGTGTGGAAGCAGATCAAGGACCTCAAGAACGCGCTGGACGGCGCGGCGGCCAAGGGCAAGGGCGTGAACGTCCTGGCCGGGGTCAACCGCGAGGCGCACAGCAAGCGGGTCTACCCGAACGGGAACCTCGCCGCCGGAGTGCTCGGCTTCGTGGACGCGGAGGGGCACGGCGCGGCCGGCGTCGAGCGGGAGCTGAACAAGCAGCTCGCGGGCAAGGACGGAAAGCGGGTCTACGCCCAGTCCGGCGGCCGTCAGGTGCCCACCGGAGACGTCAAGGAGCAGCCCGCGGTGCCCGGCAGCGATGTCGAGCTGACGATCGACCGCGACATCCAGTGGGCCGCGCAGAGCGCCATCAGCGAGCAGGTGAAGGCGTCCAAGGCGGACAGCGGCTATGTGGTCGTCCAGGACACCCGCACCGGCGAGATCCTGGCCCTGGCCAACGCCCCGGGGTTCGACCCGAACGACATCTCCGGCGCGAACGCCGACGCCCTGGGCAACGCCGCGCTCTCGGACGCGTACGAGCCGGGCAGCGTCAGCAAGCTGATGTCGATGGCCGCCGTCCTGGAAGAGGGCGCCGCCACCTGGGACACCCATGTGGTGGTCCCCAACCGGCTGCCGCGCGCGGACCGCGCCTTCGCGGACGACATCGACCACCCCACCTGGTACCTCACGCTCAACGGGGTGCTCGCCAAGTCCAGCAACATCGGCACGATCCTCGCCACCGAGCAGCTGGGGAAGAACCAGAAGCAGGCCGATCGGATTCTCTATTCCTATCTGCGGAAGTTCGGGATCGGCAGCTACACCGGGCTCGGCTTCCCCGGCGAGACCCGGGGCATCCTGGCCAAGCCGGAGGACTGGAGCGCCTCACAGCAGTACACGATCCCCTTCGGCCAGGGGCTCTCGCTGAACGCCGTACAGGCGGCCTCCGTCTACTCCACCATCGCCAACGGCGGCGAACGCGTCCAGCCGTCCCTGGTGCGCGGCACCCAGGGCTCCGGAGACCGCTTCTCGGCCGCGCCGCACCCCAAGCGGACCCGGGTGGTCAGCGAGAAGACCGCGAAGACGCTCACCTCGATGCTCGAATCCGTCATCGACGACCAGCAGGGCACCGGGACCAAGGCGAAGATCCCCGGCTACCGCGTCGCGGGCAAGACCGGCACGTCCAACCGGGTGGACCCCAAGACCGGCCGCTACCACGGCTACACCGCCTCGTTCGCGGGCTTCGCGCCCGCCGACCAGCCGCGGGTGACGGTGTACTGCGCCGTCCAGAACCCGACCAAGGGCAGCTACTTCGGCGGCCAGGTCTGCGGGCCGGTCTTCAAGCGGGTCATGGAGTTCTCGCTGAAGACGCTGCAGGTGGCCCCGTCCGGGAAGCGGGCGGCGCGGCTGCCGGTCAGCTACAGTCCCGGCCGGTGACCGCCCTCGCCATGTCCCTGATCACTCCGGTTCCGCGCGCAAACCCCCTCGCCCACCCGTCTCCCACCACCACCCTCAACCGTCCGCGCTGCGCGCGGGCACCTCTCGTCCCTGCGTCTCCCACCACCACCCTCAACCGTCCGCGCTGCGCGCAGCCCCCTCGTTTCGCGGGGGAGCGGGTGCGGCGGGTAGTCTCACGCCGTGCCCCAAGCTGATCAGTCTCAAACCTCCCAGCCCTCGCAGCTCTCCCCCAAGGGTGGCCCGTCGAGCTACCCGGGAGCGCCCCGGCCTCTCCAGGTCCGCGCGATCCCGCTCCGGGAGCTGGCCGATCAGCTGGGCATCGAGGCCCCCGAGGGGGCGGCCGTCACGGGTATCACCCACGACTCGCGGGCCGTACGCCCCGGCGACGTCTACGCGGCCCTGCCCGGCGCCCGCCTGCACGGCGCGGACTTCGCCGCCCAGGCCGCCGACCTCGGCGCGGTCGCCGTGCTCACCGACCCGGGGGGCGCCGACCGCGCGGCGGCCACCGGGCTGCCGGTCCTGGCCGTCGAGAACCCGCGCGGCCGGATGGGCGCGCTGGCCGCCACGATCTACGGCGAGCCGGGCCGGGACCTGCTTCAGATCGGCATCACCGGCACCTCGGGCAAGACCACGACCGCGTACCTCGTCGAGGGCGGGCTGAAGGCGGCCGCCGCCAAGGGCGACGGCTCGCTCACCGGCCTCATCGGCACCGTCGAGTCGCGGATCGGCGACGAGCGGATCAAATCCGAGCGCACCACCCCCGAGGCCACCGATCTGCAGGCCCTCTTCGCGGTGATGCGCGAGCGCGGGGTCGGCTCGCTGGCCATGGAGGTCTCCAGCCACGCCTTGGTGCTCGGCCGGGTCGACGGCTGCGTCTTCGACGTCGCCGTCTTCAACAACCTCAGCCCGGAGCACATGGAGTTCCACTCCGATATGGAGGACTACTTCCAGGCGAAGGCCCAGTTGTTCACCAAGGCGCGCAGCCGCGCCGCGGTGATCAACCTGGACGACGAGTACGGCAAGCGCCTGGTGGACCTCTCCGAGGTCCCGGTCACCACCTTCTCCGCCGAGGGGCACCCCGACGCCCACTGGCGCGCGGCCGACGTGACCGTGGGCCCGCTCGGCTCCGAGTTCACCATCCTCGGCCCGAACGGCGAGTCCGTGACCGCCGCCGCGCCCCTCCCGGGCGCCTTCAACGTCGCCAACACGCTTGCCGCCGTCGTGTCGCTCGCCGTCGCCGGGATCGACCCGCAGACCGCCGCCGACGGTGTCGCGGCCGTCCCGGGCGTGCCCGGCCGGCTTGAGCGCGTGGACGCCGGACAGCCGTATCTCGCTGTTGTGGACTACGCACACAAGACGGACGCCGTCGAGTCGGTCCTGCGCGCCCTGCGCAAGGTCACCGAGGGCAGGCTGCACGCCGTCCTCGGCTGCGGCGGCGACCGGGACCAGCAAAAACGCGGCCCTATGGGCGCCGCCGTCGCCCGTTACGCCGACACCGCCGTGCTGACCTCCGACAACCCCCGCTCCGAGGACCCGCTGGCGATCCTGGCCACCATGCTCGCGGGCGCCGCCGAGGTGCCCGCTCACGAACGCGGCGATGTGCTGGTCGACGCCGACCGGGCGCAGGCCATCGCCGCCGCCGTCGCCCGCGCCGAGCCCGGCGACACCGTGCTGGTTGCGGGCAAGGGCCATGAGCTGGGCCAGGACATCGCCGGGGTGGTACGCCCCTTCGACGACCGCCAGGTACTGCGCGAAGCCATCGAGCTCGCCATCAAACGCCAAGACAACCAGGGATGACAGACCGCCATGCGCGCACCAGCCCCCTCACGGCAGCTTCCCCGTACGGCCGGAGGTGATCAGTGATCGCCCTGTCCCTCGCCGAGATCATCGGCATCGTCGGCGGGCAGCCGCACGACATACCGGACACGGACCTGAAGGTCACCGGCCCCGTCGTGATCGACTCCCGCGAGGTGCGCCCGGGCGGCCTCTTCGCGGCGCTCCCCGGCGAGCGCGTGGACGGGCACGACTTCGCGGCCCGCGCGGTCGAGGAGGGCGCGGTGGCGGTGCTGGCCGCCCGGCCCGTCCCGGCCGCCGCCGCGGACGCCGCGCCCGTACCGTCCATCGTCGTGCCCGACGTCCAGGCCGCCCTGGGGGCGCTGGCCCGCGCCGTCGTGCAGCGCCTGGACGCCACCGTGGTCGCGCTCACCGGCTCGGCGGGCAAAACCAGCACCAAGGACCTGACGGCGCAGCTGCTGCGCCGGCTGGGCCCCACCGTGTGGACCCCCGAGTCGTTCAACAACGAACTCGGCCTGCCGCTGACCGCGATGAGCGCCGATGAGACGACCCGGCACCTGGTGCTGGAGATGGGCGCCCGGGGCAAGGGCCATATCCGGTACCTGACCGAGCTCACCCCGCCCCGGCTCGGCCTGGTCCTCAACGTCGGCACCGCCCACATCGGCGAGTTCGGCGGCCGCGAGGCGATCGCCGAGGCCAAGGGCGAGCTCGTCGAGGCCCTGCCCGCGGCCGCGGAGGGCGGGGTCGCGCTGCTCAACGCCGACGACCCGCTCGTACGCGCCATGGCGACCCGCACCAAGGCCCGTACGCTGCTGTTCGGCGAGGCCGCCGACGCCGACGTACGTGCCGAGAATGTCCGGCTCGCCGACGGCGGTCGGCCGTCCTTCACCCTTCACACCCCTACCGGGTGCAGCGAAGTGACCATGCGCCTGTACGGTGAGCACCACGTGTCGAACGCGCTTGCCGCGGCCGCCGTCGCCCATGAGTTGGGCATGTCCGTCGACGAGATCGCCGTGGCGCTCTCCGAGGCGGGGCAGCTCTCCCGCTGGCGGATGGAGGTCACCGAGCGCCGGGACGGCGTGACGGTCGTCAACGACGCCTACAACGCGAACCCCGAGTCCATGCGAGCCGCGCTCCGCGCGCTGGTCGCGATGGGCGCGGCCGGCCAGGCGGAAGGGGGGCGCACGTGGGCGGTGCTGGGCCCGATGGCCGAGCTCGGCGAGGAGTCACTGGCCGAGCACGACGCGGTCGGGCGGCTGGCCGTCAGGCTCAACGTCAGCAAGCTCGTGGCGGTCGGCGGCCAGGAGGCCGCATGGCTCGACATGGGCGCCAAGAACGAGGGTTCGTGGGGTGAGGAGTCGGTGCACGTGTCCGACGTGCGGGCGGCGGTCGATCTGTTGCGCAGCGAGCTGCGACCGGGGGACGTCGTGTTGGTGAAGGCATCCAGATCGGTGGGGCTGGAGCGGGTCGCGCAGGCGTTGCTCGAGGGCGAGGGTGAGGTCGTCCGCTGATGGGTGGCATGAGGCAGATCCTCTTCTCGGGAGCCATCGGGCTCTTTCTGACCCTGATCGGCACCCCGCTGCTGATCAAGCTGCTGGCGCGCAAGGGCTACGGCCAGTTCATCCGGGACGACGGCCCGCGCTCCCACGGCAGCAAGAAGGGGACGCCCACCATGGGCGGTATCTCCTTCATCCTGGCCACGCTGATCGCCTACGCCCTGACGAAGGTGATCACCGGCAGCGAGCCCACCTTCTCCGGTGTGCTGGTGCTCTTCCTGTTCGCAGGCATGGGCCTGGTCGGCTTCCTGGACGACTACATCAAGATCGTCAAGCAGCGGAGCCTGGGTCTGCGGGCCAAGGCCAAGATGCTCGGCCAGCTGATCGTCGGCGTCGCCTTCGCGATCCTCTCGCTGAACTTCGCCGACTCCCGGCAGCAGACCCCCGCCTCCGACCGGCTCTCCTTCGTCCAGGACTTCGGCTGGTCCTTCGGCCCGGTGATCTTCGCGATCTGGGCGCTGTTCATGATCCTGGCGATGTCGAACGGCGTGAACCTCACCGACGGCCTCGACGGCCTGGCCACCGGCGCCTCCGTGATGGTCTTCGGCGCCTACACCTTCATCGGCGTCTGGCAGTACCAGGAGTCCTGCGCCAACGCGCAGACCCTCACCAATCCCTCGTCCTGTTTCGAGGTCCGTGACCCGCTCGACCTCGCGGTCGTCGCCTCCGCGCTGATGGGCGCCTGCTTCGGCTTCCTGTGGTGGAACACCTCGCCCGCGAAGATCTTCATGGGTGACACCGGCTCCCTCGCGCTCGGCGGCGCGCTCGCCGGCCTGGCCATCTGCTCCCGCACCGAGCTGCTGATGGCCATCCTCGGCGGTCTGTTCGTCCTGATCACCATGTCCGTGGTCATCCAGGTCGGCTCCTTCCGGCTCACCGGGCGGCGCGTCTTCCGGATGGCGCCACTACAGCACCACTTCGAACTCAAGGGGTGGAGCGAGGTCCTTGTGGTGGTCCGGTTCTGGATCATCCAGGGCATGTGCGTGATCGTCGGACTCGGCCTCTTCTACGGGGGATGGCGAGCCCAGTGACACTGGACGTCTCCGACCTCGCCGGGCGGCATGTCACCGTCGCCGGACTCGGCGTCTCCGGGGTCCCCGCGGCGCGTGCGCTGCGGGGCCTCGGGGCCACGGTGACCGTCGTCAACGGCGTCGACGGCGAGCGGCAGCGCGCCGAGGCGGCCGAACTGGAGGCGCTGGGCGGCGTCACGGTGCGGCTCGGCGACGGGGACACATTGCCCCAGGGCACGGAGCTGATCGTCACCACGCCCGGCTGGAAGCCGAGCAGCCCGCTGTTCCTGGCGGCCGCAGAGGCCGGCGTGCCGGTGTGGGGCGATGTGGAGCTGGCGTGGCGGCTCAGGAAGGCCGACGCGCCGCCGTGGCTCGCGGTCACCGGCACCAACGGCAAGACCACCACCGTGCGCATGCTGGCCGCCATCCTGGAGGCGGCCGGGCTGCGCACCGCCGCCGTCGGCAACATCGGCGTCTCGCTGCTGGACGTGGTGCTCGGCGACGAGCCGTACGACGTACTGGCCGTCGAGCTCTCCAGCTACCAGCTGCACTGGGCGCCGTCGCTGCGCGCCCACTCCGGCGCCGTGCTCAACCTCGCGCCCGACCACCTCGACTGGCACGGCTCGATGGCGGCGTACGCGGCCGACAAGGGCCGTATCTACGAGGGCAACCAGGTCGCCTGCGTCTACAACGTCGCCGACCCGGCCACCGAGGACCTGGTGCGCGCGGCCGATGTCGAGGAGGGCTGCCGGGCGATCGGCTTCACCCTCGGCACGCCCGGCCCGTCCCAGCTCGGCGTCGTCGAGAACATCCTGGTCGACCGGGCCTTCGTGGCGAACCGGCAGAAGCAGGCGCAGGAGCTCGCCGAGGTCTCCGATGTGAACCCGCCGGCCCCGCACAACATCGCCAACGCCCTCGCGGCGGCCGCCCTGGCCCGCGCCTTCGGCGTCCCGCCCGCCGCCGTACGGGACGGCCTGCGCGCCTTCCGGCCCGATCCGCACCGCGTCGAGCATGTCGCGGACGTGGCCGGGGTGGCGTACGTGGACGACTCCAAGGCCACCAACACCCACGCGGCCCAGGCGTCGTTGGACAGCTTCGAGCACATTGTGTGGATCGCGGGCGGCCTGGCCAAGGGCGCCACTTTCGACGAGCTGGTGGTCGCCTCGGCGAAGCGGCTGCGCGGGGTCGTGCTGATCGGTGCGGACCGCGCCCTGATCGGCGAAGCCCTCGCGCGACACGCGGCAGATGTCCCGGTTGTGGACCTCGACCGGACCGACACTGGGGCGATGGCGGCGGCTGTCCGGGAAGCGGCCCGGCTCGCCCGGCCGGGCGATACGGTCCTGTTGGCTCCGGCCTGCGCCTCGATGGACATGTTCGTCAACTACAACAAGCGGGGCGACGCCTTCGCCGCGGCGGTTCACGATCTGGCCTCCGGCCGGGTCCCGGACGATCAGTAGCCCGCCGGTCCCCCGCGCGGACCGCTCGCGCGGGGACCTTGGAGGGGATACGACATGACGGCTGACCAGCCCGCCGCGCCGCGACCCTGGAAGCCCGGCCGCCCGGGCGCCGGCCGCGGCGCGCCACGGGACCGGGCGGCTTCCCGGGACCGGGCGACCCCGCGGGCACAGGCGACCCCGCGGGACCGGACGCCCCCGCGCGCCCAGGCCGGCTCGCGGGAGCGCGCGGGCGCCCGGGAGCGGGCGGCCACGCCGGAGCGGACGGCCGGGCGCCAGGGCGGCGCGGCGCGTCAGAGCGGCGCCGCGCGTCAGGGCGCGGCGGGGCGTAAGCGCGTGGCGGGGCGCGAAGGGACGGCCGCGAACAAGGCGGCGGCCCCCAGGGAGCGGACGGCCGCCCGCGAGCGGGCCCTGCGCTTCGCCCGACCCGAGCGCGGTCCGGGCGCCCCCCGCTCACCCCGCCGTCCCACCCGCGGAAGCGTGCCGGCCGCGCTGCGCCGAGCGCAGACGCGGCTCAGAAAGGCCTGGGACCGGCCGCTGACCGCGTACTACCTGATCATGGGCGGCAGCCTGCTGATCATCGTGCTCGGCCTGGTGATGGTCTACTCCGCCTCCCAGATCAAGGCACTGCAGTCGGGCCTGGCCCCCTCCTACTTCTTCCGCAAGCAGCTGTTCGCCGCCGCGCTGGGCGGCGTACTGCTACTGCTCGCCGTACGCATGCCCATCAAGCTGCACCGCGCCTTCGCCTATCCGCTCCTGGCGGGGTCGGTCTTCCTGATGTGCCTGGTCCAGGTGCCGGGGATAGGGGTGGCGGTCAACGGCAACCAGAACTGGATCTCCTTCGGCGGCCCGTTCCTGCTGCAGCCCTCGGAATTCGGCAAGCTCGCGCTGGTGCTGTGGGGGGCCGATCTGCTGGCCCGCAAGCAGGACAAGCGGCTGCTGAACCAGTGGAAGCACCTGCTGGTCCCGCTGGTGCCCGCGGCGGGCATGCTGCTCGGCCTGATCATGCTGGGCGGGGACATGGGCACCGCGATCATCCTCACCGCCATCCTCTTCGGCCTGCTGTGGCTGGCCGGCGCCCCCACCCGGCTGTTCGCCGGGGTGCTCGCGTTCGCCGTGGCGATCGGCGCGCTGCTGATCAAGACCAGCGCCAACCGGATGTCCCGGCTCGCCTGTATCGGGGCCACCGAGCCCGGCCACAATGATCAGTGCTGGCAGGCGGTGCACGGGATCTACGCCCTGGCCAATGGCGGCTGGTTCGGTTCCGGACTGGGCGCAAGTATGGAAAAATGGGGCGAACTACCTGAACCGCACACCGACTTCATCTTCGCCATTACCGGGGAGGAACTCGGCCTCGCGGGGACGCTGTCGGTGCTCGTACTCTTCGCGGCTCTAGGCTATGCGGGTATCCGCGTGGCCGGACGCACGGAGGACCACTTCGTGAGGTATGCCGCGGGAGGCGTGACCACCTGGATCACGGCCCAGGCCGTGGTCAATATCGGCGCGGTGCTCGGTCTGCTGCCGATCGCCGGGGTCCCGCTCCCGCTGTTCTCCTACGGAGGGTCCGCCCTGCTGCCGACCATGTTCGCGATCGGCCTGCTGATCGCCTTCGCGCGGGCGGAGCCGAGCGCGCGGGCGGCACTGGCGACGCGGCAGCCTGCTTTGTGGAAGAAGCTGGCTCGGGTGAGACGGAAGACGATGAGACGGCGCGTCAAGAAGCGGCCGTCCGGAGAGCGGTGAATTTCGGTGCATGTCGTACTCGCCGGTGGGGGGACCGCCGGCCACATCGAGCCCGCGCTCGCCCTCGCGGACGCCCTGCGCAGGCAGGATCCGACCGTGGGGATCACAGCGCTCGGCACGGAGCGGGGGCTCGAGACCCGGCTCGTGCCCGAGCGCGGTTACGAACTCGGGCTGATCCCCGCCGTGCCGCTGCCGCGTAAGCCCACCCCCGAGCTGATCACCGTCCCCGGGCGGCTGCGCGGCACGATCAAGGCCGCCGAGCAGATCCTGGAGCGCACCAAGGCCGACTGCGTGGTCGGCTTCGGCGGCTATGTGGCGCTGCCCGGCTATCTGGCCGCCAAGCGGGCCGGGGTGCCCATCATCGTCCACGAGGCCAACGCCCGACCGGGCCTCGCCAACAAGATCGGCTCCCGCTACGCCAAGTTCGTCGCGGTCTCCACCCCGGACAGCAAGCTGCGCGGCGCCCGCTACGTCGGCATCCCGCTACGCCGCACCATCGCCACCCTCGACCGGGCGGCGGTCCGCCCCGAGGCGCGCGCCGCCTTCGGGCTCGACCAGAACCTGCCGACGCTCCTGGTCTCCGGCGGCTCCCAGGGCGCGCGCCGGCTGAACGAGGTGGTCCAGGCGGTCGCCCCGTTCCTGCAGCGGGCCGGAATCCAGATCCTGCACGCGGTCGGACCGAAAAACGAACTGCCGCGCGTGGACAACATGCCCGGTATGCCGCCCTATGTGCCGGTACCGTACGTGGATCGGATGGACCTCGCGTACGCCGCGGCGGACATGATGCTCTGCCGCGCGGGCGCGATGACCGTCGCCGAGCTGTCCGCTGTCGGGCTGCCGGCCGCCTACGTCCCGCTGCCCATCGGCAACGGCGAGCAGCGGCTCAACGCCCAGCCGTTGGTCAAGGCCGGTGGCGGGCTGCTGGTCGACGACGCGGAGCTGACCCCCGAGTGGGTGCAGGCCAATGTGCTCCCCGTGCTCGGCGACCCGCACCGGCTGTACGACATGTCCCGGCGCGCCGCCGAGTTCGGCCGCCGGGACGCCGACGAGCTGCTGGTCGGCATGGTGTACGAGGCAATCGCGGCGCGCCGCCAGATGTGAGGCCGGTCCGGTCCGGAGGGCGACCTCGAGGACCCCTCCGGACCGGAAGAAAGAAGGTGGGCAAGCGTGGCCGGAGCGACGACCGCCAAGGGCGGTGCCCGCAGGACGCCGCCGCCCGGCCCGCCCCCGCCCGCCCTCAAGGCGCGCCGCCGCCTCCGGCTGCCCCGCCGCCGCACGCTGCTGGTGACGGGGGTGGCGACCGCGCTCCTCGGCTCCGGCGTCACCTGGCTGCTGTACGGGTCGAGCTGGCTGCGGGTCGAGCATGTGGCCGTCAGCGGCACGGCCGCCCTCACCCCTGGCGAGGTGCGCGAGGCCGCGGCCGTCCCGCTGAACGAGCCGCTGGCGGCGGTGGACACCGACTCCGTCGAGCACAGGCTGCGGACACGGCTGTCGCGGATAGCGGAGGTGGATGTCTCGCGGTCCTGGCCGGACACCATCGCCGTACGGGTGACCGAGCGCAGGCCCGAGGCGATCGTCGAGAAAGCCGGCAAGTTCCTCGAAGTCGACGAGGAAGGTGTGCTGTTCGCGACCGTTCCGCAGGCGCCGAAGGGCGTTCCACTGCTGCAAGTGGAGGCGGACCGGTCGCCGAGTTCCCGCCATTTCGGCACGACCAGGCTGCGCCGCGAGGCAGTCGCCGTGATCGCCCAACTGCCCGAGAAGGTCCGGGCGGACACTCTTTCCGTCCGGGTCCGCTCCTATGACTCGATCGCGCTCGGACTGACCCGTGGCCGTACGGTCGTATGGGGCAGCTCCGAACGCGGGGCGGCGAAGGCGAAGACCCTCACCGCGCTTATGAAGGCCGTACCGGACGCGGAGCGCTACGACGTCAGTGCGCCGACCGCCCCCGCGGTGACGCATAGTTGACGTAAATAGCGGGAGGCCAGGACCCTGGTTGGCTTGTCCGCTGGGTGATCACATAGGGTGAAAAGAAAAACGGGAGGTTCGGCGTGTTCGTTGAACGCGCGCCACTTGTCGACTTAGTGTCCTGTTCCGAAGACTCCGGGAAACATAGGCACTGGTAACCCTAAACTTCAGCGTTAGGGTTGGGGTCGGCGATCGGAACCGTCCCATTCGGCATCAGTCGGCGCACCGCGGCAACGGCGGGGTGGCGACACGTAACTCGAGGCGAGAGGCCTTCGACGTGGCAGCACCGCAGAACTACCTCGCAGTCATCAAGGTCGTCGGCATCGGCGGCGGTGGCGTGAATGCCATCAACCGGATGATCGAGGTCGGGCTCAAGGGCGTCGAGTTCATCGCGATCAACACCGATGCGCAGGCCCTGCTGATGAGTGACGCGGACGTCAAACTCGACGTCGGCCGCGAACTCACCCGCGGCCTCGGCGCCGGCGCCAATCCCGACGTCGGCCGGAAGGCCGCCGAGGACCACCGCGAGGAGATCGAGGAGGTCCTCAAGGGGGCCGACATGGTCTTCGTCACCGCGGGCGAGGGCGGCGGCACCGGCACCGGCGGCGCGCCCGTCGTCGCCAACATCGCCCGCTCGCTGGGCGCGCTGACGATCGGCGTGGTCACCCGTCCGTTCACCTTCGAGGGCCGCCGCCGCGCCAATCAGGCCGAGGACGGCATCGCGGGGCTGCGCGACGAGGTCGACACCCTCATCGTGATTCCGAACGACCGGCTGCTGTCCATTTCGGACCGTCAGGTGAGCGTGCTCGACGCGTTCAAGTCCGCGGACCAGGTGCTGCTCTCGGGCGTCCAGGGCATCACCGACCTGATCACCACCCCGGGCCTGATCAACCTCGACTTCGCGGACGTCAAGTCCGTGATGTCCGAGGCGGGCTCGGCGCTCATGGGCATCGGCTCGGCCCGCGGCGACGACCGCGCGGTGGCCGCCGCCGAGATGGCGATCTCCTCGCCGCTGCTGGAGGCATCCATCGACGGTGCGCGTGGAGTGCTGCTCTCCATCTCCGGCGGCTCCGACCTCGGCCTGTTCGAGATCAACGAGGCCGCACAGCTGGTGAGCGAGGCCGCGCACCCCGAGGCCAACATCATCTTCGGCGCGGTGATCGACGACGCGCTCGGCGACGAGGTCCGGGTCACCGTGATCGCGGCTGGCTTCGACGGCGGTCAGCCGCCGGCCAAGAACCGCGACAAGGTGCTCGGCTCCTACGGCGGCGGCAGCCGCGACGAGGGTCTTGGCCCGGTCGGCGCCGGCACCGGCCGTTCGTCCTCCGACACCGGCAGCCGGCCGTCGTTCGGCGGGCTCGGCAGCGTCACCCCGCGCGAGGAGGAGTCCAGGCCCGAGCCGACCCCCGTCGCCGAGGTCCCGCCGCCCGCCCCGATCCCCGCCCCCCAGGTCCCGCCGGCCCGTCCGTACCAGGACAGCCAGGCCGAGGAGCTGGACGTGCCGGACTTCCTCAAGTGAGCCGTGCCGACATGGCTCCACGGCGATCCTGAAGCGATCCAGAAGTGATAGCGCAACAGCACGACGCGAGCGGCGCGCACTTCGCCTTCACCGACCGGTGGGGCGGAGTGAGCGCCGCTCCGTATGACGAGCTCAACCTCGGCGGCGCGGTCGGCGACGACCCCGCGGCCGTACGGACCAACCGCGAACTGGCGGCCAAGGCGATGGGCCTGGACCCGGCCGAGGTCGTCTGGATGAACCAGGTGCACGGCCGGGACGTGGCCGTGGTCGACGGACCGTGGGGCGACCGCGAGGTCCCGGCGGTCGACGCGGTGGTGACGGCCCGTCGCGGGCTCGCCCTCGCCGTCCTGACCGCCGACTGCACCCCGGTGCTGCTGGCCGATCCGGTGGCCGGGGTCGCCGGGGCCGCGCACGCCGGGCGGCCGGGCCTGGTCGCCGGGGTCGTGCCCGCGGTGGTGCGGACGATGACCGAACTGGGCGCGGACCCCGCCCGGATCCTCGCCCGTACGGGTCCCTCGGTCTGCGGTCGCTGCTACGAGGTCCCCGAGGAGATGCGCGCCGAGGTCGCGAAGACCGTGCCCGCGGCGTGGGCCGAGACCAGTTGGGGCACCGCGGCGGTGGATGTGACCGCCGGCGTGCGCTCCCAGCTCGCCCACGCGGGCGTGAAGATGGAAGAGCACTCCCACATCTGCACGCTGGAATCGACGGACCACTTCTCGTACCGGCGCGAGCGCACCACGGGGCGGCTCGCGAGCTATGTCTGGTTGGGCGGCTGAGCTGTGACGGATCGCAGAACGGAACTGGCCGAAAATCTTGCTCGCGTGGAGGAACGTATCTCCGCGGCTTGTGCGGCTGCCGACCGCAAACGTGAAGATGTCACGTTGATTGTGGTGACCAAGACCTACCCGGCGAGCGATGTCCGGCTCCTCGCGGAACTCGGCGTTCATCACGTGGCGGAGAATCGCGATCAGGACGCGGCGCCCAAAGCTGCTGAATGTGCCGATCTTCCGTTGATTTGGCACTTCGTTGGGCAATTGCAGACCAATAAGGTGCGATCGGTGGCTAGTTACGCCGATATGGTGCAATCCGTCGATCGCAAGCGGCTGGTTGACGCGCTGTCGCGTGCGGCGGTGGGGGCCGGCCGTGAACTGGGCTGTCTGATTCAGGTGGCGCTCGACGCGGAGTCGGGTCAACAGGGAGAACGGGGAGGTGTCGCGCCGGACGGGGTGGAAGCTCTTGGCGACGCGGTGGTCGAGGCCCAGGGGCTGCGGCTGGACGGTCTGATGACGGTCGCTCCGCTGGCCGGACCGTTTGCGGGGCGGCCGCGGGCCGCCTTCGATCGGCTGATGGAAATCTCATCCAGCCTGCGCGCGGCTCATCCTGCTGCGAACATGGTCTCGGCGGGGATGAGCTCGGATCTCGAGGACGCGGTGGCTGCCGGGGCGACACATGTGCGCGTCGGCACGGCGGTGCTCGGAGTCCGACCCAGGCTCCGGTAACGTCGCGAAGAAGTCGGACCACAGCACAAAATATGGTCATTCCCGCCAAAAGGCGGGCAGGCCGCGTGGATCCAAGGCATCCGGTGGCGGAGCCGATCCACCACAGAGCGGAGGACGCAGAGAATGGCCGGCGCTATGCGCAAGATGGCGGTCTACCTCGGCCTCGTGGAGGACGATGGGTACGACGGCCGGGGATTCGACCCCGACGACGAGTTCGAGCCCGAGCCGGAGCCCGAGCGGGATCGTCGCAGGCATCAGGTGACGGAAACCGAGCCGCGGTCGGAGAGGGGCGAATCTGTACGAGTCGTCCATCCCCCGGCGCAGCGTGAACCCGCCCCGCTCGTACCGGAAACCGGGCGACCCGCGCGAATCGCCCCCGTGGCATCCATCACACCTGAACGTCAGAACTTGGAGAAGAACGCGCCGGTGATCATGCCCAAGGTCGTGTCCGAGCGAGAGCCGTACCGCATCACGACGCTGCACCCCAGGACCTACAACGAGGCCCGTACTATCGGGGAACACTTCCGTGAGGGCACCCCGGTGATCATGAACCTCACGGAGATGGATGACACGGATGCAAAGCGACTTGTCGACTTTGCGGCCGGACTCGTGTTCGGCCTCCATGGGAGCATTGAGCGGGTGACTCAGAAGGTGTTTCTGTTGTCTCCTGCTAACGTCGATGTCACGGCGGAGGACAAGGCCCGTATCGCAGAGGGCGGGTTCTTCAACCAAAGCTGAGACGCAACACGGCAACACCGAGTCATCAACAGGCCGTACGGCCGAGCACGCAAGGGGAGAGGGACACAGCGGGATGGGCATCGCACTGCAGGTGATCTACATCGCGCTGTATTGCTTCCTGATCGTGCTGATCTTCCGGCTGGTGATGGACTACGTCTTCCAGTTCGCCCGCTCGTGGCAACCCGGCAAGGCGATGGTGGTCATCCTGGAGGCCGCCTACACTGTCACCGATCCGCCGCTGAAGCTCTTGCGGCGGTTCATCCCGCCGTTGCGTCTCGGGGGTGTGGCGCTCGACCTGTCCTTCTTCGTTCTGATGATCATCGTCTGGATCTTGATCACCGTCGTCCGCAATTTTGCGAGCAGCGTGTGAACGATACGGTCTTGCCGATTGCCGACGACTACGTTGAGGTGAGTTAGAGATGCCGTTGACCCCCGAGGACGTGCGGAACAAGCAGTTCACGACCGTCCGCCTCCGAGAAGGCTATGACGAGGACGAGGTCGATGCCTTCCTCGATGAGGTCGAAGCCGAACTGACCCGGCTGCTGCGGGAGAACGAGGATCTGCGCGCCAAGCTGGCCGCCGCGACCCGTGCCGCCGCGCAGAGTCAGCAGCAGAACATGCGTAAACCGCCGGAACAGCAGGAGCGACCCGGCGCCCCTGTGCCCGCCGCCATATCCGGACCGCAGCCCGTGCCGCCCGGCCAGCAGCAGATGGGTGGCCCGCCCCAACTTCCGGGCGGTGCCCCGCAGCTGCCGGCAGGCCCGATGGGCCAGGGTGGACCGGGTCCGATGCAGGGCGGTCCCATGGGTCAGGGCGGCCCGATGGGTCAGGGCGGTCCCATGGGCCAGGGCGGACCGGGCCCGATGGGGCAGGGGGGTCCGATGGGCCCCGGTGGCCCCATGGGCGGTCCGATGGGTGGCCCCGGCGGCCCGCAGCTGCCGCAGCCGGGCCAGGGCCCGGGCGGCGACAGCGCCGCGCGCGTGCTCTCGCTCGCGCAGCAGACCGCCGACCAGGCGATCGCCGAGGCCCGTTCCGAGGCCAACAAGATCGTCGGTGAGGCCCGCAGCCGCGCCGAGGGCCTGGAGCGGGACGCCCGCGCCAAGGCCGACGCGCTGGAGCGGGACGCGCAGGAGAAGCACCGCGTCGCGATGGGCTCGCTGGAGTCGGCCCGCGCCACGCTGGAGCGCAAGGTCGAGGACCTGCGCGGCTTCGAGCGCGAGTACCGCACGCGGCTGAAGTCGTACCTGGAGAGCCAGCTGCGCCAGCTGGAGAACCAGGCCGACGACTCCCTGGCCCCGCCGCGCACCCCGGCGACCGCCTCGCTGCCGCCGTCCCCGTCGATGACCGGCTCCATGGCCTCGGCCGGAGCGGGCGCGATGGGCGGCCACACCATGGGCGGCAACCAGCCCATGGGCGGCCACACCCAGGGCGGCGGCGCGCCGTCCTACGGTGGCCAGCAGCAGATGTCCCCCGCGATGACCCAGCCGATGGCTCCGGTGCGCCCGCAGGCCCCGCAGCCGATGCAGCAGGCGCCGAGCCCCATGCGCGGCTTCCTCATCGACGAGGACGACAACTGACGCGGCGGCGCGCGGCGTAGCGCGCAGCGCGTAAAGGTCGGCAATCAGACGGGCCGGGCCGGGAG